>JAJFJB010000141.1 GCA_021774435.1 Alphaproteobacteria bacterium
AGGTCCGCTTCGTTCGGGCAGCTGCGCTAAATTCTCCCGACCTTTTGCATCGGGCCGCGATCGGGCAGGCGGCTTACATCATCGTCCTGGGCCACAATGACGATGAAACCCTGGGGGCGGCTCTGGGCGCGGCGGCGATTAGTAGCGATGCGCACATGGTTGTCTATTTCGAACAGCGTAGCTTCGCCGACCTGCTGCACGCGCACTGCCCTCATGCTGAATGTAACGTCTCGTTATCGATCGAACTGATGGTGCGCTCGGCACAGGACCCCGGATCCAGCCGCGTTCAGCGTCAGCTCCTGTCGACGCTGGACGGTCCAACCCAGTTCAGCCTCAAGGTGCCAGACGATATTCACGAAGTGGCGTACGGCGAGTTGTTTTCGGAACTCAAGGCAACACACGACGTCACGCTCATTGGTGTTGCGAAGAGCCCACTTGGAGACGACCTCGTTTTGAACGCACCCATCGATTATCGGGTCACAGCGGGTGCGATTCTCTACTTCATGTCGGCAAAGCGAGTCGAAGCAGGTGATATAGATTGGTCTGCTTTGAATGCGTGACCGCTGCATTGGGCGGCAATTGAAATCGGATCGTAAGGAGGCAATATGTTCGGCAGCGCAATGAAATCTCTCTTCAAAAGCGGCGCCAAAGAGCTTAAGGAAAAATTCTCCAATGCAGAGGAGGAGGATGAATTCGCGATGCCGCTAGGGCTGCGCATGGGCGCTGCAGTCGATATCGATACGCTACCCTTACGGATGCACGCGGATGATCTTCATATTCCGCTACCCGACGAAACAATAATTATTGTCGCTCAGGGCTATATCGACCTCGGCGATGGCGCCTACGTTCATCGATACTACACCGCCAACGACGGCATGGTTCAGGTCCTCACCAAGAATGGTATGGAAGACCAGCATGTGGAGGAGATTACGCTTTTCGCACCTTTCAAAAGCTACTATCCGAGCAGTGAAGGGGAATGGGCGCAGTGGATAGCGAAGGGCGGCAAGATCGGTCTGCCCTCTTTTGTCTTACAGGATGGCACGGAATATGAACGTATCTGGTTCGACGAGACGGATGGTTACGCTGAACCGGTCGCATTTTGGGAATCGGTCTATGAAGATCCCGAGTCGGATGAATGCGACGAAATTTATCACCAGGGTATGCTGTATGGCCGCAATCTGGATGACGATAGGAAGAATGAATATTTGCTGATTTCGGCCGAATCCTACAATGATGAAAAAACCGTCGAGATAATGATTGGCGTCGATTTGGAATTGGCAACGTTAAAAGTGATTTAGGCAGCACGCCTTGGCTGGCGGCGGTCCGCGAGAATACAGACCTTCACCCAGGAGTTTAAGATGAGCGAAATATTTGTTGGATTTTTACCGAGCCTGTTGGAGTTCTTGGCGTATTTTGCGACGGCAACGGTATTAACGCTTGTGTTCATCCTGGTCTATTCGACGGCCACCCATCATAACGAAATCAAGCTCATCCGTGAAAATTCGCCAGCAGCGGCGGCAGCGATTTCCGGCAGTCTCATCGGGTTTGCCTTGCCATTGGCCAGTGTCATGCTGAATTCGCTCAGTGTTATCGATCTGGTGTTGTGGGGCATCGTCGCGATGATCGTCCAGCTTGGTGTCTATTTTCTTGTTCGCTTGCCGATGCCTCGAATTTCACAACGTATCGAATCAGGCGAAGTCGCAGCCGGTATTTGGCTCGGTGCGGCCTCTCTGGTCGGGGGAATCCTTAATGCCGCCAGCATGACGGCTTAGGAAAGGAGTCGTCCGAATGAAACGCGCAACTATGTTCAAACTGGCACTTCTGGGGGCGAGCGCGCTCACGCTTGCCGCCTGTGGCGAAGCACAGGAAGAGGCGCTGACCTATACCTCGGTTGAGTCCTGCGTTAAGGCAGGTATCCACGACAAAGCAACTTGTGAGACAGAGTTCGAGAAGGCAAAGAAGGAACATCAACGCGCAGCGCCTCGTTATGCCAACAGTGGCAGTTGCTACTCTGATTTCGGCTACGACCGTTGCTACCGGCAACAAACTTCGTCCGGTAGCTCCATATGGCTGCCCTTCATGATGGGTTACATGCTGGCGCCTCGCGGTGGCTCGACAATCTACACCCAGCCGCTCTACCGGCCCAGCGACGATCCCAACAGATTTTACACCGCGGGGAACAGCCGTATCAGCAACAGGACCGCAGACGGCCGTTCCAGCGTTGCCGCGTCACAGACCCGTCAGCCTCAGGCGCGAACCCGAACGGTCGCGAGAGGCGGTTTCGGCGCGCGGGCGACGAGTTCGGGTAGCTAAGCACATCAGCATTAAACGGAACCGTTTTCGGTTCCGTTTAATGCTGTGAAGGTGCTTAATTATCAACGAGATCGATCAGATCCATGCGGTTGTTGGATCGCCATCAGCGATACCAACAAACCGCGACCTGATCTAGGAAGCCTGATTAGTCTTGGGCTGGTACCTTTGATCCAGCCAGGCGACGGCGATACCGGCGATAAGGCCAAACAGATGCCCTTCGAAAGAGATGTGGCTTTGCAATGGCAAAATACCCCAAAGGATTCCGCCATAGAGGATCATGGTGACACAGGCAATGGCGATAGAAACGATCCCGCGATCCAGGAAGGCGCGGGCGAGCAAGGCACCAAAATATCCAAACACCAACCCGCTCGCACCGATGTGAAGACTTTCACGGGCAAACAGCCAGACGAGAATGCCGGATAAAAGAATAATCCCAACGGTCAATATCCAAAATCTCGTTCTGCCGCCGATCAGTGTAAGCCCCCCCAAAATCAGCAGAGGCAGTGAATTCGAAGCGGCATGCCCGATGCCTCCATGCAGAAATGGTGCAAGCGGAATTCCGATCAATCCGCTTATATGGCGTGGCAAAATTCCCCACACGGCCAACCGGTGCCCGAGAAACCAGTTGATAAGCTCCACAACCCATATTGCAGCGATGAAGATGATAAGCGGCAGGCTGTTCTTTTTTAAGGTTTCCATAGAACTGGCGTGTTTTCGGGCGCTCTCTAGCTCGTCACCAATCCACCGTCGACGTTATAAGCCTGCCCCGTAATATTCCTGGCTCCCGGGCTGGCGAGGAAGACTGCCATCGCGGCGATATCTTCCGGCGTGTTCGGTCGGCCGATCGGGATGGGGCGCGAGAGGTCAGCGAGAATGTCGTCGACACTTTTGTTCTGCTGCTTGGCGCGATCGATCATCATCTGGTCGACCAGTGGCGTAAGCGTGACCCCTGGGCAGATTGCGTTCACATTGATGTTGTGTTGACCGAGCTGTTGCGAGGCGGTTTTGGTCAGGGCGATTACGGCGCCCTTGCTCGCTGCATAAGCCGCGTTCGAAGTTCCCTTAAAGCCGCGTCCCGCAACCGACGCCATGTTGATGATGCGCCCGCCACCTTGTTCGATCATTTGCCGCGCAGCGCGTTGCAAGCAGAAGAATACGCCCTTCGCATTGACCCGGTGCATGCGGTCCCAGTC
>JAJFJB010000142.1 GCA_021774435.1 Alphaproteobacteria bacterium
CAAGCCTCTCGGCGTGACCCGGGAATATGTGGCAATCGTGCGCAAGATATTCGAGCGGGAAGGGCCGGTCGAATATCAGGGCAAATATTATCAGGTGCCTTACAAGGGCGAGGGGGCGACCGGGCTCGGCAAGCCGCTGAAGGCGATCCCGCATCCCCGGCCGGGCATGCCGATCTATCTGGCGGCCATGGGACCGAAGAATACCATTCTGGCCGCCGAGATTGCCGATGGCAACGTGCCCGGCATGTTCTCGCCGGAGAAGTTTCCCGCGATGGAGAAATTGCTGCTCGAAGGGTTCGCCAAGGCCGGCAATGGCAAAGGCTTCCACAATTTTGATCTGGCGCCCGCCGTGCCGATTGCTTTCGGCGACGATGCGCAGGAATGCCGCGACCGGTTGAAGCCTTACTACGCGCACTATATTGGTGGCATGGGCGCGCGGGAGGTCAATTTTCACAACGCGAATGTGCGCCGACTTGGCTTCGACGACATGGCAGACCGTATTCAGAAGTTGTTTCTGGACGGGCAGCGCAAGGAAGCGGTCACGGCGGTGGATGACAGCTTTATCGACGAAGTCGCGCTGTGCGGCCCGCGCGACCGGATCAAAGACCGGCTTAGCCGCTACACGGCGCTACCGCTCGGTACTTTCCAAGTGCGGTTCCCCACAGTCGAGAGTATACGTCTAATCGCGGAATTGGCGGGTTAAAGTGCCCATTTTTCACTGCGGGACGAGATATAACCAATACAGGGAGAACGCATATGGCTGCCTATCTGATGTTTGAGATCGATATCACAGACCCTTCCTGGGGGCCGGAATATGGAGAGAAGGTGAAACCGCTTGTCGCGAAGCACGGCGGCAAAGTGATTATCAGAAGCACCGAAGCGGTCCGGATCGAAGGTGCGCGCGATGTGCCGACCGTTGTCGTTGTTCTCGAATTTCCGACGCGCGATGCGGCGCAGGCGTGGCACAGCGATCCGGCTTATCGCCCGCTGATCGACCTGCGCAATACCGGCTCGTCGGCCGAGGCCTTGCTGGTCGACGGCGTTTGATCGGCAATTCGGGTTCGGGAAACATCGCATGACTAGTATTTTGACGCCGGCGCAACGCGCGTCCTTCGACCGTGACGGCTATATCTTGGTCCGGGGATTTTTCGATCCCGAAGAGGCGGCTCTGCTGAAACGCGCCATGGAGGCGGATCCGGCAATTCGGGATAACCTCTATAACCGTAACGATGCCAAAGGGGCCACGACCAAGATGGTAACCTGGAACCATCCCGGCAACAGCGTCTATGGGATGGCGGTGCGGTCCGAGAAGATGGTCGACACCATGGAGGATCTGCTTGGCGGAGAGGTCTATCACTACCATTCCAAACTGACGGCGAAAGACCCGCTGGAAGGCGGTGCCTGGGAATGGCATCAGGATTACGGCTACTGGTACCATAATGGCTGCATGTTTCCCTACATGGCCTCGGCGATGGCCGCGCTGGACGAAACGAACCGGGACAATGGCTGCCTCCAGGTCCTTAAGGGGTCACACCATCTCGGCCGCATCGATCACGGGCTGCTGGATGGCGATCAGGTCGGAGCGGACCTAAATCGGGTCGAACAGGCGGAAAAGCAGTTGGAGACGGTCTATGCCGAAATGGCGGCGGGCGACGTGCTGTTCTTTCACTGCAACACCTTGCACCGGTCGGATCAGAACCGCTCCGAGAACCGGCGGTGGACGATGATCTGCTGCTACAATGCGGCCCGGAATAATCCGTACCGGGAGCATCACCATCCCCGCTATACACCGCTGGAGAAGGTGGCAAACGGCGCGATCAAGAAAGCGGGACTCAAATTTTCCGATGCCACGCATGAAGGCGCGTTTCTGAAGAAAGCCGCCGCACCGGCTGAGTTGACGAAAAAGGTCGGTGCGAGCTTCGCCCAGAATTAAAATATTGAGGTCACGCCTTTGCCGGGCGTTCGAAGACCATGCAGCTTGTCGTCGCATGGACCAGCAGGGTGCCTTTGCTGTCGGTGATCTTGCCCTCCGCATAGCCGATCCGCCGACCGCTTTTCAGGATCGTACCCTCGGCGCGGATCATGCCGATCTCCGGCGTGATCGGGCGCATGAAGGTGATCTTGAACTCCAGCGAGGTCGATCCGTAGCCCTGCTCCAAGGTCGTTTGTACGGCGAGGCCCATGCAGGCATCCAGCAGCGTCGCGGAAAACCCACCATGCACCGTGCCCTGCGGATTGAGGTGGTCGCCGTTCGGCGTCGCGGTAATCAGCACACGGCCTTTCTCAGCCTCGACGATATCGTAGCCCAAGGTCTGCGCCATCGTATTATGGGGCTGTGTGCCCGCGACCAGCCCCTGGACAAAGGCGAGACCCGGCATCGTCGCCTGCTCACTGCTGGGCACAGTGCCGTAGGTTCTGTGTGGGATATGGTTGGTCATGGGACTTTTTCCTGTATGCGTGAAGAATTGCGTCGGATAATGAACAATTTCGCCATAGCGGCAATAAACAAGACCCAAGTACGGCATAGATCGCAATTCATCAGATCGATCGACGATAAAAAAATTCTTTGAATTAGGCGTGGTGAAAATTTAAGCTGGTACTCTTCAAAAAAATACAAGAAATGGGTGAAATGAAACGCAGGGTTAGACTATTTTGGATTCTGTTTGGCTGTGTGCTTGGGGGTTTATCCACCCCCGTCATTGCCAATGACGATGGGCCTTGGTTTCCGGTTAGCAGGAATCAATTGCTCGTAATTACGGCGGAATCATTGAGCGCGGAGAGTCTTGCATTGCAGACGTTCGAAGACTTTTATGAATCACAGAAAAACGCCTCAAACGGAAATAGTCGGTTTCTGAAACACCTCCGAATTGAGTTATCGAAGTCGCGAAACAAAGGTTATACGGGCTGGCGTGCGGTCGGATCCAATTTGCCTTTTGCGATGTTCCTTGCTGGCAGGGAGAACCGAATTCACACCATAAAAATATTTTACAATGCTGCAAATGGTGGCGACCACGACACAGTAATTGGCACCGTTTCGAGATTGTATAATGCTATATTTTCCGGGTTAAAGGAGGTTGAAGAATTCGCGAAAAATAGCGCTGAAGCCGCTTGGAATACTGACCGTGCTGGAACGATTGTTAAGAAAAAGGCGAACGGCATTGTGAGCTCTACATTCGGAATCCCAGGACGTGTTCTTGTGTTTAGTGTGACGACGAAAACTGGATGTATTCCAAGCTTTGATTTCGGGAAAAATCCCTACAAGCCACTGATTTGCTGATTTAGACGGAATTAGCCGAAGGCTTTGCCGTATTTAGATCTCTCCCAATTTTTCGGTTCGCAATAAGCTGAACGACCTTTCCGGGCCGTTGATAATTGCAGCATCTGTATGAATTTGCAAAATTGCCTCACGTAATAATCGATACGCCATACTCGCCTATATGCGCGCGTCACGCGGCTAGCAGTATCTTGTACGCCACTAAAGGAAAAATAGAATGTCTGATACCAAAATTGAATTCGGTACCGCTCTGCGTTCTCCCTACGAAGTGGCGCGGCTGGCGCGGCAGATCGAAGGACTTGGGTTCGATATCATCGGGTGCGGCGAGCATGTGACGTTCTACGGCGATTCCGCGAATGGTCTCGTTTCGTTGTCCGTGGCGGCGGGGGCGACCGAACATGTGAAGCTGATGAGCACGATTACCCTGGTGCCGCTCTATCCGCCGGCCTTGCTGGCCAAGATGGGGGCGGCGCTCGATGTCGCGTCGGGCGGGCGCTTTACGCTTGGGGTGGGTGTCGGTGGTGAAAATCCCAAAGAATTCGACGCCTGCGGAATCCCGGTGAAGCAGCGCGGGTCGCGGACCGACGATGCGCTGGAGGTGATCACGCGGGTGTGGACCGAAACCGATGTCACCTATGACGGCCGCTATACCAAGCTCGAAAACTTCAGTCTCAAGCCTCTGCCAATCCAGAAACCGCGCCCGCCGATCTGGGTTTCGGGGCGCACGGACGCGGCGATGAAGCGGGCGGCCAAGTTCGGCAATGGCTGGTTGCCCTATATGTTCACACCCGAACAGCTCTCCGAAAGCATTACCAAGATCAAAGGCTTTGGCGAAGAGATGGGGCAGGACATGTCCAACTTCACCTTTGCCGTCTATATCTTCACCGCCGTGCATGAGGATAACGACACCGCGGTGAAATACGCCTCCGACCGCCTTAGTACGCAGTACTCGCAGGATTTCAGCAAACTGGTTCACAAATACGGGCTGGCCGGCGATCCGGACAAATGTCAGGCGCGGCTGCGTGAATATATCGATGCCGGTGCGACGTCGGTGTTCGTAACCTCGGCCTGCCCGGACGACTATATCGACCGGAATCTGGAGATGATTGCCAAGGACGTCATGCCGGCGTTTCGTTGAAAAGCGCCAAGAGGCCCTATTTCGCGCTGGCTTGTTTGTCGCTCAGAAAAACGCCTTCTTCGATCAGGATTGGTTTGGCGGATTTTTTCGGGGCGATCATCGTGAGGTCGCCGGATTCGGAATCCAGCCAGATCTGATAGCATCCGTTGGCTTCGTCCAGAACTTCGTATCCCTTGGCGTCGACATCGATGATCTTGAGGCAGTGCATATCCCGTTTCGCGGTCCATGTGCCGTAGCCATCCGTCTGATTCCAGCGCGTTATGACGCCATCCCACTTCCGGTTGCGATTGAAGTCGATCCGCCAGTCGCCCAGATAGTTGCCGATATGTCTGTCGCTGAAGACCGCGATGATTTCCCTATTGGTCAGGCGGCGATTCATACTCGATGCGCGATTTCGCCGTGCTGTCTTGCGTTTCCGTTTCTGTAGTTCGACGCCGCCATTATCCGTGCTGAGTTCAATAACATCACAGGCGGCATTTATTTTGACGGGCACATCGACCCACCCCCAGGATTGTTGCATCTTGAAATCGGAAAAACCTCCCGGCTTGAGCGTTCCCTTGAACCATTCGGACCCCGCTTCCAGCCAGGGATGGGGTTCCGACTTGATCGACGTAAATCTCTTACCGGTCATGCGAAAAGTGACAAGGTCTTCGTACAGA
>JAJFJB010000143.1 GCA_021774435.1 Alphaproteobacteria bacterium
TATTTTTCTTGGACACACCTGCTTCCGATTATAGCTGCCTTCGCCTTTTTGTTCGTAACCACAACAGCGCGGGCAGAATCACCTGCAATGTGGCGCCTCTCTGATTCCGATAGCGAAATTTGGCTTTTCGGCACTGTGCATTTGCTGCCGCCGGAGGTTCGATGGCGGACAACGCGCTTCGACACCGTCTTCGCGGCCGCTGACACCGTGATTCTGGAGCTCGATTTGAACCCAAGCCATGCAGGGCGCATTCGCACGTTGACATTGCAGTTGGGCCAAAACGCGAATTTCATGACTTTGTCATCGATTCTTGGCCCCAACGACAGCAACAGACTTGCGAAAGCCGCGGCCAAGCTCGGCATCGCACCCGAGGGCCTCGAGCCTTTGAGGCCCTGGCTTGCCTCGGTTCAACTCAGTCTCATGCATATGGCCCAACAAGGATACGACCCGACTTCCGGCGTAGATTCCGTGATTGCGTCAATGGCCAACGCAGCCGGCAAAAGGCTCGCCTACTTCGAGACCATTGAGGATCAATTCAAGGTCTTTGCGAGACTCAGCGAGGAAGCGGAAAAAGCGTTTTTGATGGCCGCTATCAAACAAATTGAAAGCGAATCAGGCGCGATAAATCAGCTCGTGCACGCCTGGGCCGCCGGTAACACGAATGGATTCAATAAGCTCTTCAAGGAAATGCGCGGCAGCGAATTACCGGATCTGCACGAGGCGCTGTTTGTGCGGCGAAATAGATTATGGGTCGAACAGATCGCGCACGTTATGAAGGGGTCGGGTAAGGCATTGGTCGCAGTCGGCGCTGGACACCTCCCGGGACAGCAAGGGGTTGTCGCTCTCTTGCGCGCCAAAGGATTTGAGGTAAAGCGGTTATGACGACTAAAAAGTTTGCGGACACGGTCGCGACCATTTCCGGCAATGACGGCCCACCGGTTCTACTGATCCATGGAATGGGATTGCACCGGCATATGTGGCAAGCGCAGTTGCCACCGCTTGAGGAACGTTTCAAGGTCGTCCGTTACGACATGCTTGGTCATGGAGACAGCGACAAGCCAGTTAAGACCTATACGATGGACGACCTGGTCGATCAGTCTGTGCGGCTGATGGATACGTTGGAACTGGAACGTTGCGCGTTGGTCGGGTTTTCGCTAGGTGGGTTAATCGGTCAGGCCTTTGCCGTCGCCCACCCGGACCGCATTTCCGCACTCGCAATTCTCAACTCTGCCCATGGCAGGAACGAGGAACAGCGAATAGGCATGATGGAGCGGCTCGAAATTGCGATCCGATCCGGTCTGACCGCCACGACCGAGGCCGCATTGGAGCGTTGGTTCACGGCAGGCTTTACGTCGCATAACCCAGACGTTATCGATCGGGTGCGGCAATGGATGAATGCCAACGATCCGGAGGTTTATCCATTAATCTATCGTGTTCTTGCCGAAGGCGACCGCGCGCTCGTCGATGCGATCACCGCGATACAATGTCCAACGCTCGCACTCGCTTGTGAAGAGGATCACGGAAATTCGCCTGAAATGGCGCAAAGAATGGCTAAATTGATTCCCAATGCCCGTGCGGCCATCGTTCCTCGCCTTCGGCATATGGGCCTTGTCGAAGACGCACCGGCGATCAATGGCATCCTGATCCCGTTTCTCGAGGAAACACTTCTCGATTGACCTAAGCCGCCTCCAGTCGTTCGCGCCATAAGACGTACAGGCCACTGGCGATGATAACCGCGCTGCCGACGACCACGTGCTGTGCGGGAATATCACCGAACATCAAATACCCGAGGGCCGTTACCCAGACCAGTTTCACATAGTTGAATGGCGCCAGGAAAGAAGCCTGCGCAAACTCAAAAGCACGGATGAAACTAAGATGCGCCCCCGCGCCAAGCGCACCGATGCCAAGCAATATTGCCACTTGCCGAAGGTTCAACGGCTGCCAAATAAAGAGAACGATCACGCTGGACATCAGTGCCCCGCCGACGCTGGTATAGAATAGGGTGACGAAAGTTGGTTCCGTCGACGCCAGCAGACGGGTCGCTATCTGGAATGTCGCAAATCCAAACGCCGCGGCAAGCGGCAGCAGCACGGCCCACTGCACCACATCGCCACCGGGCCGAATGACAATCAACACACCACTCATGCCGATAATAACAGCGCACCAACGGTGAATACCGACACGTTCCCCTAATATGGGCGCAGACAAAGCGGCAATGATCAGCGGCGCCAAAAACGTAATCGTCGTCGCTTCGGCCAAGGGAATAAATGCCAAACCGGTGAACAACGTCGTAATCGTAAACACGAGCAGTGCTGCCCGAAGAACTTGCAAGGGCAAGCGCCGTGTCAAAAAAATGTCCCGCGATGGCATCCGTGTGACTGCCACGTAGCAAAGCACGAAAAGGAATATCCCTACGAAATAGCCCCACACGACCTGGAAGGCGTGCATCTCTAAGGTCAGGTATTTCGAAATCGCATCGACCGTTGCGGTCAAAAAAATAGCAGCGGAAAAATAAGCAATTCCGACAAGCGGGCGGCTATCCGGCATTAAATTATTATTGCTCTGTTGTTGACGAACGATGCCGTCGGCTCGGCGCTACGCTAAACTATCAGTTAGGATGGCCACGAGACAGCGTTGAAAGACTAAGATTCCCGAATGGCATGAAATGCATCGGTTGATTTCAGACATTCAAAGCGACCTTGCCCAACGGTTTGGCGTAAACGTCGCGACGTCGGCAGACGGCGTCACCCGTGAACCTGGCGCCTATCTCATCCTGCTTAATACCGCTCACACGATCACATTGCCGATAACAACGCTTGCAGCGACCGAAATACCCAAGGGCCACTATATTTACGCAGGCAGCGCACGTGGACCCGGCGGATTAAGAGCGCGCATCGCCCGGCATTTGCGGCGCGGCAAGCGCCGCCACTGGCATATCGATCACCTAACCGAAAATGCCGACACCCTTGCCGCCTTTCCGATCCCCGGCAGCAACGAATGCGCGCTTGTTCAAACACTTGTAATGTGTCCGCAGTATCATCACCCTCTGCCGGGCTTTGGCAGCAGCGATTGTCCGCGTTGCGTCAGTCATTTGCTGCAGGTAGGGACGGCGCCATAGGAGAACCGTTATGCCGATTACCGCGAAATACCTCTTTATCGTCAGCATGGATGTCGAAGCCGACAAGGAAGACCTGTTCAATGATGTCTACGACACCGAACACGTCCCCAATATTCTTAAAGTGCCTGGCGTCATTTCTGCCACGCGTATGCGGCTGGAAGACCTGGATGCCAGCGCCGCCGGCTCGCATCGGCGCGTAAATCCTGATGGTGAGCCCCGTTATTCGGTGATTTACGAACTCGAACGGCCCGATGTCATGACCGGCGAGGCCTGGGCCGCAGAATCTGAGAAAGGCCGCTGGCCTGCAGAAGTACGCCCGCACACGAAAAATCGGCGCCATGTCCTGCGCAAGGTGATGTAGAGCAATCGCCTTTCCATGCCGAAACAGCTGAACATCACCAACGGCGACGGCGCAGCCGAGCTTTTGAGGGCTGCGGAAATTGAAGGGGAGGTTCTACCCTGGTGGGACCTCATGTTCGAGGGCCCCTTCCCCGACGGCCTCGATCTGGCCGCGACGTCACAACAGCGCGCCGCGTACTTCGCCGAGAACTATCCCAAGGAAGAAGACGCGCTGGCGACGTTTTGCCATCGCGACGAGCAGCTGGCGGCCGCAACTTCTTACGATGCAATCACACTTTGGTTCGAGCATGATCTCTTGGATCAGCTTCAACTGCTGCAAATTCTCGACTGGTTTGCCACGTCCGGGATCGGTCAAGGTACGCTTTCCTTGATCTGTATTGGCGATTTTCCAGGAATTGAGC
>JAJFJB010000144.1 GCA_021774435.1 Alphaproteobacteria bacterium
TGATACTTCAATGGGTGCCGTTTCATTTTTCGAGACTTGTGTTGCTTCCTTGGCAGGGACGTCCATCGCGGGGGCTTCCACCTCCTGCTGTTCCGCTTCCACTACCTGCATCTCTTCGGCAAAATCTTCTTCCGCCGGTAAAACCTCCGTTTCGGGTTCCGCTGGCACGCTTTCGACCAATTCCGGTGAAATATTCTGGTCCGGTGTCTCTAAAGGCGTTTCCGCAATCGTGGTCGGGTCCGTCAAAACAGTCGAATCCGGTTCCGTCTGTTGTATCCCATTGGGTGTATCGGAATTCTCTGTTTCGCCCTGTTCGCTGTCATCGACGGATACCGGAGAAGTAACCGAAGGTAGTTCTCCATGCCCGATGAAACGCTCAATGATCGTGTCGATTTCGGACAGGAGCTGTTCGCAATTTCGCTCCGCGCCGCCATTTCCCCACTCCAGTTTACAATCTGCCGGTCCTAGCGTGGGGTCGGGAACGACTTTCAGTTTGCCGGAAAGCCCGCTTGCCATGGCAACAGGTTCCAGCCGGGTCGTCAATTCGTCAGTGGCCGGTTCCGGTACTCTTATGACGACTTCCGCTTCGGCAAATAATGTCGAAAGTGTGGCTTGCGTAAAGGCTTCGATTTCAGTGATGCCGTGCTGGCTGGCATATTCCGGGACTAGTTTTTTGGCGATTGTCGATGCCACCCGCACCGCATCCCGCTCCGTTGTTGAATTTGCCTCAGTTTGCGCGGAAACCAGCGCCATAAAGTTATTCTGGATACTGGCAAGTATATCGCCAATTTGACGCTCTAATACGTCGTTTGATTCAGCAATACCTTCGGCTTTGCCTGCCGCGAATCCTTCGTCGCGCGCGGCCTGAAGTTCTTCGCTAGAGAATGTCGGCGGCGGCGGCGCTTCTTCTATAACTTCTGGTTCGGGCGGCAGCGCAGACGCATCGAAATCAACATCGAAGAGATAGGGAGGGTATTTCTTTTTCTCCACGCGAGGACTCTTTTCCTTTACGCTAAATCAGTTAATTGGTGCCGACTTCGCCGCACCCGACGGTGCGAAAATTCAATATGGGGTCTAACGGTTAGCTATCCTGATACATCCAGGTACGCATAATTGAGACGGCTTCCTCCGGGTGCTTGTCGATGATGTCGCCTATTTTCCGCAGTGAGGACGCTTTCACGCGACCTTCAATATTGCTGAGATTGATCATGCTTTCGTCTTCGTCGGCGGAAAGCGCACCTGGTGGTCCTCCAGCCATGCCCGCGCCCCCCATTGCCATGGGAACGCCGCCACCGGCTGCACCGGGACCGGCGAGTGCGGGCGCCATGCCGCCGGACTGATCCGTTAACATTTGTTGCTCCGTCGATTGCGCAATGGCCTCGGCAGTTGCGGCGGTTGCTTCGAATACCTTGCTGATCAGCGGTCTGACGACCAGGAGAATGACAAGAATACCGACGGTCGCCAGGACGACGACTTCCGCCAGTCGCAGCAGGTCATTTTGCTTGAAACCAAAGATCTCATCGCTAATGAGATCCTCATCCCCAGCCACTGAAGCTGCGAAGCGCATATTGACCACTTCGATCGTATCGCCGCGCTCATCATTGAATCCAATCGCGGAGCGCACTAGTTTTTCGATCTGCTCCATCTCCTCGGCGCTGCGTGCCCGATAGGTTTCTTCCCCGTTTTCGCCGGCGGTTACGACGCCATCGACAAGAACCGCGACAGACATCCGATTGATCTTGCCAGCGTTCCGGACGCTGCGGCGAACGGTTTTGGAAATTTCGAAATTAACGGCTTCTTCGGTTCTATTGGACTGGTTTTGACTGCCGGCACCACCACCGACCTGACCTGCATCCGGTAAGTTTTGACCAACTGAGACGGCGTCAGCTTCCCCTTCTTTACTTTGACTGGAATCTTCAATCGTTTGGGTCGAACGAACGACCTGTCCTTCTGGATCGTAGGTTTCCTGATTGGTTTCGATGCGGTCGAAATCTATATCCGCGCGTACTTCAGCACGGACTTTGCCAAACCCGACGGTTCGCTCGAGCAGGTTGGTGAGGCGATTGCCGATGCGCGACTCGAAGGCGACACGCTGCTCATCCGGTGTGAATTCTCCTTGCAATTGGCTGCCATCGCCATCGCCTAGGCGGGCCAATAGTGTTCCTCGATCATCGACAATTGATATGCGGGACGGCTGCAAACCGGGGACGGCCGCCGCCACAAGGTGCTGTATCGCTAAAACCTGGCTCCGGTCCAATCGTGTCGCCCCTCGCATACGCAGTGCGACTGACGCGCTCGGATCCTGTCGATCGCGGGTAAAGAGCTCTCGTCGTGGTAATACCAAATGGACCCGTGCACTCTTGACCGGCCCCAACGATATGATCGTTCGTGATATTTCACCCTCAAGCGCCCGGACTCGGTTGAGATTCTGCATGAAGCTCGATGTTCCGACGGCTTTGTCGCGATCGAGAATTTCATAGCCCAGTGTGCCGCCACCAGGTAAACCTTGTTCGGCAATGAAAAGGCGTGTTGTGCCAACTTGACTCGTCGGCACCCAAATTTCCGCACCTTTATTACGCGATTCGTAGGGCACGCTTTGCGCCTGAAGATGACCAATGATTTGGCCCGCATCGGACGCGTCCAAACCACCGTACAGAAGTGCCATGCCGGGGGTCGCCAACCGGGTCGTCAGGTAGATGAAGAAAGCCACGAGCCCAACAGCAACACTCGCCATTGCGCCAAGGCGCACGGTCCCAATATTGCGTAATATTTGCAGAAATGCATCCACGTCGAATTACCTCACTGGCCGCTCAATGCGCACTGCCTTTGCATAACTCACTGTCACAAGCTCAAGCTTGTGAAAACTTTCGCGCCTGTTCGTTTACAACGGACAACTAAGCGTAATGCACGAATCGTTCCAGTTAGAGATACACAACATTTTAGTAAAAGTGAAGTTAAAACTCGGCAAAAATTGCCCAGTTTGAAAAATACGCAAGTTTATTTTATCGAAGATCGGTGTGTGTTAGTTGCAATGGCAAGAATTGCACGTCAAATTGATGTAATATTCGCGCAACAGCCGCGAATTTTATTACATCTATACACAAATTTGTACCTAAGTTTGAATGACACTTAGGTTCAGCTACAAATTCGAATTTAAAACCGCCGTCTCGTCCGAGAGTTTCTGTATTGCTGTAGGCGCGTGGTTCTCAGACCGCGCATGCCATGACTTTCAATCAAACGCTGCCAAGACATGAATTCTTCAATCGACAGGCTGTAGCGTTCGCAAGCGGCTTCTAGGGAAAGCAATCCCGCGCGCACGGCGAACACAACAATGGCTTTCCGCCTGACGACCCATCGTTTCGTATTGGGCGGCGGCAGATCCGCCATGGTGATCGGCTTACCATCTGGCCCGATTACCATAGGGGTAGGTGTTGGACAGACTTCAGTTAAATCTGTGTTGCTCAATTTCTTATCCCCAGGGTCGCGGGCATGAACTTGGCCTGTTTCTTTATCAGCGCCGGGCAAACTCTGGTGAGGTCACTCAAACGCCTAGTGGTACTGAGTAAACGCCGAATTCTTAAATAAATCGTAAAGTCGCGAGCCCTGGAGCGATCATTTTCGATTGGATTTTTTATCCCGCTGCGACGCGCTCGGTCTTGGAAACTATAGAAAAAAGGCCCGGAATGGATCCGGGCCTGGGAGTTGGGGAGAGAAGTGAATGCGCAGTCTGGCCGCTGCAATAATGGTTAACGGATAATATTTGTCAGTTCTGCGAGCATTTCGTCGGCTGTCGTTATGATCTTGGTATTCGCTGAAAATGCGCGC
>JAJFJB010000145.1 GCA_021774435.1 Alphaproteobacteria bacterium
ATATTCCATGGCTTCCGGCATGTAGGGATTGGCGTAATAGCCCATCGCCTGCATCAGCAATTCGGAAATCCGCTGTTGAATTTCCGTGCCACGTAGTTTGAGCATGCTGACTTCGGCCCCGATCGGCGCACCGCTTGCCGCGGTCATGAGATAGCGTAGATCGGTATATTCCAGCGCCTGGAGTTCGATTTCCACTTTCGCCACATCGCGCTTGAAATCGATGTCGTCCATCAGTGTCTCACCACCGGTCTTGATGCCACCGGCAATCTCCTTAAGACGCTCGATTTTCGCCTTGGAATTGCTGATCCCCGCCGTCCCGCCGCGCTCGTGCTGCAGCAGATATTTGGCATAGGTCCAACCTTTATTCTCTTCGCCAACGCGATCCGCAACCGGCACCTTCACGTCGGTCAGATGGACCATATTGACCTCATGGCCGCCATCGATCGTGATGATCGGCTTCACCTCGACACCAGGTTGATTCATATCGATCAGCATGAAGGAAATACCTTCCTGCTTCTTGCCTTCGGAGCTTGTGCGCACCAGGCAGAACATCATATCCGCCCATTGGGCCAAGGTCGTCCAAGTCTTCGTCCCGTTGATGATGTAGTGGTCACCGTCGCGCGCGGCCTTGGTTTGGAGAGACGCCAGATCCGACCCCGAACCCGGTTCGGAATAGCCCTGGCACCACCAATCCTCATTCTTGAGAATGCGCGGCAGATATTTCGCTTTCTGCTCTTCCGACCCGAAGGTGTAGATGACCGGTCCGACCATTTTGGTACCGAAGGCGATAACCCGCGGAGCACCGGCTCGGCCGCATTCCTCATCGAAGATATAACGCTCGACCGTATCCCAGCCGCAGCCGCCATATTCCGCCGGCCAAGCAGGTGCCATCCAGCCCTTATTCGCCAGGATATCCTGCCAACGGATGTGATCGTCTCGTTCCATCCGCAAGCCGCCCTTCATTTTGTCGCGGATGTCGGATGGCAAATTTTCTTCGAGGAACGTTCGGACAGTCTGCTGGAATGCCAAATGTTCGCCAGAAAATTCCAGGTTCATAGTTGCTCCCTCGGTCAAAGCCGCCTTAAATGCGCGGTCGGATGACGGCTTATACCCTCCTGAGTATGACCATTGACAGCCGCTAATCAACCATCTCACGAAGAGGAATGCACGATGAGTTACGAGGCGCCCTACAAGGGCCTGAAAGTGGTCGATCTGAGCCAAGGTGTAGCCGGTCCCTACGTCGGGATGCTGTTGGCGCAGTATGGCGCCGATGTCGTGAAAGTCGAGCCGCTGGCCGGCGACTGGTCGCGTTATATCAGCACACGTTATGAGGATCACTCGGCGTTCTCCGTACCCGCTAATCTCGGCAAACGCAGCATCGCCCTGGACGTGAAATCGCCCGAAGGCGTGGAAATCATGAACCAACTGCTCGACGAAGCGGATGTCTTTATCGAGGGGTTTCGGCCAGGCGTGATCAAACGACTCGGTTTCGATTATGAGAATGTATCAAAGCGAAACCCTGGTATCCTTTACCTTGCCGTTTCCGGGTTCGGACAGACCGGTCCGATGGCGGAGCGGCCGGCCATGGACCCGGTGCTACAGGCCTTCACGGGGTTAATGTCAGTGAATAAGGGAAATGACGGAATCCCGCATCGGATCAATATCATCGTCTGCGACATGGCGACCGCGCTCTATGGCTTTCAGGCCCTATCCGCGAGCCTGTATGCGAAACGCGATACCGAAGGTGGCCGCTACATAGATATTAATTTGATGCAAGGTACCGCCTGTCTGCAGGTCGTCCGCATGATTTCAAACGTCAAGGAACAAGGCGAGATCAAGCCGGGACGTTATCCCGCCGGCATGTTCGCGACTGCCGATGGCTGGATGAACCTTCTCATGTTCAAGGAAACGGAATGGCCGCCTTTCTGCAAAATGCTGGGCTTGGACCATCTGGCCGATAATCCGAAGTACAAAACAAGTAAATTGCGGCTGGAACATGTCGACGAGTTGGCACCGATCGTCAATGCGGAATTCGCCAAACATGATTCCGCCTGGCTCAGCGAACACTTGGCCGCCAATGGCACAATGCACGAGAAGGTCAACGACCACCTCGAATTTCTCGACCACCCGCAAGTGAAGGCAACCGGTCTAATCAGTTGGCTCGAGCAACCCGGCATAGGGCGCGTGCCAATCCCCAACGTGCCGGGTATCGAACCGCTCGTCCAGGATACACCGCTTGGATCGGCACCCACCGTCGGCGAACACACGATGGAAATCTTACAGGAACTCGGCTACGACTTAGACACAATCATTGCCTTAGGTGGGAAAGGTATCACCAACAAGTAGCATCCCGCTAATCTAGGAAGATCGACCTGCTTATCATTACCGTCACGCTGCCGTTATTCTGTCTGATCCTGGCAGGCTATTTTGCGGCGCGCCGGAAGATGATCGATCAGCCCGGAATTCAAGGCCTGAACGGTTTCGTCTTCTATTTCACACTGCCATTGATGCTGTTCCACAACATGGCGACGGCGCCGTTGCGGGAAAATTTCGACGGGTCCTTCGTTCTCACCTGTTTGGCCGCGGCAATCACTGTGCACTTGACCGGCATGGCTGCGGCACGTTGGATATTCGGCCGCACCCTGACCGAGCAGGCGATACAGGGGATTGCCTGTTCCTTCGGCAACACGGTCTTCATTGCCCTGCCGATCGCGACAGAGCTTTTCGGCGCCGAAGCAGCGCTACCCATGGCGCTACTCATTACCATCGAAAACGGCATTATTATGCCCTTTACCGTCGCCTTGATCGAAATCGAGCGCGTCGACCGCAGCCAACTTTGGCGCGTCCCTTTGACAGCTCTGACGGCTGTGCTTCGCAATCCGGTCGTCATGTCGGTCCTGATCGGCGCCGCCGTCGCATTGTTGGACCTGGATCTACCGGCGTTGCTCAACGGGCTGGTCGTCCTCGTGAAAGGCGCGACGGTGCCATGCGCCCTGTTCGCGATGGGCGCCACGCTCGCCGGATTGCCTATTTCGGAACGGATTTGGGAAACGAGTTTTCTCGTCATGCTTAAGTTGTTCGCCTATCCCCTCTTCATGTTTCTGGCGATGTCGCTGCTGCCAGATGTCGATCCGGTCTGGCGCTCCGTAGCGGTGCTGTCTGCCGCGATGCCGATGGGCGCGAATGTTTACCTCATCGCGGCAAGATACGGCGTCTACGAAGCCCGTTCATCGACCGCCGTACTTTTGTCGACGATGTGTTCCGTCATCACGGTCTCTTTCCTGGCACTCACACTCGCCGATGGTCCCTTAAAATGGTAAGGGAGGCCCCTGTGTTGAAAGGAATCACATGCCCCTGAAAAGCCTAGACCTGATCCGCGACCTGATCGGTTTCGACACCACCAGCCGCGAGTCGAACCTTGAACTCATCGACTATGTCGAAACTTACCTGAACAAGCTCGGTATCGATTGCCTGCGCGTCTATGACGACGAGAAACGTAAGGCAAATCTTTATGCAACACTTGGTCCGCAAGACAAGTCCGGCATCTTGCTGAGTGGGCATACCGACGTCGTTCCTGTCGATGGACAGAAATGGACCAGCAACCCATTCGTGGCACGGGAAGCGGACGAGCGGCTCTACGGACGTGGCACGGCAGATATGAAGGGCTTCATTGCGATCGCGCTTGCCTATGCACCCGAGATGCTCGAACGCGGGCTGGAGACACCCATCCATCTCGCCTTCTCCTACGACGAGGAAGTCGGCCATCTCGGCGCCCGGCGCCTCGTGGAAATCATCCGCGATATGCCGGTACGCCCGGCCATGTGCATCGTCGGCGAACCCACGGGCATGGACGTCATCGTCGCGCACAAGGGCAAACGCAAACTACGGGTTCATGTCCGCGGGCTGGAAGCACATTCGAGCCTAGCTCCGCACGCCGTCAACGCCATCGAATACGGCGCCGAACTAATCGCCCACATCAAATTCATTGCGCGGCGGATCGAGAAGGAAGGCCCGTTCGATGAAAAGTTCGATCTGACCCACTCGACGATCCAGGTCGGTGTTATTCAGGGCGGTGTGTCGCTCAACATCGTACCGAACAGCTGTGTCTTCGAGTTCGAAATACGACACCTACCCGATGATGACCCGAACGCCTATGTCGATGAGATCGAAGCCTTTGCGCGCGAGCAACTAGAACCGGCGATGCAGGCAATCGATGCCGCGACCGGATTTACCTTCGAAGACATCGGCACCAATTTCAGTCTCAATATCGATCCCGGCGAAGACATCGTCGCGCTGGTTAAACGGCTGACCGGCCGCAATAATCATGGCAAGGTCGCGTTCGGCACAGAAGCCGGCCTGTTCATGGAACGCGCCGGCATACCCACCGTTGTTTGCGGTCCAGGACATATCGCCCAGGCACACAAGCCGGACGAATTCATCGCGCTAGAACAGGTTGCCAAGGGTGAAGACTTCATGCAGCAGCTGATGGATTACGTTTGTAATGGCGACTAGCCGCCAACGCGGTCGGCCATTGTATAGGACCGGATCGACTCGCCCACGGTAATCCGAAAATCGGCAAAGATATCCGATTTACCCCTCGCTTGCGCCGCCGCATGGTTCGCCATGCCGTGCCAGGCCGCGACCGCTTCGGCATCGCGCCAGAAGGACAGCGAGACGTATTTGCCCGGCGTCGCCAAGCTCTCGAACCGTTCGACGGACAGAAAACCGTCCACTTGTTCCAGCTCCGGCCGCAAAGTGGCGGCAAGATCGAAATAATCCTTTGCCTTGCCTTCCTTCGGCGTTACTTCAAAGACCACAACAATCATCGCGGCACCTCCTATCGGTCACGACTGTGTTATACGGCGATGCGTCATCCGCCGGCGCAGTATAGGCTGCCCTTTTTCACGGAGACCAGCGATGAGGACATTCATATTCGCGACACTCGCCTGCCTGGCGTTCGCCGGTCCCGCGCGTGCGGTGCCGACAGTGGTCGAGGCTATTCTCATCAAGCAGTTTCTGGTCTGCGACGGCGACTTGGCGGCCGGTTGTGAGTCGTTCGGTGAGACCGCCTTTTCCGACGCGCTTGTCGTATTTTCAGCCGCGGCGGAAGCTGGCGAGGTATCGGCGCAAAACAACATCGCCATGCTGTATGAAACCGGCGCTGGTGTCGCGCAAAACAACAAAGAAGCGGCCCGGCTTTATCGCATCGCCGCTGAGGCGGGCATCCCGATCGCGCAATACAATCTTGCCATGCTCGTTGTCACCAAACACGTCATTGGTGAGGTCACCGACCCGCAGGAACGCGACACCGACATGGCCACCGCCTATATGTGGCTCACATTCGCCAGCGAACAGGGACTGGCACTGGCGACCGAAAGCCGCCAGGAACTTCTGGATTTCATGACCGAAAATGCGATCAGAACAGCGAAGAAACAGATACTGAAGAAACGTAAGAAGTAGACCGCCGCACGGCTTTCACCGCCGAACTGGAAGAGCCATAGGAATTTGGCGGCCGATCCGGCATGATTATGGCCTGCGAACCGCAAATGGGAGCAGGCCACATGTTGAAAAAGCTGACGGTCGATCAGGTGGAAGGCTATCGCCGCGATGGGTTTCTCGGCGCGCAGCCGGCGCTGACCCCGGCGGAGACCACGCATTACCGAGCCGCCCTCGAAGCTTTCGAGGCGGAGCTCGGCAGGCCGCTTACGGCGCAGCCGCCAATGTTTGCCCGCAAACTCCATACAAGGTTGCCCTGGGCCGCCGAGCTGGTGCGTCACCCCGCCATTCTCGACGTGGTCGAGGACCTGATCGGTCCCGACATTCTGATCTACAACGCTACTTTCTTCATCAAGGAATCCCACACCGACGGCGTGACCGCCTGGCATCAGGACTCGACCTATTTCGGTCTCGATCCGCACGAGCACGTGTCGGCCTGGGTCGCGCTCTCCGACGCCTCGGAAGAAAGCGGCTGCATGTCATTCATTCCCGGCAGCCCGGATTGGGGGCAGCTCCATCACGCAGCCGAGGCGATCCCGAACAGTATCAATCTGAACAGCCAGACGGTGGTCGAAGACTTCAAGGCCGACCCCGTCGTCGCCGTACCGCTAACGGCCGGCGAATTTTCCTGTCACCACACCCTGATCCTGCACAGCTCTGGCCCCAACCAGTCGGACGACCGCCGCATCGGCTTCGGCATCAGTTATATCCCCGCCCATGTACATCACAAGGGAACGCACCGCGTCCCGGCCACCCTAGTGCGCGGCGAAGACCTTTACGGACATTTCGAATCAGAACCGGATAGTCGCACCCTGAGCCCCGCCGAGGCCGAAGCCGCACACGAGGCCGCCTATCGCGGCTATCGGACCGCCCGCGACGAACAAATGGCCTGGCACGCGGCGGCCTATGCGGATACGTAACGAATAAGCGTCGACGAGAGGAGACCGACCTATGGCAGCGACGAAAGCACTTCGGCCCGTACAATACGGTGCACCGACCGACAAATGCGCCATTACCGTTCGGCTCGGAATCGAAAAGGGCATTTTCGAGGCCGAAGGTTTGGACCTGTCGGTGCACGTCGTCTTCGGCGGCCCGGAAATCGCCGCCGCTTACGACAGCGGCGCGTTGGAAATCGGCGAGTTCGGCTCACCACCGGCGATCAACGCCATCGCGGCGGGTCATCGCTTCAAGATCGTCGGCAGCGGCTGCCGCCAGCGTGCCCATCTGTATTTCTGTGTCCGAAAGGGAATCGACAGCTACGCCGCGCTGAAGGGCAAGCGGGTCGGTGTGCTTGGAATTGGCAGCTGTTCGGACTGGATCACGCGCAAGGTCGTAGGTCACCATGGGCTCGACCCGGACGCGGACATCGAAATTGTGCCGTTGCTGGGCGACTATCCCCGGGTCGTCGATCTGGTCGCCGACGGCACGCTGGACGCCTGTATGATTACCGAGCCCAACGTCTCCATCGGCGAGGAACGCGGGGTTCTGAATTTCTGGGCCGCCGGGTTCGAGAACGCCTATCTGCCGGACTATCAATGGATCGTCCGCGTCGCCCGCGACGAGCTCATCGAACGCGATCCGGAATTCATCCGCACCGTGTTGCGCGGCTGCCAGAAATCAGCCCATTACGCCGCCGCGCATCCCGATGAATGGGTCAAGCTGGCGGCCCGGCAATATGGCGCCAGCGAGGACGCGGCGCGGCGCGCGGTCGACCGCGAACGCCCCCATTTCGAACTCGATTGCCGGCTCGACATGGCCGGCCTGCAAACCGCCGCCGATCTGCAACTCACGCTGGGCGGGATCGAAAAACCGGTGCGTGCCGAAGACCTCGTTGATCCGAGGTTTCAACCAAAAGCGCAGATTGCAGCGTGAAATGGCTTGGCTGATGGGCTCGCAAGGAATTCGATTGGGCATTTTGCCCCGGTATTTTTTTCATAGGCTTTAGTGGAGCTCACATGCCGGCAACAACTCCGGAGTCTTGGACCTCTCTCGAAATAGTGAAACTAGCCGCATCGACTTTAACACCGATCGCGCTCGCGATTTTTGGATTCTGGCTAAACCGATACCTTAAGCGCATTGAACATTTTCAATGGGCTAGCCAAAAAGCTGTTGAGAAACGCCTAGACGTATATTCGAAACTGGCTCCGCTACTGAACGATCTCTATTGCTACTTTGACTACATTGGTGAGTGGAAATGGAAACCGCCAACCGATGCTCTCGCCTTAAAACGTTCTATCGATAGGGAGTTTTATGTAAACGCCCCGCTGTTTTCGAGACAGTTTCGGGAAAATTACGAGGCATTCATCGATCTCTATTTTGTTCCAGGCCCGCTTAACGAATACGACGCTTCCGCGAAGCTACGTACCGATATAAGTCATCGCAAAAAATTGATAACCAAAACTGAAATATCTTGGGAAGAGGATTGGAATCAATACTTTTGCGCCCCCGAGGTCGCTACCAATCGCGAAGACGTCGTAGCCAGTTATTGGAAGCTTATGAATGCCTTCGCCATCGAACTCGGCGTCGAATTAAACCAGAAAAGTTAGCGGCGGTCTTTGGTGGAACTTGGACAAGCAGCTTGCTCGAGGCTCTGAATTTTTCTGCCTAGCCCGCCCGTAGCTTATAGCGCTGTATCTTTCCCGTCGCCGTCTTCGGCAGTTCCGCAACGAAGTTGAACCAGCGCGGATATTTGTAGGGCGCGAGGTTGGCTTTGACGTGCGCCAGCAGTTCCTGCTCCAGCGCATCGCCCGCATCCGCGGCGGCGTTGAGCACGATATGGGCTTCCGGCTTGATCAGCTCGTCGGCGTCGGGGCGGCCGACGATGGCGGCTTCGAGGACCTTGGGATGGGCGACCAGTTCGGCCTCGATTTCGACCGGCGAGCACCAGATACCGCCGACTTTCATCATGTCGTCGCTGCGGCCGTGGCAGACGAAATAACCGTCCGCGTCCCGGCTGTAGGTATCGCCCGTGTTGACCCAGCCCTCGACAATCGTCGCCGCCGTCTTCTCTGGGTTGTTCCAGTAATATTTGAGGTTCGACCCGCCCTTGATGCGCAGCGCGCCGGTTTCGCCATCCGCCACTTCGTTGCCGTGCTCGTCCAGAATTTCCGCTTCGTAGCCGGGTACGATCTGGCCGCTGGTACCGGGGCGGATCGCGCCGCTGCGGTTGGAGATGAAGATATGCAGGATTTCCGTCGTGCCGATCCCGTCGAGAATGTCGAGACCGGTCTTGTCTTTCCAACGCTTCAGGATGTCAGCAGGCAATGGCTCTCCCGCCGACACGCAATTCTGAACCGAGGATAGGTCCCATTCGGACGCCTCGAGCGCTTGCAACTGCGCCGCGTATAAGGTCGGCACACCGAAATAGAGGGTCGGCTTGTAGTGCTGAATCATGTCGAACATGGCGTCCGGTGTTGGCCGTGCCGGGAACAGTACCGCCTGCCCGCCGGACCACAGCGGAAAGGTCATGCCGTTGCCGAGACCATAGGCGAAGAACAGTTTGGCAGCGGAGAAGCAGACATCGTCCTCGGTGACGCCGAGCACGTCTTCACCATAGAGCTGACTGGTCACGACCATGTCCTGGTGCGCGTGCACCGCGGCCTTCGGCAGACCGGTCGAACCGGAGGAGAAGAGCCAGAAACAATCGTCGCCCGCCGCCGCCGGCGCCGGTTCGAGGGCGGGTGACGCTTCAGCGATACGTGCCGATAGACTGTCCCCCTCGCCGGAGACAAGAAGGACATGAGCCGGTTTGTGGCCCGCCTGTTCGAGCGCCGGCTCGACCTCGGCCGCGAATTCGGCGGAATAGACCACCGCCGCCGCGCCGGAATTCTCAATCATGAAAGTGTAGTCGCGGGCGCGGAGCAGCGTGTTGAGGGGTGCGGGCACATATCCCGCCTTGATCGCGCCCCAGAAGGTATAGAAGAACTCGGCGCAATCCTTGACGATCATCAGCACCCGGTCGCCTTTGGCCAGGCCAAGCGCCGTCAGGGCATTGCCGCAGCGGTTCACATTCTCGGCCAATTGACCGTAGGTGACCTCGCCCGCTTCCGCGCGGATCGCTATTTTGTCGGCGCGGTCTTCTTCGAGGTGGCGGTCGATAAAGGAAACGGCAACATTAAACGCCGGCGCGAACTCTATCCGCGTCGGCGAAACCGATCTATCGATGTTGACGGTGTTATCACGCATCCGGCCATCCTCCCGATTGATCCGCGCGCTTCGCCGCACGTGTTATCAATCAGGGAGGGTAATGCCGTTACGAAACCGCCGCAACGCCTCAAGCGTGGGGCGACGTTACGCCGCGATTTTACGCGGAACGAATGTTTCGGGCAGATCTTCGGGGTTACGGATTGAACGCGCATAGTGCTGCGTGCAATAAGACTGTCCGTCCTGCCGCTTCTTTCCGC
Source organism: Alphaproteobacteria bacterium (assembly GCA_021774435.1). GTDB lineage: Bacteria > Pseudomonadota > Alphaproteobacteria > UBA8366. The sequence goes on from JAJFJB010000145.1 coordinate 9,900, forward strand.
AATATTCATGGTTTGGTGTCGCGGAATGCGGCCACATCGGCCATAAGCATCCGCCGCCGACATGTTTCTCGGACATCGCTTTGCTCCAATTTATAGAATCGTTTTAAAAAGTGGTGGATGTTATATGTTGCATTGCAGCAATATTACAAGCGCTGCATATGCGGCGAACCGCCGCACCATAAAATACTTATAAAATTTTAGGTTTCGATATCGAGCAGCGCGTCGTCGATTTCCTGCTGCGTCCGAATGACGGCGGCATTAGCGCGATAGCTGGCCAGCGCCACTTTCTGATTAACCGCCTCTTCGACGAGATCAACATTCGGAAAAGCGGAAAGGCCAGTTGAACTTGCCGGGTCGACGCCGGTCACCGTGGCGGGGTCCTTGGGCCGAACCTGTGTCGTGACTCCACCGCCCGGTACAGACTGATCTGTCGCCTGCTGCGCCTTGAACACGCCTTCAGGCGTCGGCGCCCCCGCCGTCGTGGGACGGCTCGTCAAGGCATTGGCGACATTGTTCGCCGACACGCCAAGGCGCTTGGTCGCCGCTTGCAGACCGCTGAGCGCTATGGATAGGACTGGGTTCATGCTGACTATTATGCCCCAAAAACCGCCGATGTCCCGTGATAGCAATCACAGGCACGATAACTGGCGACACCGAAGCCGTAATGTTACCGTTCGGCGAAACAATGCGGGGCGCAGCGGGGTATTTTATGGTTAAGAAACCAATAAGTTTTTACAGCGAAGGCTTCAAACTCGATGGAGACCTCTTTTTTCCTGACGAATTGGGGTCCGACGAAATCCGGTCCGGCATCGTCCTCTGCCACGGCTATACCGGCGTCAAGGATCTCTACTTGCCAGACAATGCCCGCGTCCTTTGCGATGCCGGCTATGCCGTTTTGACCTTCGACTATAAGGGCTGGGGCAAGAGCGAAGGCGCACGCGACCGTCTTGCGCCCTACAGCCGGGTTGCGGATGTACAATCGGCCATCACCTTTCTCGGCGCGCAGGATCAAGTCAATGCCAGCCAGATCGGTATCTATGGCACGAGTTATGGCGGCGCGACGGTCACCTGGACCGCGGCTATCGATCAACGCGTGCAGTGTGTAGTCAGCGTGGTTGGTGTCGGGCATGGCCAACGCTGGATGCGCAGCGTACGCCGGCCCGACGAATGGGTCGACCTGCTGGAACGCTCCGAGGCGGATCGCATTAAACGCACTCTCGACGGCGAGTCCGAGCGGGCGGACCGGAGTGAAATTCTTTTGCCCGACCGTCAGTCAGCAGATCTCGCTGCGGCGGCGCGTAAAGACAATCCGAATGCCATCAATACCCTGCCGCTCGACTATATCGACGAGACATTGCAATTTCATGCCGAGTGGGTCGTCGACAAAATCGCGCCAAGACCAATTCTGTTTATTACGACCGACGACGACCGATTGGTTCCGCCTGAGGAATCCGAGTCCCTATACGCCAAGGCCGGCGAACCCAAAAAGCTAATAACCCTGAAAGGCTATGGTCACTACGAAGTCTATGTTGAACCGGCCTTCAGCGAAGTCATGGGCCCGACACTGGCGTGGTTCAAGGAACATATGCCGTCCTGAACTGGCCCTCGACGGTATCCAAGTACGGCTGCCGTAAATGCAGGCTTTTCAATGCAGTCTTCCCGGGCGCAAATTTGCGGCGTAGGCTGCGACATTAGAATTCGCAGCAAAGGGGGCTCCCATGAACTTCCGGCTCATTCTTGCCACCACCGCTTTCGCGCTCACACTACCGTTTAACATCGCGCACGCCGCGCCGCAGATGCTCGGCCTCCTAGCAGATAATGCGTTACCCCTGAACTGCGTTGACGGCACCTGCACAGTGGAAGTCAGCGCGATCTGCCTGCAAGAAGAACGCGCCATGCCGGCTTGGGGTACAATCTACAAGCCAGTCAAAGCGAGCCAGGTTTCGATCTCGGGAACGGCACTAGATGGAAGTCAGATCTCGCTGCCGATCGGCGATATCGCCAAGATTGAATCGGAACGCGGTTCCTGGGCCGTGACGATCTCTATTCCGGAAGCACCAGTCATCGCGCGCGGCCTGACCAATCCAGCTCTCGTTTTGGACGGACGCGTGGCGCTAACGGCGATACCGGAAGCAGGAGACAGGAGTCCTCAGACCGCGACCGAAATCGCCGCCGCCATCAGCGCCTTCGAAAAATCCTCCAAAAAGATCATTGGAGGGAACGCCGCCGGCATGGCCGCGGCAAATGTTTTGAACGAGATGATCAACACATTGCCCCATGTCGCGTTGGAGGAAGGCAAAGCGGCCGGTGGCTTATGGCAGAAAACCTTCCGCACAACGGAAACCGAAGCGCCGGGCATGGCACAAGCTGCCAAATATTTTCAACAGTGCAGCCATGAGCTTCTGCTTCTCAAACGAAGCACCATCCGCCGTTGCCTGGAAATCGGCCATGACGGCTTCGTCACAACTGTGAACCAGCGCTATTGGGACTCCACCAAACCCGGCGTCTAACTAAGATCTAATGGAACCGCACATAGTCGTAGTCGATCGGCTGGCCATGAATGCCACGGCGCGGCGCGGCGATCCACGAGGCCATCTTGCCCGGTTCCGTCACGGGGATCATCAGCGATTGAATGAATTCATGGTCTGCGTCGGTCGGCAGCCATTCACCCTTTCGCTTCTCCCATTCGGCCGACTCCATAATCGCGCCGTCCGGCGTCGCTTCAACGCCGGCAAAAGCCCCGATTGATCGGTTGAAAACCTCGTGCGGCAAGGTCAGCTCGAATTCAACACCGTACTCTCGGATGATCTTGTTGAACCGGTCAACGCCGCGCTGGCTGTCTTTCGTATAGTCGGCGCGAAGCCGTTCGTTGCTGGCAGTTATGGCCGGCACTTCGACCGATACAACCCGCCCGTCTTCAAATGATGGTACCTTATATACTGCGCCGTCGAGCTGGTGGTCGTCGTCAATCCGGCTTTCCTGAAAGCGGCCCTTCAATCCCATCGAAAAATAGTTTGCGGCATTGGTTGACCGCTCCTGTCCAAACAGATCGAGACAAATGGAATAGTGGAAATTCATGAACTTCTGAACTGTCGGCAGATCGATCACGCCAAACCGGCGCACATCGTCCGTGTCATGCTCTCGCATCGTCTCGCAGGTGCGCTGGACAACACGTGCAATCCCGGTCTCGCCGACGAACATGTGATGCGCTTCTTCCGTCAGCATGAAACGGCAAGTCCGCGACAACGGGTCGAAGCCGCTCTCCGCCAGTGACGCGAGCTGATACTTGCCGTCACGGTCCTGGAAATAGGTGAACATGAAGAAGGATAGCCAGTCGTTGGTCTGCTCGTTGAACGCCTGCAAGATGCGCGGCTTGTCAACGTCACCAGCATGCCGTTCGAGCATCATATCCGCTTCCTCGCGCCCATCGCGGCCGAAATAGGCCTGCAGCAAATACACCATGGCCCAAAGATGACGGCCCTCTTCGACATTCACCTGGAACAGGTTGCGCAAGTCGTAGAGTGACGGACAGGTCTTGCCGAGTTGCCGCTGCTGCTCGACCGACGCCGGCTCGGTGTCTCCCTGCGTGACAATCAAACGTCGAAGCTCCGAACGGTACTCACCTGGAACGCTCTGCCAGGCATCCTCGCCTTTATGAACACCGAAACCGACCTTACGACCTTCTTCCGGCGGAGCGAGAAAAATCCCCCAACGGTACTCGGGCATTTTCACGTGGCCATAGTTGGCCCAGCCATTTTTATCTACGCTAATCGCCGTGCGCAGGTAGACCGAGAGATCGGTGCTTTCCACCGGACCCATGTCTTCCCACCATTTCAAATAGGCCGGTTGCCAGCGCTCCAAAGCGCGCAACAGACGCCGGTCATCGGCGAGATTCACATTGTTCGGGATCGTTTCGTTATAGTCGATGCTCATCGCACGGACTCCATTCCATTGGTTCTATTAGACGCGCTTCCTGTCGAATGCCGCCTGCTTCCCCGTACCAAACCGCTTTAACGCCCCCTCTTCTCCAACCGCATTGGGCCGCTGGAAAATCCAGTTCTGCCATGCGGTCAATCGCCCAAAAATCTTTGTCTCCAACGTTTCCGGCCCCGCAAACCGCAAGCTCGCCTCCATACCGGTCAGCGAATCCGGCGAGAAGCTGTGACGTTCCTCGACCGCAAGACGCACCTCATCTTCCCAATCGATGTCATCGGGTGTGAACGTTACCAGGCCCAGCTCTTCGGCTTCTTCCGCTTCCAAGTCCGCGCCTATTTCATCGCGCACCGCAGCCAACGCATCCGCATCGTCGAGCAATCGGGTCTCGAGACGGGTAAGGCCATTGCCCATTGGCAGCGGACCAAAATTCATCGCGGTTGGCCGCACCGTTGCCGGTGGCAGATTGGAATCTTCAAAAGTCCCCTCGAGCATGTAACTACGATCGGCTGCCAAAGCGAGTTCCAGCAATGTACCGGCAAAGCAAGAACCCGGTTCGATTAACGCAATCAAGCTGCGCGAAGAAACGTCGAGCCGCTTCAAGGTCCGTTTCAAGTAGAGCGTAATTTCTCGGATCAGCCAATCGGTACTATTGGCCGCGAGCAATGCGTCGTAGGCAGCAACCTTTTCACCATCGCCTTCTGTTTGCAGGACCCAGGTTCCGATTTCCGGTTCATTGGCGCGCAGATGCAAAATCGCATCGTCCAAATCGCGCGCAAGCGCAAGCGGCCAAAACGCGACACCGGCATCGTGTATGCCTGCGACATCGGCCGGAGCCGGAGATTCCGGCCCCCGGATCTTAAACACGGCCGCCCCCTGTTCCCGATCGAGTTCGATGGTGATCGTGTTGTAGCTGACTTCAGCATCGCCGATCGTTCGATGCAGCGGCGTCAGTTCCACGCCCTGTGCACCTTCCGGTCGTCCGGCTTCGTCGGCAAACGCGACCGCACGTTCCATTGCCGTTTCGCGCAACCGCGAACGGGGAACCAGTTCATCGACCAACTTCCAGCTTAACGCGCGCTTGCCGCGAACGCCTTCGGTCACGGTACAGAAAAAATCTGCGCGATCTCGCCGGACCCGGCGCTTATCGACGACGCGTGTCAGGCCGCCAGTCCCCGGTAACACAGCCAATAACGGGACTTCCGGTAACGAAACCGCGCTGGAGCCGTCGTCGACCAGCATGATATAATCGGTCGCTAGCGCCAGCTCGTAACCGCCGCCGGCAGCCGTGCCATCGATGACCGCAATATAGCGCTGCCTGGAATTCTCACTGGCATCCTCGACACCGAAGCGCGTTTCATTGGTGAATTTGCAAAAATTCACTTTTTCGACATGGCTGGATTGGCCCAGCATGGCGATATTGGCACCGGCGCAGAAAACGCGGTCCATCGCCGAGGAGACCAACACCGCGCCAACCTCCGGGTGCTCAAAGCGCAAACGCTGTGTGGCGTCATACAGCTCAATATCAACGCCGAGATCGTAGGAGTTGAGCTTTAGCGCATATCCGGGCTTCAGACCGCCTTCTTCGTCTACATTCAGGATGAGTTCCGCGATAGGCCCGTCGACACGAAGCGTCCAATGTCGGTATTGGTCGGGATGGGTCGCAAAGTCGATCATAGCGCCACAATCGTGCCGTGAATGTCCAATCACACAGGTCTACGCAAACTTAAGAAACTGCGCAACCGGCAAGATGTCACGTCGATCGCGCCGTTCGAAGCAAGCGGAAAGGATCTGGCAAGCGTTCGAGAACGCGGCCGGCCCGCGCCAAGATCTTGGGGACCTGGAGAACTTCGGCAACACGTCGGTCGAGAAACGCCCAGGTTGCTGAAAAATCTTCCGAATTATCGTTCAACCAATACATCAAGGTTGTTGAATACACCCCGGCGAGCAAGGCCCGCTTGCTGTAAAAATTATAATCCGTCGACGTGTCCCCTGCCGCGTGCCACATGGCATCGACAGTGCGGTATAACAGCTTCGTCGCGAGCGCGGCATTTTGGGGCATGGCGAGCATCGTCAAACCGCGCCGTACCGCTTCTCGATGAACTGCATTCTGTTCCAGTCGAACCCGCACGGCGGCAATAATCCGATCCCGGATCTTCATCACGTCCAGGTCCCGCCGCTCCAATTCTTCGAGCATGATGCGATCTGCGTATCGGCTGTGAGCGGCAATCATTTCCGCCGCCCCACCCGTGAAGAGGCGGCGCGCGGTGGCTGAATCATGCCCAGCATCCACGGCTCCGCGTGTCAGTGCGGCTTCCCCCCAACCATCGAATGGAACATGCGGTAGCGCCGCCAACAGTATTTCGTCTCGCAACGCATCATTTGCAGTCACGCGATGTCTCCTTCCGGGTCATACTCATCTGCAGATTTTACATAATGACGCAACTCTTCGCGGAATATCAGGGTCGACATGTCGGTCATTCGAGCAGGATAAAGAATACCATCGAGGTGGTCGCATTCGTGCTGCACCACCCTTGCGTGGAACCCGTCGGCCTCCTGTTCGATCGTTTCGCCGTCCAGCGTCACGCCGGAATATCGTATTGATGTCCAGCGCGGCACCAGGCCCGTCAGGCCAGGCACCGATAGACAGGCTTCCCAATCCTCATTCTGCTCATCCCCGACCGGCGTGATGATGGGGTTTACGAGAACGGTCAACGGGACTGCGCCGCCGTCTATCGTCTCTCGCCCTTCCGGCACCTGGAATATCACGATACGAAGCAGCACATGGACTTGCGGTGCCGCCAAGCCGGCTCCGTCCGCGTCCGCCAAGGTTTCCATCATATCCCCAACCAGCCCCCGAATTTCGGGTGCCGTCGGGTCTTCAACGGTCTCTGCAGCATAGCGCAGGACCGGATGCCCCATTCGTGCGATCTTGAGTATTGCCATTTCAGCTTAATATGGGACCGGGATAGGCCATGTCAAAGCATCGACAACACGTAAAATACAGCGTAGAATGACGTATTGTGGCCTTCACAAGGCTAAATCCCTGTGTTATAAGCCGCAACCTTTTCCCCGTGAAAATGTTATGCATGCAGGAGATTCGTTATCGTTCAGGTAGTTGTACGCGACAATAATGTCGATCAAGCCCTTCGCGCGTTGAAGAAGAAAATGCAACGTGAGGGCATCTTTCGGGAAATGAAACTTCGCCGGTCGTACGAAAAGCCGTCCGAGCGCCGTGCTCGTGAGCAGGCCGAAGCAAAACGCCGCTACAGAAAGCTGATGCGCAAGCGGTTGGAGCGCGAAGGCTACTAGCAGCACCGCCGGCATACGCGGAAACGATTGCGCGTCCTCGATATATTCTCGGGGGCGCGTTGTTGATTCTGGCAACACATTAAGGGGAACGCCATGGCCAAGAAAAGAACGGGCGCACCCTGGATGCCTGCCGCCGATTTCAGCCGCACGCTTGAAGGATTGTCGATAAATCTGCTGGTCGCCGATGTTCCGGCTTCCGTGCAATTCGCACAAACGGTTCTCGAAGCTGAAATCGTTTATGAAGATGTGGACTTTGCCGTTCTGCGCCGCGGCAAGGCAGGCTGGATTTTGCACGCGGACCATACCTACGAAGATCATCCGCTGTCTGGGGTCGTGGCCGGTCTCGAAGGACGAGGTGCAGGTGCGGAAATTAGGCTGCATCAATTTGACCCCGATGCCGCGGAAGTACGTGCCCGGGATGCAGATTACACGATCCTCGCAGGTGCGGCGGACAAGGGACATGGACTCCGCGAGGTTTATATTCTTGATCCGGACGGTTACTGCTGGGTTCTCGACAGACCAACCAACTATTAAGCCGCAACGCCGATCCGATCCTCGATAATGCAGGCGAGCCGCGCCAAGAGGTCCTCTCTTCCCGGTGCCGCCGCGATCTGAACACTGATCGGCAGACCATCAACGAACCCACACGGCACCGCCAAAACCGGCGCCCCGATGATCGCCCACAGCGCGTGCAACGCGATTGCCTCATCGCCATCGGCCCGGAGCGGAGGCGGCCCCACCATGGCAGCATCGAGAAATACAGTGTCGCCTTTCATCATATCCAGCAATTCGCTGCGCAACGTAATTGCGTCACGGCGCGCCTGCTCGTAATCGCTGGCTTCTATTCTGCGACCATGGTCGATCTGCGCTAGAGTCTGGGTGTTCATGGTCGCGGACAATCGGTCGCGATCCGCGGTAAGCCGCCGAGCAAGTTCATAGCTGAAAAGCGTATCGTAGCAGGAGTCGACTTTCACGAACCGCGGCGGGAGACGAAGCCGGGCCGTCTCAATTCGTGCATCCATCAAAGCCGTTGCGGCCCTGTTCATGGCGGAGCGGCCAGCGGCCTCAATCGTGTGGCTCGCCGGCCCCTCGAGAAGCGCGACCTTCAACCCCTTTGTTCGATAGGCCAATTCATCGCGATTTTCCGGAATGGACTGCCGCCCCAGTATGTGACGGCATGCGAACCCAACATCTTCCGCATCACGGACGTGGAAGCCGCAAGTCTCTATAGACGGCGCCAATGATAAAACGCCTTCCGAAGGGATTGCGCGACGGGTCGCCGTCAGACCATAAATACCGCAAGCCGCCGCAGCACGGGTGATAGGGCCATCGACACGCAAATCAAACGCCAGCGGTACCATCTTTGCCGCGATGGCAGCCGCGGCGCCGGAACCACACAACGAGCGTTCGATATCAAGCGGATTTCGGACGGTTCCACTGCCAAAAGCCCCGAACTCGGCGGTTGCCGCGGTAGCGAGTATAATGCCGCCGGCCGACCGTACCTTCGCTACGACTTGCGCATCCTTGCTCGCGACAACGTCTGACACCCTACCTTTACCTTCGATATGGCCCTTGCTTGAACAATCGATCAAATCCGTAAATGCAATGGGGACACCGTGCAGGGGGCCGCGTTTATTCGCCGGCATCCGATCGGAAATATACGCACTGCGGCCAGCTTGCTTGGCATCGAATCCGGAAAATGCATAAATTTGGTCCTCACGCGCGCGCACCGAGGCGAGACAGGCTTCCACAAGTGCCGTGACGCTTAACTGGTTCTCCCGAACCGCTCTTGCGGCGGCGGCAAGTCCCAAACCGGCATAATCTTTCACGTCAACGTGATTTGCCGACGCCAAAACCTGCCTCCAAACTTGAGCGCATGAAAAAAATACTGATCACTTTCCTGGTCGTCCTCGCCTTTCCATCTGGTGCTTTGATCGCCAATCCGTCCTATTGGAAGCATGAGTGGCCGCGCACTGATTTTACCAAGCACAGCGTCGCATTTGACGAGATATTTTCCGGCGGTCCGCCTAAGGACGGTATCCCCTCTATCGACGATCCGAAATTCGTGCCTATTTCGGAAGAAAAGGAATTAACGGACACGGATCCAGTCATCGGCCTCGTCATCAATGGCGTCGCAAAAGCCTATCCGCTGCGGATCTTGATCTGGCATGAAATAGTCAACGATACGATTGGCGGCGTTCCCGTCAGCGTTACATTCTGCCCGCTTTGCAATACAGCGGTCGTCTATGACCGGCGGCTCGATGGAAAAGTACTCGATTTCGGCACGACGGGTAAGCTCCGTAACTCCGACCTTGTCATGTATGACCGGCAAACCGAATCCTGGTGGCAACAATTCCTGGGCCAAGGGATCATCGGTGAAATGAATGGAAAAACCCTTAAAGCCTTGCCAGCACGTCTCGAGTCCTGGGCCAATTTCAAGACCCGCGCGCCCAAGGGAATGGTTCAGGTTCCGAATTCCAAAGGCATGCGAAGCTATGGCGCGAACCCCTATAGTGGATATGACTCGCTGGACAGACCGTTTCTCTATTCCGGCGAAATGCCCAAAAACGTCGCGCCGCTTTCGCGTGTCGTTTCAACCCAAGACCGGACCCAGGCGTGGAGCCTTGACTTCCTGCGACAAAAAAAGGTGATACGTCTGAAGGATGGGTTGGTTTTTCGGTGGGAACCGGGGCAAAATTCCGCCCTAGATTCTGCTCTCATCGCTAAAAGTACCGATGTCGGCAATGTTACGGCGCAGCGCGACGGAAAGGATATTCCCTATTTCGTAGATTTTGCGTTTGCGTTCCACGCTTTCTTTCCGAAGGCGACTATTCACAACAAATAGTCGCCTCCGCGTGCAAACGAGCCTTCTACTATAATAGGTGTCCGGTAAGGTTCAGCGGCTCTTCTATTTTTTGCCAGCTATCGCCAACCGCAACGAGACAGGTAAGGCCGCCGGGCTGGGTGAAAATGATCGTCCAGGTTCCGGTTTTCGAGGCGAAAACTTCTACCAGTTTTCCGTCCGCGGCGAGACCGGCCGACCGCGGCTGCTCTTCAAATCCAGAGCTCAATCGTTTCACGATGTCGGCGCGTTTTCCACATACGGATTGCGCCATCGATGGTGTCGCCAAAAGCAAAATGGCAAACGCTGTGCCTAATGCCGTTAATGTCGAGCGCATCATGTTGTCTCCTTTCGGGCGCCCGCCCGATTAATTATGCGCACCCCCCAACGTTAACGCATATACGGTAAAAAATTTCTTGTCGTTGGCATGTGATACTCAACTCAAAATATTGCTACTGTCATAATGTAAGACAAAGGAAAATTAACCACAGTGATATTCATCACATTGCACAGTAAATTTCCTTTTTACTGGAACTTGGAAGTGTTTTATTTGCCTTACAAGTTACGCAACTAACTTAATTCTCAATATTTCTACAATAAGGCCAAAAGGTTAATAATTATGTTACAGAATTACATTCTCTAAGCACGATAGATTAGAGGCATCTGGCGCAGTGGCGCGCAGACAAACATTCAATTGTTGAATTGGGTCCGAGAGAAAGTCGGTTGGTTGACGCTTACTTACATCGTACCAAGCGCATTGACGATATCCTCGCACATCGCCTTCGCATCGTCGAACAGCATCATCGTATTATCACGATAGAACAGAACGTTATCGACACCAGCATAGCCAGGACTGAGCGAGCGTTTAACAAACAGCACCGTACCGGCATTTTCGACATCAAGGATTGGCATGCCATAGATCGGGCTCGCCGGATCGGTCTTTGCGACCGGGTTCGTTACATCGTTCGCCCCAATCACGAAAGCGACATCCGTGGATGCGAAATCCCGATTGACCGATTCCAACTCGAAAACCTCGTCATAGGGCACATTCGCTTCCGCCAGCAACACGTTCATATGCCCCGGCATCCGGCCGGCGACAGGGTGAATCGCATAGCTGACCTTAATGCCCTCAGCCTTCAGCAATTCCGCCATTTCCCGCAAGGCGTGCTGGGCTTGCGCCACGGCCATACCATAGCCAGGCACAATGATGACACTGCCCGCATTCTTCATGATAAAGGCGGCATCGTCGGCACTACCCTGCCGGACGGTCTTATCGCCATCCGCAATCGTCCCTGACGCCGCGTCTTCGCCGCCAAATCCACCGAGAATCACGTTAAAGAAGGAGCGGTTCATGCCCTTGCACATGATGTAACTCAGGATCGCACCGGACGACCCAACCAGCGCGCCGGTTATGATCAGGGCCGGGTTGGAGAGGGTAAAGCCGATACCGCATGCGGCCCAACCGGAATAGCTGTTCAGCATCGAAATAACGACCGGCATATCGGCACCGCCGATCGGGATGATGATGAGCAAGCCTATCGCACCGGAGAGCAGGACGATGGCCCAAAACAGAGCTGTGTTTTCTTCGCCGCAAAACCAGACGACGAGACCAACCAAAAGCAGTCCCAGAAAAGCGTTTAGCGCATGCTGGCCCGAGAAAACCACCGGTGCGCCACTCACCAAACCCTGCAATTTGGCGAAGGCGACGATGGATCCCGTAAAGGTGATGGCACCTATCGCAGTGCCGATACTCATTTCGATCAAGCTGGCAACGGCGATATCGCCAGCAACCCCGATTCCGTACGCAGCCGGTTCATAGAATGCCGCGGCCGCGACGAAAACCGCGGCAAGCCCGACAAGGCTATGAAAGGCCGCGACAAGCTGAGGCAGCGCGGTCATCTCGATCTTCAGCGCGATAACCGTGCCGATCGCGCCGCCGATGACCATGCCGAGCAGGATCATCGTAAAACTCAGTACATTCGGCGCGGCGAGGGTTGTGACGACGGCAATGATCATACCGACAATGCCGTATATATTGCCCATGCGCGCCGTCGTGGGCGACGACAGCCCCCGCAACGCCATAATGAAGCAGACGCTGGCGAGGAGGTATGCGAATGCGGACAGATTCTCGCTCATGACGTCTCGCCTATTTCTTTTTCTTAAACATAGACAGCATGCGCTGCGACACGATAAAGCCGCCGAAGATATTGATCGACGCCAGAACGACGGCGATGAAACCGAAAACCTTCGAGAAGCTCATATCGACCGGTCCGGCGGCGATGAGCGCCCCGACAATAATCACTGACGAAATGGCGTTGGTGACGCTCATCAACGGCGAATGAAGTGCGGGCGTTACGCTCCAGACAACGTAATATCCAACAAATACGGCCAGAACGAAAATCGTGAAGTAAAAGACGAATGTGTCCGTACCGCCCACCGCCACTTGCATTTTCAAGTGACTGACCTGGTCCAGCAAGGTTTCCGCTTCTGCCGCCAGCGCCTTTGCGCTCTCGGCGACGCCGGACGCCTGTTCGACAATTTTTTCGGTTTCCATCGCCTAGGCCTCCTCTCCGCCAACGGCCTCGGGCTGTACCTCAGCAGCGGCTGGTTCAGTGCTCTTCGCCGCTGCGCCCGGAATATTCGCATTCACTATTTCACCATCGCGCGTCACAAGTGTGCCCGCGACAATCTCGTCATCCGTATCGATTTTTAGTGATTGGGTCTCTTCGCCGATCATAGGCGTCAAATAATTCAATATATTACGTGCAAATAAGCGGCTCGCGTCATCCGCCAATCGGCCCGGAACATTAGCGTGCCCGACGATTTTCACACCATGCTTCGAAACAACCTTGCCCAATAGAGAAAGCGGGCAATTTCCGCCCGCTTCGACCGCCAGATCAACGATGACCGACCCCGGTTTCATCGTCTTCACCATATCTTCCGACACCAGCACAGGGGCTGGGCGTCCAGGGATCAAAGCGGTACAGATAACGAGGTCTTGCTTCGTAATGGTTTCGGCAATCAATGCTGCCTGTTTCACCTTATAGGCATCGCTCATTTCCTTGGCATAGCCGCTTTCGGTCTGCGCCTGCGCGAATTCTTCGTCTTCGACGGCGACGAAAGATCCGCCCAAGGACTCGACTTGTTCCTTCGTCGCGGGCCTCACATCGGTCGCCGAAACAACGGCACCGAGACGCCGGGCCGTCGCAATGGCCTGCAATCCCGCAACACCGACTCCCATGACCAAAACCCGTGCCGGCGGCACAGTTCCCGCCGCAGTCATCATCATGGGAAACGCCCGGCCAAACTCGGCTGCGCCGTCCAGAACGGATTTATACCCTGCCAGGTTCGATTGCGAGGACAGAATGTCCATCGATTGCGCCCGGGTGATACGAGGCATGAGTTCGAGTGCAAAACCTGTCACCCCGGAAGTGGCCAGGGCGGACACGAACTCAGGTTCGCTCAGGGCCGCCATCTGGCAGACAAGAATTTGACCCGGTGAAAAATTCGACAATTCGTCGGTTTTTTCGCCCTCAATCATCGGACGCTGGATTTTAAGTACGACATCCGCGCCATCGAGGGCTGCTTTCGCATCGCTGGCGATGGCGGCGCCGGCCTCCCGGAAGGCGGCGTCCGAGACGGATGCAGAAGTCCCCGCCCCTTTTTCGACAATGACATCAATACCCAACGCGACGAACTTCTTAACGGTCTCCGGCGAACCGGCGACCCGCGTTTCATTCGGCCGCCGTTCCTTAAGAATAGCGAATTTCATCTATGGCAATCCCGCCTACACCCCTAACCAAGGCATGCCAAAATACAGAAAGCGGCGCGGTTGCCAAGAGGAACCGGCATTTATACACACCATTGTGTCATTTGATTGCCGGTGAGCACCAACCGTGTGGCCCGCGCATTATGGGTTTTGCTCCGAAAAACTGCCGTCTATTCCGCCGCGACAACCGCTGATCGGCGTCCAACCAGCACTTCGTTTCCAGGTTCTGGCCGATTTGGCACATTGCATGCCATCAAAAGCGACATGGCGGCCATCGCGGTACCGGAGAGAAAGACGGAGGCCGGCGAGATAAGCCAAAGCGCGCCGAATGCCGCGGGAATGACGACCGCCGCAATATGACTGATCGTAAAGCTGACACCCGCTGTCGATGCAATATCCGCCGGATCTGCAATCTTCTGAAAATAGGTCTTTATGGCAATTGCCAGCGCGAAAAATACATGGTCAGCGATATACAGACCCGCGGCGACCGTCGCATTATCGACGAAGGCATAAGCGGTGAATATGACGATTAGACCGACATATTCTAGAATCAGCGCTTTCCGCTCACCCCATTTGCTAATCAGGCGCCCAATTCGCGGCGCGAGCCAGACACTGATGGCAGCGTTGACAAGAAACAGGATCGAAATCGCACCGACGGAGTAGCCAAATTTCTCTACCATGAGAAAACCGGCAAACACGACAAAAATTTGCCGCCGGGCGCCCGACATGAACGTCAGCGCGTAATACAGCCAATAGCGCGTCCGCAAGACCATATGCTTGTTCTGCGCCACTTTTTGCGGGAACTGCGGGAATGCAGCCCAACTAAAGAACACCAAAGCCACCGCGATACCACCGCCAAGCAGATACACCCAATGAAACGCCATGTTCAGTAGGTCGAAGGATAGCCATATCAAACCGAACGTGACGATCGAGGTGAAGGAACGCACGGCGATCAACTTGCCCAACGTTTCAGGCGTGCGTTTCACATCAATCCATTGCAGCGCGAGCGACGATTGCACGGTCTCGTAATAATGAAAGCCGATCGACATCAGGACGGTCGTGCAATAGAGACCCAGAATTGTTGGAAAAAATCCGGTCAGCGCCGTGCCGATGCCAAGCAAAAGCAGGGAAAAGAGCGCCAGCGGTTGCTCGCGAAACCAAAGCAACAGGAATACAGTTGTAAAGGCGAGAAAGCCCGGCACCTCGCGCAAGCTCTGCAGTACCCCCATCTCCCAGCCGGTGAAACCGGCCTGTTCGATGGCGAAATTATTGAGCAGCGCATGCCAAACCGCGAAGCCGAGCGTTGACGATGCCGCCATGACATACAATAGGATTTCCGGGCGCTGCCAGCTGCGCGCCCGTAGAGACTGAAGTTTACGCATGTGGGTACTTAATACGGTGGACCTTTCAGTTCCACCGTATTTCCATCCGGATCTTTGATATAGATCGACGGCCCATCGCCTTCCGCGCCGTACCGGGACTTGGACGGCTCGGACTCAATATCATGCTCTGAGAGGAAGGCATGGATCGCGTCCTCATCGAACTTATCCAGCCGCAGTGCAAAATGATCCATGTTCCCGGGGCCGTCGGGCGGTGGGTTTTCCTTGGCATCGAACAAATCGATCATCGCTGCCCCGGCCCGCATTTGTATAAGCCCAATGTTGTCGACGCGGCGCTCCACTTCACATCCAAGGATTTCGCAATAGAACCGGATTGCACGCTCCAGATCCGCTGCACGTATGACAACATGATCAATATTTCGGATTTCTATGGCGCTCATTCCAACACCTCAGCGGCAATGTTGCTTCAAAAAAGCACCAACGGTTCGATTGAACGCATCAGGCGTCTCAAAATACGGCGAATGTCCCGCTGTCGGCAACTCGATTAGTTCCGCACCTGGCATCAGGGCCGCGACTTCGCGGATGGCAGCCGGCGGAAAGACGACATCATTTTCACTGGTGATCAGCAATGTCGGAACCGAAAGCGCGGCCAATGCCTCTTCCGCTACGGGATTATCCCGTTTTGCGATTTGGGTTCGGACTTCAGGCGTTAACTGTGCGTTTAACGAGCTGATCTGCGCGTAAAGGAATGCCAGTTCCGGATGGCTTTCCGTAAAACTGCCGTGCAAGGCGACATTCCCAAACCCTTCTTTTGCAAACCGCTCCCGCGCGATTTTGATGTTTTCAGCGACGAGCGGCGTGAAAACGCCGCCCGACGTGTTGCTGAGCACAAGACAGGAAACCCGGTCCGGTCGCTCCAATGCCGCACGGAGCCCGGTCCAGCCGCCCATCGACTGACACACAATCGCCGTGCGCTCGATCCCCTCCGCATCGAGAATCGCCATCAGATCATCGCCAAATTTGGTACGATCGAAATCTTCCGGCCGACAGGCACTGCGGCCATACAGACGATGATCGAATACGATCATGCGATAATTCTGCGAGAAGACTGGTACTTGCTGCCACCAGCTCGCGGCGTTTCCGCCTGCCCCATGCGCAAAGGCGACGGCTGCCCCCTCGCCAAGCGCCTCGTAATAGATCGACGCGCCGTCCGCCTGCACAAACGCCATAGCCTACTTCAGGCTCGCCATAACGTGACCAACAAGATCGTTCGCCTTGGCATCATGGACCCAGCGCGCCACCACTACCAACCGGTGCTCCGGTTCGATCCAGATGATGTTCTGACCCGCGCCGAGCGCAAAGAAACTGCTCTCCGGCGCCTGGCTGTAATGTGCCCCATTGGTATTCAGCCACCAAAGGTAACCATAGGTCTTCTTGATATCGCATGGTGTGGAGAGCGCATCGATCCAGCTTTCCGGGATGAGTTGCTGCCCCTCCCACGCGCCGCGCTGCAGGATTAGCTGCCCCACGCGCGCATGGTCATGACTGTTGATCCACAAGCCACCGCCCCAATGGGCACCGCCCGGAACCGATGCCATCACTTCGCCATCGATCTCGAAGAAGGAATTGCGGTAATGCTGCCACTGCCAAGTGTCGGACGCGCCAATGGGATCCATGATCCTTGTTTTAAGTATTTCAGGCAGAGGACGGCGAAACACCTGCATCAAGCACAGGCTCAGCCGATTGACGCGCACGTCGTTATATTCCCAGAACGTCCCCGGCTTCTGTAGCTCGCGCTTCGTACCCTTCTTGGTATTGTCAACGGATACACCTAGTCGCCGGTTATGATCGACGACATCCGGTTTGTCCCAGAGCGACCCTTCCCATTCGCTGGTTTGGTGCAAGAGATGTCGCCAAGTGATGCTTTCGTTCTGCGGCGTATCGAACGCCGCATCAATCGCATAGTCGCGCACGGGATCATCAACGTCGCGGATCAAACCATCCCCAATCGCGATACCCGCTAAGACCGACAAGTAGCTTTTGGTGGCACTAAAGGTCATATCGACACGGCTTGTATCTCCCCAGGATGCGACGATCGCACCATCCTTGAGAATCAGGCCGTTTGGTCCACCGCGATCCTTCGTCTTGCCCAGCACTTCGTTCCAGGGCGGTTTTTCCGCTGCCTTTTGAACCGATACGAGGCCACCACTCAAGTCACGGGGCCACGGCGTCTCCGACGCTTCAGCAAAGGCGACCGCATCGGCAAGTTTAGCTGTATCAAAACCAAGGTCCGCCGGATCAGCGTTTCGCAACCCACCGAGTTGGACATCATCCATTCATGCTCTCCTTCTCGGCCCCTTGCGGTTCGTCGCTACAGGGCTTCATCTCCAGTTTCACCGGTGCGAATGCGTACGGCACTAGACACGTCATACACGAAAATCTTGCCGTCGCCTATCTTGCCAGTTTTTGCCGCGTCCAGAATTGCCTCCACGGCCTGATCGACAACATCATCCGCGACAACTACTTCAACGCGGACCTTGGGCAGGAAGTTCACTGTATACTCGGCACCGCGATAAATCTCGGTATGGCCCTTTTGCCGCCCATATCCTTTGACTTCGGTTGCGGTCATGCCCTCGACACCAACCCCTGTCAACGCCTCCCGCACCTGATCAAGCTTATGCGGTTTAATTACGGCCATTACCATCTTCATGGCGTATCTCCTGTTTCTAAACCGATATAACGCTTTTTCTAATCAAAATTCCTTACAAATCGTAACCGCGCTCGCCATGCGATGTGATATCCAGTCCTTCGATCTCGTCCTCATCGGCAACCCGTAGGCCAAAGATTGCGCCCGAAATTTTGAGGATCACATAGCTCGCAACCGCCGACCAAATGGCAACCGAAACGATGCCGATGACCTGCACACCAACCTGCTTGCCGACCGTCATCCCCTCGGCCAAACCAAGTCCCTGGAATGTCGCCGTCGCCAGCAATGATACCAGAACCGTACCAAGCGCACCGCCAACACCATGTACCGCGAACACATCCAAGGAATCGTCGATCTTTATCGTTTGTTTGATAAATGTTGTCATCCATTGACAGACAACGCCAGCCACAACACCGATAATCAGTGCGCCCATCGGGCCTACGAAACCAGACGCAGGTGTAATGGTCGCAAGTCCGGCAACCATGCCCGTGACGATACCGATGAGGCTGGGCTTTCCAAACTTGATCCATTCCACAGCAGCCCAGCTAAGCGACGCGGCGGCAGCCGAAATATGAGTGACGACCATGGCCATGCCCGCATTGCCATCCGCAGCAAGGGCACTACCCGCATTGAAGCCAAACCAACCGACCCAAAGCATTGCGGCGCCGGTCATTACCATGCCGGGATTATGCGGCGGTCGGACCTGATCGGGGAAACCTCTGCGGCCACCAAGCATCTTCGCGAAAACGAGCGCGGAGACACCCGCTGTCACATGCACAACGATTCCGCCGGCAAAATCCATCACGCCCATCTCGGCGAGCCAACCACCGCCCCAAACCCAATGCGTCACAGGCGCGTACACCACGATCAGCCAGACGGCGCTAAAAAACAAAACCGTGGAAAATTTTACACGCTCCGGATATGCGCCAACAATAAGTGCCGGCGTGATGATCGCGAATGTCATTTGAAAGGCAAAGAATACGGTTTCCGGAATGGACCCAGAAAGCGTGTCCGGGCCAATTCCAGCGAGGAATGCCTTGCTCAACCCGCCAACAATCTGGTTCGCACCACCACCATCACTGAACGCCAAACTATAGCCAACAGCAAGCCACAAGACGGAAGCCACGCAACAAATAGCGAAACAATGCATTAGCACGGAAAGCACACTGCTGGCGCGTACAAGCCCGGCGTAGAAGAGCGCCAATCCCGGCAATGTCATAAATAAAACCAATGCTGTGGATGTTAGAATCCACGCCGTATCACCGCCACTGAGCGTATCTGCCGCAAAAGCCGGTACGGGCCAATACAGAAACATAGCGGCCAAAATTCCGACCGCACCGTTTGTTAAACGCGCAATTGCCATAACACCCTCCCCAACGCTTTTTATTGCGGCATTGCCTGCCGTTCCGATTAGCCGTGAACATAAGCGAGAAGCAGCCCGGCATCCAGCCCCTGTCGACACGTCTCTTCCCAATAAGATAGCCGTCTGAGAATGGCTCTGTTACGCTGCTGGCCTAGATTAACTGTTGCGACACAAAATGTCCGGCAAAGATACGCAAGAGTCGCAATCACCAATTTCAAACGTCAGTAGTAGACAGTTCCTGGCCGTCCTGCTTTTCGGTGGTCTCGGCATCTTGGCATTGGCCTTCGCCTATATCGGGTTGGCCAAATCAGGGGTCTTACAGAATATTAACTCTTCCTATCTCGATCTTTCATTCGGGTTTCTGGCGTATTTTATTTTCCTGATGGTTGTCTCCATTGTCATCATGCGTTCCCGGGATTCCGCTTGGTCCGATATCGGGATTCGGCGATGCGATCCGGCTCTCTTATTGAACGCGGGGTTTCTCGCGCTGCTATGGGTAGGCATCTCATCTGCGATCTACGCCGCAGCGGGGATCTGGGAAATCGCTCTGGCTGAAGGCGCAAATATGATCGCGCCGTTTCGGAGCGATACCGCCTTGATAGTGGGTCTGCTGATTTTGGCCGGCCCGGTCGCGGCAATTGTCGAAGAGATCGTCTTTCGGGGCATGCTCTACGGCTGGCTCCGGCGCCGTCTGGGTGTCACTGTCGCGGCAATCGTCAGCGCCCTGATTTTCACGTCCGCGCATTTCTACATTTTTGTCGCGGGTATCGCGGCAGCTCTCGAAATGACCGTCTTGGCGATCTTGCTCGCATTATTGTACGAACTCAGCCGGTCCCTTTGGCCCAGCATCTTCTGTCATGCGCTAAACAACCTTCTGCTGCTCTCGCTCTATCTTTATCGGGGCTAGCACGCAACACTGAGCGAGGCACCGACGAAATCAGGAGAAACATGATGCCCGAGACAGGATCGCGGGACCTGTTGAAACAAATCGAGATAGCCCGGCAAGACGTTCTCGACGAAGGGCGGCCGGACGCCGTCGCCAAACGCCGGTCATTCGACATGATGACGGCCCGAGAACGAGTTTCCGCCCTCGTCGACGATGGTGTCATCCGAGAATTCGGCAGCCTCGTGGAGCCGCATCGGGATAATGAACTCAACCGCGATCTTGTAGCACCGGCCGACGGCATCATTACAGGCACCGGCAAAATCGACGACCGTTACGTAAATGTCGTGGCGCATGACTATACGGTGTATGGCGGGAGCAGCGGCAAGGTTGGCGGTCTGAAGCTTGCTCGCGCCGTGCAACGCTCCATCGATCGGGGGTTGCCCATCGTCATGCTCTTGGAAGGCGGCGGGCACCGCATTCAGGATGGAATGAACGCGGCGCATTTCGCCGGCGCGTCCCCTGTGTTTCAGAACATGGCGCGGACATCCGGTTGGATCCCCTCGGTCGCCGCGATGATGGGACAAGGCTTTGCCGGCCCGACAAACTATTCAGCACTATCGGACTTTGTCGTCATGGTCCGCGGCAAGGCGACCATGGGCATGGCGGGACCGGCCTTGGTCAAAGCCGGCACGGGTGTGGAAATTTCGAAAGAAGATCTCGGCGGGGCGAAGCGACAGGCTTCGCAGCAAGGCATTGCGGATCTTGCCGTGGATAGTGAGGAGGAATGTCTCGAAGCCGTGCGAAAGTTTTTGTCCTACCTGCCGAGCAATGCCCGAGCGCCCCTGCCCATCGTTCCTTGCGACGATCCAGCCGACCGGCGGGACGACAGCCTGTTTGACCTAATACCAGCCGATAGCCGCAAGGTCTACGACGTTCGCAAGGTCATCGACGTTATCGCGGACAAAGACAGTGTCTTCGAACTGAAACCCGAATTCGCCCGGAATATCGTCACGAGCTTTATGCGTTTGGACGGCAGGCCCGTCGGCGTTGTCGCTAATCAAACACTGCGCAAGGGCGGCATACTCGATACGCCAGCCTGCGAAAAAGCATCGCACTTCATTGCCTTGTGCGATGCATTCGGCCTGCCGCTTGTGTTTCTCGTCGACGTGCCTGGATTTTCGATTGGACCCTCGGCAGAGGAGTCGGGGCTCGGTCGCCGCAGTGGCAGACTGTTCTTTGAAATCGGCATCGCAACCGTGCCTAGGGTATCCGTCGTTCTGCGCAAGGGCTACGGCGGCGGCTATTTTGCGATGGCCGGCGGACGTAGCTTCGAGGCGGACGCCGCTTACGCTTGGCCCACCGCCGAAATTTGTGCGATGTCGATCGAAGGCGCAGTCGATGTCGCCTTCCGCCGCGAATACCAAAGCGCTGAGGATCCGGCAAATAAACGGCAGGAGATGATCGACCGGATCAAGACCCAAACGGCCGCATTGGGTGCCGCGCGCGATTTCGGTATCGACGACGTGATCGATCCACGCGATACGCGAGCATTGTTGATCGAAACTTTTAATACGACGCCACGCCGCCGCCCTGACCGCAATCCGCCGCGATTTCGTGCTATCTCGCCGATCTGACTAGCTGGTGCGTTGATGATCGGCCGACGCATCGTGTACAACGGTTGCGGATGTAAGGGGATAGCCTATGCCACTAAACGTTCAGCCACTCCCGAATTCATCGTTCGGTTGCCTTGTTAACTTTTCCGGTGCAGATGACGCGCAGGCAGCCGTCTCTGCGGCGGAGGCCGAAAGGAATGCGCTCCCCGAAGCGCTCTTCGCCTCGCACGGTTTGCTGTTGATGAAAAGCATGAATGGGATCAATGCCGAGCCCTCGCTGCTGGCCCGGCTGAGCCGTTTATTCGGCCCGGAAGTCGAGAATTATCACCAGGCGCTGACGACATCGAATTACGTCCATATCGAAGTGCCCGAAATTTTCATCGTCTCGAACATACCTCCTGCGGATCGTGCGCCACCCGCGCGCCCGGACCCGCCATTGACGGAAGACGGCAAATTGCCCGTACAATTCCCACACCGGAGGGGATGGCACACGGACCAAAGCTACAGGCGGCCACCGCCTGATATTTCCCTATTCTATGCGGCGATCGCCGCGCCAAAAAACCAGGCGCAAACGCTTTATGCCGATGGAATCGCTGCTTATGAAGCACTTCCACCAGCCCTGAAGAAACGTGTCGATGATCTTATCGGCATTCACGTTAAGCCCGGGGCCGGCCGTGCCGAATACGCCGTCCGCGCCGGCGACGAACCGCTCCCGCTCCAAGCACATGAATTGCCGCAACACCAACCCGTCGTGCGTGTCCACCCGGTGACCGGGCAGCGCGCGCTATATCTCTGCGAAGCCGGTCAGATGGATTGGATCGATGGTCCCTTTGTCGGCATGGCGCCCGGACCGGACGGCGATGGCGCGGCGCTGCTCTATGAGATCATGAGCCACCTGACACAGCGGGAATTCGTTTACGCCCATGAATGGGATCAAGGCGACCTCGTCATCTATGACAATCGCACCTTGCTTCATGCGGCAACCTGGTTCGATACCGACAACCATGAACGGCTGATGTGGCGCACGACGGTGCGCGGCAATCCGGGTCCGGAATATTTTGGCGAGCGAAAAAGTTGGATCCCTGCCACAGAGCCGAATGTATAACTACTTTGAATTCGCGACGAAAGAAGTGCTACGAAACCGACGTCCTAATCGGAAGTTCGACGTAGAATTCAGTCCCTATATCGGCGCTCGAGTTAAACGCGATCATCCCACCATGGCCATCAACAATGGCTTTGCTGATGGCCAAGCCCAGCCCAGTGCCCGATACGTTCTGGCTCGATCGTGCCCGCGAGAAACGATCGAAGACCTGATCCTTAAAGTCGTCCGGAATTCCTGACCCACTATCGGAAACGAGGTACTTCAGCATATTTCCGACTACCGAAACTTTCGCCAATACATCAGCTCCTACGGGAGAAAATTTTACTGCATTCGAAATAAGATTCGTAAGGACCTGACCTACTCTAAACCTGTCGCCGATGATGGCCGGACAAACCTCGACATCGCAATCGATCGTAACGTTTCGCTCCGCAGCGACACCCTGCAAATTCTCACAGACCTCTCGAAGCAAAATGTCCGGTTCAAAAGCACCTAATTCAAAAGAAACCGAACCTGTTTCTAGTTCTTGGATATTTAGAAGATCACCCACCAGCGCGATAAGGTTTTCCGTGTTTCTGCTCGCAATTCCGATCAGTTTCGCGGCGCGCTCTGGCAGATCTCCTATTTTCCCACTTTCAAGCAGCCCAAGCGTTCCTCGAATAGAAGTTAGGGGCGTGCGAAGTTCATGGGAGACTGTCGACACGAAATCGTCCTTCAGGTTTCGCAGTTCAACTTCCTGAATAATACGTTTTCTGGTCGACTTTAAGGCGACCCTCAGTTCCATTTCGTCGACAACGATGCTTGCCAAATCGGTCAGTATTTGCCGGTGGCTATCGCTCAAGACCCGCGGCTTACGGTCGATCGCGCACAGCGTCCCTAAATTGAATCCATCGGGCGTATTTAGCGGTGCTCCCGCATAGAACCTGATCGAAGGATCTGACGTAACTAAGGGGTTGTTCGCAAAACGAGGGTCGGTCAGCGTATCGGACACCTCGAAAACCCCCTCTTCCAAAATGGCATGAGCGCAAAACGCGATATCTCGCGGCGTTTCAACTGCGTTCAGACCTTGCCGGGATTTGAACCATTGCCGTTCTTTATCCACCAGCGAAACCAATGCGATCGGCACACCGATCAGCTGAGAGGCCAATCTTGTAATTCTATCGAATGCTTGTTCGGGCGGCGTATCAAGAATTTGATAGGATTCGAGCTTCGATATGCGTTCAAGCTCATCTTCAGGTGGAGGCGCAACATTCACATCGATATCCAATTGGTCAAAGCCCACGCATTATACAGGTAAAAGTTGTTAAAACTTATCTTTCCAACCTATATAGACATCATCTCTTTAAAGAATTGTTTCCAATATGGCTACCTAAGCCACAGTAACTTAGTCCCTGCGTACGAAGAGGAAATCGCCGCCCTCATGGCCCGCTAACCGAATATCGGAATATTCGGGCGTCTGTTCTGCGTTCAACACGACGGTGTGGCGTATCTTCTCGAAGAGCTGTGTTCCGTCGATAACACCTTCATTTTCCTTCAGCGCCTTCAGGAACTGCGCTGCGAAAACCGAATGCTTCCCACCTCCAGAGTCCAAAACCGGCTCAAGGCCACCGGAAGAAAGGACGACACGAGCCCGTTTTTCCGCCATATGCGCGATATAGCCCGACCTGCGGTCCGGCACTTTGATCGACCGGGTCAAGGTGCCGGAATAACAACTATCGGCGATCACCATCACATGCTTGGCGAAGACCGCCTGCAACGTGTCCGTAAGGCTGGAATTCGCCAACCAGCGCGAACGGCGATCTTTCCTGGCATCCACCGGCAACCAATAACCGCGGCCCGACTGCTCATCGAGCCAGCCATGGCCCGCATAGTAAATAATCAGATTATCCTGTTCGGTGAGTTCATCGCGTAGCGAGTCGAAGGCATCAATAATGTCATCGCGAGACGGATTGAGCAGAAGCGTGACCTCAAACCCGTACTTCGATTTCAAAGTCTGCGCAACGGCGCGCGCATCGGCGACGGCGGTCTTCAGAGCCGGTAGCGCTTCATAGTCGTTAATGCCGATCACCAAGGCATGATAAGTGCCGAACTCTACGTTCGGTATGTCTCGCGACCGCGTTACGACAATCGTCTTCTCTGAACGATTGCCATCGACATCGAAGGCCGCCACGCGCACTTCGGATTTACCCAGCTTGACGGCAACTTCTTTGGAAAAGCGACCGTCTTCACTGCCAAATCGCACCGCGTCGCCATTTACTTCGACGCGGACAAGCGCGCTGTCATCGCTTACCAGCCCGTCAATCGTTACAGTTTTAGCTGTGGTCTGCAATTTTTCCGCCGTGCGGATCGCGGGTGGCGCCAAATTTTGCGCTGTATTCAATCCGCGCTTACGGCGCTCCAATATCAATGCCTGTCGTTGCATATCGAGTTTTTGCCGCTGCAGCGCCAATTCCTGTTCGATACGGTCACGCTCCAGTTGCAGGCGCATTTCTTTCAATTTGGTTTCCTCGGCAAGGCGCTGCCGCTCCAATGCCAACCGCTGTCTCTCGACCGTTTCATTACGCACTTTCGGTGCCGGCGTTTCACGCTCAGAGCTCTTAACTTTCGGCGCTGGCTTTTCACGCTCAGGGCTTTCAACTTCCCGCGTTGCAAACTGAGACGGGGCTGCAGCCGGCACCTGTGGTTCCGGTACAGGCGGTTTAACCTGCCGTACACTCTCCAACCTCGCAATTTCGCTATAGGCGCCGTCTTCGAGAATGATCATTTGCCCTAGGTTTCGAGGGTCCCCAAATGCGATCACTCCACCCTTCTGTTTTACAAACACTTCGAAACAACCGGAAAGCGGTTCTGCACCTTCACCGAAATTGCTGTAGTGGACGGTATCGACGGTTACGCACTGTTGGTCGCCGTCGACGCGCCACGTACCGTAGCCATTGTCGCTATTACTGAATTCGTTGCCGTCAAAACTGCCATTCGCATTGAATGTCATCGCCCAATTCGCGCTAGACCCACCGGAGCCGTCATCGGGGTAGTTCGCTAGATGCAAATCTTCAAAGAGGAGCCGTATTTCCGGCTCCGTCAGCTTGCGATATCCGCTGTCCCGCTGTGTCAATTGCGTCCCGTGCACAGCCCAGTTTGTCGCTGCGCTCAGCGTCAAGACTGCAGCAAATAAAAGTAGGCATTTAGGCACATTTCGTAAAATCAAGAGCGGCTCCTTTGTCACCGCGCATCCTAACGCGACAGTGCACCGCGGTCATCGCTGAATTAGGCTCGCTTACAGTAATACCGTCAACGCCGGGATCACCGAAATTATGAGCAGAACCGCGAAGATAACATTTATGAATCGGCTTTTTCGAGGATCATGCAGATGGCGTCTAAGCGCGCTGCCCGTGAACAGCCATGCAAAATCAGCGATGACCAGAATCGCGAAACAAATGAGAACTTCCGCAACCGCCGCGTAGAACGGAACACCAGGAAATAAATCGAAACTGGCGAACAGTGCTGCAAACGCCGCATAAGCCTTCGGGTTTGACAGGTTAAACACAAGGCCGGTCATGAACCCAGGGGCGGCGGCAACGACGCTTCCGGCACCAGACGGCGGCGCGGTCGCAATCCTATAGGCAAGGTAAAGTAAGTAGGCAAAGGATATGGTGCCGAGAAACCCAGCGGCATAGGGAATCGAGAGGATCGCGGTCAACAGCCCGCCGGCGACGCCGATGACGACAAGCGCAGCGCCGGTCATGATCCCAAAGAGATAAATTCGCGCCGTGCGCGTATCGAACGCGGCCCCGGCCGCCGCCAGGCTCAACGTCGCCGGCCCAGGACTACCGACAAGCACAAACCCCGCCGCAATAAACGCCCATACGTCACCAAATGCCAATTGCCTCTCCCGAAAGGCGTCTGCCTTATTAAGGTACTGCATTCGATGGTAGGTTACTCAAGCCCCTTCGCACCAACGCAAAAGAGAACGAATTGACGCCACACCAATTGATACCGCATGACGACCTTTTGGCAGATTGCGCTGCGGAAGCCCGCCGTATTGCGCAACAACACTGTGCGGTATACGGGGTGACGGGTGAAAGCTGCAGCTGGTATCACGGATTTTGGCCCTATCTGCGCGCGCTCGGAATCGTGACGACTCCGACAACGCATCATGCTTTTTATAGAAAAACGCTGGGCAACTTGGCAGCGCGAGCCGACTTCAGCCGCGTGCTCATCTCGGGGTCGGCGGATTTCAACATGCTTGAACAGGTCTTCGATGCGTTCAACGACGAAGACCGTGAAACAGAAATCGTATTCGTTGACAGATGCCCGACGCCGGTGGCGCTCGCCAATTGGTATGCGGGACGTGTTGGACGGCGAGTCGACGCTCGCAGCAGCGATATTTTATCCTTCAACAGTTCGCCATTCGACGTGATCTGCACCCATTCCTTCCTGGGCTATTTCTCAGAGGATGAACGTCATGTGCTGGCGCGAAAGTGGGCATCATTACTGCGACCCGGCGGAAAGGTCGTGACAATCAATCGCGTGCGGCCGGGTCGCACGGCCCC
>JAJFJB010000146.1 GCA_021774435.1 Alphaproteobacteria bacterium
GGTCCGAGAAACAGTTTCTGTGGTCAGTCCTAGATAGTCGGCAATGTCCGTCCGGCTCATCGGCAAATGGATCCGATCCCCCGAAAGATCTGCGGCAATCAATTTGTTCCGCATCATCACCAGGAATGACGCCACTCTGCTCTGAGCGGTCTTTCGCCCCAATGTTAGCGCTTGGTTCTGCGCAAGCACGAGTTCGTCATTTGTCGTACTCAGGAGCCGACGCGCCACACCCGGGAACTCATCACATAAAGTTTCGATTTTATCCACATTAAATCGACAAACGGTAAGGGAGGTCAGAGCTGACGCAAAATATGCATAGGTTCCATTTACTGCGAGCCCTAATAGATCCCCCGGTAATGCAAATCCATGTACGACACATCGACCGTCCGCCAGAAGGCTAAAAACTTTTGCATAACCAGATGTAACAATGAATGAATACTCAGCCGGTTCGCCCTGCTCAAAGAGGATTTCACGCGAACATTTCGTCAGCTTTGTTTTGCTCGCCGCAAGGTTTTGCAAGGCGTCTAGCGGCAGCGCTGCACAGAATGTGCGGGATCGATGGGGACAGTAATTGCATGCACTGTAACGATCCGAACTAAAATTCGAAAACTCACTAGCAACCGCCGGCGAATGCTGCTTGCCGATCTCATTCGTTTGATTAAGTGTTAACACTTTAAATCCTCCCTTAGTTATCAGGAAGAATGGCCGTGGCACTGCACCTGTTTCATGTTCCGTGGGGTGAAAGAACACTTCCCAAATATCGGCACACTGTTCCGTCGACCAGAATTTCGTGCGGCAGTGGAGTACTTCTTGGCCTTCGTTTCCTCCGGCGTAAACGCTACGCGCGCACGGCCATCTTCCCTCCAGCAAATTTATGCATGACCGGGCGTCGGATGAATCCGTAATACTACTTAGATGGAAAAACGGAACCGGCTGCACAAACTAGCGCTGACATGCCCGGCGCCGGGGCGGTCGCCATAAGTCAGGCGTTCAGATTCGCACCAAGTGTCGTCCTGACGAGTTCAGCGACGTTTCGGGAGCGCATTTTGCGCATGACTTGCGCGCGGTGAATTTCGACGGTCCGCGTACTAATACCCAAATCGTAGGCAATAACCTTGTTTTGCTTGCCTAGCACCAGATGATCCAGAACCTCTTTCTCGCGCGGCGTGAGGTCGGCAATAAGGGAATCGACCGAAACCTCGTTAACCGGCGCCGCAGCACACTTAGCGAGAGCGCGGTTTACACATTCGACAATGTCGCTATCACTAAACGGCTTTTCCACAAAATCAATGGCTCCAGCCTTCATCGCCCGCACGGCCATCGGCACATCCGCATGGCCTGTCATGATTATTGCCGGGAACCGGTTGTGTCGGTTTCCAAGCTTTTCCAAGAGATCGAGGCCGTTGATGTCGGGTATCCGCACATCAAGCAACAAGCAGCCAGCATCGAGTCCGTCGCACGCCGACAGGAACTCCATCCCCGCCCCGTAGGCGAAGACAGTGAAATTGTAAGACTTCAGCAAAACCGTCAAAGAATCACGAATACCGAAGTCGTCATCGACGACATAAACCGTAGAATTAGCGGTCATGCAAATCCCTGGATCAACCTTTGATCTAGAGTATAACAGCTAATTGTTCTTGTGTATCAATCTGTTCCGTTCAACAGATTTCCAATCAAGCTTAGCAGCGCGTCGGCATCAACCGGCTTATTCAAAACTCTGCAATCTTCGACACGCGCTTGTCGCAAAATCTGACCAGAGGTATCACCCGTGATGAGCGTCGCAGGTATCCGCCGACCGCAAAACAAACGAACTTGCCGAATTGCATCAAGGCCATTTTTGCCACCGGGCAGGCTATAGTCACTGATAATAATGTCAGGCTGAAGCGTTTTACGCTCGATCATATTTTCCACGTCACCGACATGCTCTGCCGTAGTCACTTCAAATCCTTCAAGCTTGAGGAGCGTTTCAAGAGAACCAAGGATAGCCGGATCATCCTCTACGATCAGCGCCAATATTTTTTCCGGTCCCAATGAACCCTGGATATTGTTGGCTGGTGTGGGTTCCTTTTTCATCTTTGCGCCAACCGGCACCTCGATTGCGAACACGGATCCGCTGCCCGGTACCGAAACGACGTCGATTTCATGGTTCAAGAGACGCGCAATTCGGTCAACGACGGCCAGGCCAAGCCCCATCCCCTTTTTGCGTTCTCTCGCAGGGTTTTCGAGTTGCACGAATTCCTGGAATATCCGCCCCTTGTCTCCTTCGGATATGCCGGAACCGGTGTCCCAAACCTCTATTCGCAATCGATCGCCTCTACGCCGGCAACCGACTAAAACACTCCCCTTTTCCGTGTAACGAATGGCGTTAAAAAGAAAATTCTGTACGACACGATCGAGCAACGCAGGGTCGCTTGACACCAACGCGGAAGAAAACACGACCCGGAACTTCAGTCCTTTTTCTTCTGCAAGTGGACGAACGTCGGCTTCGGCCTGATACAGTATGTCGGTAATCGGGAAAACTTTGATATCCGGCTCTACCTGACCCGAATCGTAACGCGTTATGTCCAGCAAAGAGTCCAACAACTCACGCATGCCTTCCAAAGACAGCTTCATGCGCATCACGATGTCGAGAATTTCCGGTGCTTCGGCTTTTCGTTCCAACGCGCCGATATAGAGAATGAGCGATTGCAGTGGCTGCCGAAGATCGTGACTCGCGGCAGCCATGAATTGAGATTTCGCTAAGTTGGCCTGCTCCGCATCGTCCACGGCTTTCCGCAGAATTTCTTCGTTTGCCTTGCGCTTGGTTACGTCTTGCCCCGTACTCAATACACCAATAGCAGTACCATCTTTGTCTTCAAGTATCCGGCCATACCATTCAATTTCCCGCAGTTGACCGTCCTTTGCTACGATGGGATTGATATGCGCTGTATGGCCGCCGTCCTTCAACACGCGATTGAAGAACATCCGGACTTGGCGCTGTTCCCCCTTCGGCAGGAAAGTTGCGAACCAGTCCTTACCCAGGACGTCATCCGCGGCGTAACCCGTAATCGTCTCGGCATAGCGGTTGAATAATACGATGCGGCCTTGCATATCGAGCATCAGCACGATGGTTTGCGCCGAATCAATCAGTTTTGCGAGGAACTCCTTCTGCTCTTGCAACGCTTTATCTGTTCGCTTCCGATCGGATATGTCGCGCACCGCAGCGACCGCGACACGTTCCCCTTCAATATCGAGCGTGCGGAGGCTGATGTCGGCAGAAAATTCACGCCCCTCACGGGTCATCGCCGAGAACTCGCCGCCAAAACCCATATCTCGGTCTTTCGGAGCGATGAAAAAACGTTGCACGTGCTCGCGATGTGCACGACGAAAAGATTCTGGAATTAGCAGTTCGATAGGTTGGCCAACAATTTCGTCGCACGAATATCCGAACAGTTTCTCCGAACTTCGGTTGACATGCTGAATGACACCCTCGTCGTTCGAGATGATCATCGCATCCGGCATCGAATCGAGCAGGCCAGAATATGTCTCTTTGATGTAGCGCTGGACCTTCGCCTCAGACCGAGGAACTGTTTCCGTTCGTGCCGCGATTGAAGTTTGACGATTATTGTCCGGTAACTGCCTTTCGCAGCCGTCCTTCGATAATTCCTTGTCCAATCGTCGTGGGCTCATAGCTCAGCGCCGGATTCGCTTTTTCGTTTGTAGTCACGCACTCACAATTCGCACAAGTCCAATTTGCTTCTGCCTATCAAAATAAAATTAAACCTAAAGCGATACAGCAACCATGTGGCACTCCAGCGCATGTATCACCTCGTATGTTACCCGCAGTCAATAAACCCAATCCGGCAATCCCCATATCCCTAACTCAATAAAGATCGTCGTGCTAGTCGGGGAAAGTACTTAATCCCACGTTATCACGCCGGAAAATTGCAGAAAGCCCATTCTACGTATAACTACGGATTCCGCCTCCACGCATTGATACCTATTTCAATAGGGTCGCAAGGTGTTTCTCAACGATAAGTCGTCCATTTAGTGATGACGTCAGACTTGAGGCAGATGGAGGTAGTGAAGAATGAAAGTGCGTTTTTCATCCCTAATCGTCGCAACCGCATTTACCCTCCCTTTATGGGCAATCCAAGCACAGGCGACTCCATTCGCTTTCGATTTGATCGCCGCGCCTATGGCCGATCTGGTCGGTAACAGCGAAAATGTGAGGCTAGTGCAGACAAGTCCAATAGCACTGAACAACGCAAACGACCTTCTATTCAGAGGCAGTTCGGAACTCGCGCCATTTCCGGCTGCGCCTGTAACCAAAATGTTCTTGCACAAGTCCGGCAGCGGCATCAGCGAATTGCTGCGCAGCGACAGTGGCCCTGGCCAACCTTTCATAGGCTTTGATTTTCTTAAGCTTGGGGAGCGCGCTGGCACCATCGCGCCCACAGCGTTTTTTACCGCGCTTGGTAGTTCCAGTAGCATTCAGAAATTGTACCGCCTCGATACGGGAGCACCCGGATCCTTCGATAGTACTGTTGGCCTTGTCAACGGCGAGAACAGCCGCAACGTCGCGGTCGGCGATAGCGGCTTCGTCGCGCGCAAGGACCAAACAAATGCGAATGGCAGCAGCCCGATTAAACGGTCCAAATGTCAAAACGCCGCGGGCTCTTGCAACCCATTGCCCGAGGCAACGATTTCGTCCGGCGCGGCCTTCAACGGAGATACACCGATCGCGGTGAACACCACGGGTCAGACCGCGTTCATCGGGAGAAATCCCAGTGACGCCGACGGCGTCGACGACGTTTCGATCTTCGTTTCCAAAGCGTCTGGATCATCCGGGGCGGCACTCGCGCTCGTCTCCAACAACGACGCGGCGCCGGAATTTCCCTTAGGATCGACTTTCTCCGGCTTCTTTGCGCCCCATATCAACGACGCCGGCAAGATCGCCTTTACGGCGTTGGTCGACGTGCCAATGGCTGACTCCAGTAGCGCGGTTTACACGATCAATGCCGACGGCAGCGGTCTGACACGGGCAGTGGCCGGCGGCGATTTGGAAC
Organism: Alphaproteobacteria bacterium; assembly: GCA_021774435.1. GTDB lineage: Bacteria > Pseudomonadota > Alphaproteobacteria > UBA8366. Next base: position 5,049 of record JAJFJB010000146.1, read on the forward strand.
TTGCGGGATCAGCGCCATCGGGCCTCGTGAAAATCAACAACGGCGGCGAACTCGCCTTCGCCGCACTGGATTCCGCCACCGGGAACGCATCGCTGCACATGACTGTCGGCGGATCTCCTCGCCTCGTCGCAAAAGAAGGCGACGCAATCGCTGGCGGCATCACCGCGACGAAGCTCGGGACATTTCGGTTCGATTTTAACGACCAGGGCAAGCTCGCCTTCTACGCAGGTCCCAGCCCGGTCGACTCAGGCCTATTCATCGCCTCCTTCGACGAAGAAGAGAACGGTGGTGGGGACACACCGAACATTACCCAAGTGGCCGAGTTGGTCACGGGCTCGGATGCGGTCCTCAGCCAAATTCTCGACCAGGACGAACTCGACGCGACGTCGGGCGACCTCGACCTCACCTTGGATTACCGTTTCCTGACACCCGTCGGTGTTTTGGATATCTCGGTCGCGCTGCTCAATAGCCTTGATGCCGTCATCAGCGAGACTTCGTTGGGTAGTCTAGTACCCGCCGGCGATCTCTTCCTCACCGAATCCCTGACGATCGTCGAATCGCTGGCCGACACCATGCGCAATGCCGTGAACGCGAAGCTGCTGTTTACTCTGAGCGACGGGCTGTCCGACCCCCCGTCAATCGTACAGCTCGACAATATAGTGCTCACCGGATTGCTGAACGGCGATTTTGAAACCGGCGACCTGACCAATTGGGCTGACGAGAGCGAAGGGAATGCGACGGTCTCGAACCAGCGGGCGACACTGGCATCAGTGCCGGAACCCGCGACCGCCGGCCTTTTGTTCGCGGGGTTAGTTGGCCTGGGTTGGCTGCGCCGCCGCACAGACGCCTAACAACATCTCGACCATCAAAATAGCTTCAGGGGATTTTTCCAAAATGTCCGCACGCATCGCAACCTTGGCCATGGCAGCCGTTTTCTCGCTTCCTCTATGGTCCCCTCAAGCCCTTGCGACTCCTTTCGCCTTTGATTTGGTCGCGCAGAGTGGCACCGGCATCGATGGCGAGGAAGTCTTCCTCAGTCAAAACGATTTCGTTGCCCTGAACGAATCAAACGACGTTTTCTTCCAGGGCCTTTCACTCTTTTCGCAACCCGATCCCCAGCCGACTCTTCGGGTTGCAAAACTGTTCCTGCGCAAATCCGGCAGTATCAGCACATTATTGCGCACCGACACGACACCCGGCGCGCCCCCGCCGATCAATATGCAAATAGTCGGGATGGGTGAGCGAAACGCGTTCACCGAGCCCACTGTTTTCTTCTCGACAATTGCGAACGGATCCTTCGAACAAGTCTTCCGTCTTAATTCAGCGACTCCCTTCAATGTCGCCAACGATACGATTACGACCCAGAAAAGCTCGCGCTTTGCCGTCAGCGATACCGGTTTCGTCGTGCGCAAGGATGATGTCGTGGCCGACGGCCGCGGCCCCATCACCCGGACCAAATGCAATCAGGGGATCGGCAATCCCTGCGACCCGATCGACCCGCCCATCGATATGTCCCCCGGCGTCGGGTTTGACGGATCGACGCGGCCAGCGGTCAACGCCAGCGGCCAGACCGCCTTCACCGGCCGCCCGAACCCCTTGAGCATCGATCTGGGCGTCATGGTTTCACAACAGACGGGAAGTGACCCAGCCGTGGTAACCAGGCTCGTCTCCAAGGACGATCCGGCGCTCGGATTCCCCGCCGGAACAAAGTTCAGCTCCTTCGGGGAACCCGACATCAACAACATAGGTAAGATTGCCTTCTGGGCGACAGTCGTGGATTCAATCGGTACGGAAAACCGGGCAATCTACACGATCAATGCCGATGGTACCGGGCTCGCACGGGCGGTGATCGAGAGCGATCTTGAAATCCCCGGTTTGTTCATGAGCGACAAGGTGAAGATCAATAACGCCAACGAGGTCGCATTCGGTGCTTTTGACGAAACCCGCACACAGAGTTCCTTGCACATGACCGTCGATGGCACGCCGCGCCTGGTTGCCAAGACCGGCGATGTGATCGACGGAATTGCGACAACCCAAGTATCGACCGTCCGGTTCGATTTGAACGATCAAGGAAAGCTCGCTTTTTACGGTGGACCAAGCACGTTCGATACGGGGCTGTTCGTGGCTTCCTTTTCCGGCGCCCCGGATGGCGGCTCCCCGCTCATTACCCAAGTGGCTGAAATGTCCACCAGTTCGGACGCGATTTTGAGCCAGATGCTCGATCAATCCGCCCTTGGCGCGGCGGGGTCGGGGGCGCTTGACCTGTCTTTCGATTACCGTTTCCTGACCACGGGCGGCAGCATGGAAGTCTCGGTCGTGTTGTTTGACGGAAGTACGGAAACGCCGAATTCGCTGGGTTTCTTCAACCCCGTCGGCAATCTCTTCCAAACGGAAACACTAACCATCGCCGCGGACCTCGCCGACCTTATGCGCAACGCCACCGACGGTGTGTCGTTGTTATTCAGGCTGTTTGAGGTGCCGGTCGATGTACGCGCGACGGTACAGCTCGACAATATCATCCTCGCAGGCCTGTCAAACGGCGACTTTGAAACCGGCGACTTGACCAGTTGGCGCGACGAAAGCGTCGGAAATGCATCCGTCTCGAACCAGCGCGTCACACTAACGTCGGTTCCTGAACCGGCCGCCGGATCACTGTTTTTAGCCGGTTTGGCTGGTTTCGGTTGGCTGCGGCGGCGCTCAAACACCGGAACGTAAAAATTTGAATTATAGGAAACAACGGGGAGATTTCGTCATGCCATATACCAAACTTGCGCTTTATAGCATTTTCTTCACAGCGGTTGGCACGATAGCAGCCTTGCTTCTTGCCTGGTACACCGTCGGGCCAGGGGTGCCGAGTAGCACTATGCTCCTGGTCAGCATGATCGGTGCCGTTATCGGCAGTTACACCGGGTGGCGGCATGTGTCGCATCAGTTCGACTTCGAAGCGCTCGACGCCAAGAAATTAACCTGGCCTCGCAAACAACAGCGTTACCCACACCTGGTATCTTGACCGACCCAGGTTTGCGCTCAATCGAAACCGAGAAGCGCCGTTGGCAGCCATAAGGCCAGGGCCGGGAAAATCACGATGAGCGCCAGCACGATAAAATGGAGACCAATAAAGGGCATAACGCCACGATACATATCGCGCAGCGTAATCTCTGGCGGCGCGATCGCCCGGAAATAGAAGATTGCGCCGGCCATCGGTGGCGTCAGCAAGCTGGTCTGCATCATGATCAGCAGCGCGATACAGAACCAGGTCGGGTCGAACCCGAAACCGATAACGATCGGCATCGCAATCGGCACCAAGATCAACATGATCGAAATCAGTTCCAGAACAAACCCGGCAAGGAAGGTGATCAGCAAGATCAGCGACACGGTGCCCCATGGCCCAAGGTCGGCCTGCGCCAATAGATTTTGCAGCGCAATCAACCCGCCGGTTCCTGCAAAAACGCCCGAAAACATCAACCCGCCGACGACAATCGTCAGAACCATCGCGGTAATCGACAGCGTGGTCAGTAATGCTTCGCGCACCACGGAAAGCGAGAATTTCCCATAAAGCACCGCGAGTAGTAGGCCGCCGATGGCCCCGACGGCCGCCGCTTCGGTCGGCACGGCAATCGCGAAAATGATGCTCCCCAAGACCGCGGCGATCAATGCCAATGGCGGCAGCAGAACGAGTACCGTGCGCCAGAGCTGTGCCGCCAAAGGGGTATCGTCTTCTTCCTCCGTCACTCGGGGCGCCGCTGCGGGCCTGAGCAAACAATACGTTAAAATATAGAGGATATAGAGACCGGCGAGCAGTAAGCCGGGCAACAGCATCGCGGCGAACAGCTCACCAATGCCGAGGTCGGCGATCGTCGCCAAAATGACCACGAGTACAGAGGGCGGAATAATCGAACCCAGCGAACCACCGGCGCAAATCGTACCGGAGATCAGCCCTTTATCGTAGCCATACCGCAACATGACGGGGGTCGCGAGCATGCCGACCACGGTTTCGGTAGCGCCAACGACACCGCTGGAAGCGGCAAACAAAACGCAGATCACAATCGTACCGACCGCAAGACCGCCCGGCAGGCAACGGGTCCAAAAATGGATTGTCTCGAACATCCCTTCGGCAATGCCAGACCGTTCCAGCATCGCGCCCATGAAAATGAAGAGCGGCACGGCAGACAAGATGTGCGAACTGGAGACTTCCTCGACCCGGTGCGCAAAAATCACAACGACGGAATCGCCGAACTGCACAACACCGAAAACCAAGGCAACGGACATCAGCGCGAAGGCAACCGGCACACCGATAAAAATTAGTGCCAGCAATGCCGGAAACATCCAAAGCGCCAGATCGACGCTCATTCCGAGCCTTCGGGAAGGCCCAGAACGACCCGAAAGGTCTTCATCGCTTCCGCAAAAATCTGCATGCAGAACAGCAGAAAGCCGAAGGCGGCAATCATCCGGATGGGCCAAATCACCGGGTTCCACGCCGACTCGCCGGACGTCTCGCCGACCTCAAAGGCCTCAATTGCGACAATCCCCAACCGCCAGGTGATCCAGGCGGAAACCGGCAACAGGAAAAAGAAATAGATAACGAAGTCGATGAACGACTGAAGCTTTAGCGGGAAATGCGTATAGAGAAAATCGATCCGAACGTGCCGCCGCATCTTTGTGACATAGGCGATCCCGAGCACGAAATGAGAGCCGGTAATCATGTATGCGAATTCGTAGGCCCAAAATGTCGGCAGGTTGAACAGAAACCGCATAAAGACTTCAAAGCCCATGATGAGAAACAAGGGCACGACCAAGCTGGCACCGATACCGCCAAATATCAGCGTCACACGATCAATAAATCGGGTGAGGATCATTTCAGCGCCTTACAAAAGCGCATCACATTACCCAAGCTCACGCTCGACGAGAGGACGCACTTCGTTCGCGAGCATTTCAACCGACCGCAAGACGATCCGCTGATCCATGCCGAGCCACTGAACGCGGGCGATCAAGCGCGTAAAGTCGGTGGCGCGCGCCAATCGAACGAGTTCTTCGGCACATTCTTCCGGCGATCCCAGAATGACCCGTCCCGCGATCAGTTCCTCCAGGTCCAGCTGCTCCTTGCCGCTACCGACGACTTTCGAGAACAATCCCCACTGACCGAAGACCTTATAGCTCGCCTCCAAGAACGGTCCCGCATCGCGAAGCGCGGTTTCACTGTCCGGCGCCACGACGATATTCCGCAACAGCGGAAACTCGTCGGGCATTGGTTTCCCGTGTTCCGCCAAGGTATCCCGGAAAACACCGGCCTGTTCGACAATCACATCTTCGACCAGATGCGAGGATGCGACCCAGCTATCGCCCAGCGCCGTGTCCGCCAACCGGGCCGCCCTAGCGACGGCTGGCGTCACGCTGCCTCCATACCACATCGGTGGCCGTGGCTTGCGTGTTGACTTCAAGGCGAGAGAAAGGCCTTCCGCCTCGAAATGGTTGCCCTTGAAATCGACTGTCTCTTCGCTCCAGAGGCGCTTCATCAACTCGACGGCTTCGATGTAACGGCCCAACCGGCGGCCATGTTCTAGATCCATGACCCGGAATTCATCTTCCTGCCAACCGGGTGCGACGCCGAGGATCAGCTTTCCGTTTGAAATCGCATCCAATAGCGACGCCTGTTCCACAACGTGCAGGGGATGATACAGCGGTAGGACGAGCATGCAGGTCGCCAGCGACATCCCGTCCGCTTCGGCGGCGAGCCGGGTGAGAGTCTCCAATGGCGGGAACCACGCGGTCGATCCGAAGGACAGATGATTGCCGACCGCAACCCCGTCATAACCGGCCCGCTTTGCAATCTGCACCTGCTCGATATGTTCACCGAACCGTTTGTGCAGATCGTCGTCCTGCCGATGTTCCGGATTAATGAAGAGTGTCAGATCCATGAGCCCCTACCCCCTATTGCCGAACCATCATATCCCAGAAACAAAAAAAGAGGAGCGGCCGAAACCGCTCCTCCTTCGTCAATCCCGTGATCGACGGGATCACTTCTGGTTAGACAGCACAATCGTGCCGGCAGCCGACAGCATACCGCCCATACCATTGACCAGTGATAGGCTGGCGCCCGGCACCTGACGGTCTCCGCATTCGCCGCGTTGCTGACGCACCGCTTCGATGATCGGGAAAATGCCGTACATGCCCGAGTGGGTGTAGGACAGACCGCCGCCATTGGTGTTGATCGGCAGCGATCCACCCGGCGTCGACTTGCCATCGTCGAAGAAAGAACAGCCCTCGCCCGGTTCGCAGAAGCCCAGCGACTCCAGCATGATCGGTGGGCCGGACGAAAAGGCGTCATACAGCATGATATGGTCGAAATCACCGTGGCTCACGCCGGCCATCTCGAACGCCTTCTTGCCGGAATTGCGGGTCGCCACGCTGAGCGGCAATTCTTCCATCTCGGTCACGAACACATGGTCCGTGCCCTCGCCGGCACCGCGCACATAGACGGGCTTCTTGGCGCAATCTTGAGCCCGGTCGGCCCGCGTCAGCACCACCGCACCACCGGCATCGGTCACCAGACAGATGTTCAACAGGTTGAACGGATAGAACATCGGCCGCGAGTCGAGAACGTCCTGGACGGTGATTGGATCACGGAACATGGCCTTCGGGTTCAGCCCGGCCCATGCCCTGGTCGAAACCGCAACCTTGGCCCAATCTTCCAGGGTCGTGCCATACTCATGCATGTGCCGGTTGGTGATCATGCCGAAATAGGTCGGCGCGCCGCCGAAGCCGTAAGGCATTTCGAACTGACCGCTGAGACTGGTGTCGCGGCCGCGCGTGACGCCGGTGCCGGAGCGACCGCTTTCGCCGTGCGAAATCAAGGCGACGTCACACAGGCCGTGATGCAACGCCAGAAGGGCGTGGCCGACCATGATAATAAAGGAACAGCCGCCGACCGAGGTGCCGTCGACATAGCGCGGGTTGACGCCCAATGCCTCCCCAAGCAGGGCCGGCGAATGCTGCCCCGCGGTGAAAATACCATCGACTTCGGACATCTTCAGTCCGGCGTCGGCCACGGCGTTGTGGCACGCCTGGAGGTGCAGGCTCAGCTGGCTGACACCCGGCAATTTACCCACTTCATCGGACTCTTCGACACCGACGATACATACGGAATTTGATAGCTCTTTCATGTCACTCTTCCATCAATCGAATTCGTTTCGTGTTCTCTTAACCGCCGGACTCAACTGGCCGGTTGAAAGAGTGCAATGGTGACGTCGTCGTTCTGTTTTTCGAAGACGACCTCGACCGGCATATCGCACTTCACGACGGCAGGGTCAGGATCGATATTGATGAGGTTCGACATCATACGCGGTCCTTCCTCAAGCTCGACCATAGCGAGAATATAAGGCGCTTCGATTTTAAACGCTGGATTGAGGGAACGATGCGCAATCTCGAAGGAAAAGAGTTTCCCTTTGCCGCTGGCTTGCATCCAACCCACATTACGCGAATGGCAAGACGGGCATGCGATACGCGGATAAAAGAATACATGACCGCAATCGTCGCATTTCGGCATCATGAGCTTCCCTTCCTTCAGCCCATCCCAATAGGGTTTGGCTTCCGGCGTCTGGGGCGTTGGTAGTGGTCTTTTAAGTTCCACGGTCGTCTTTCCTTTTTTTGTGTAAATCGTCGATTCTTGGTTCAAAAAAGGCTGGCCGCTTTGATGGCCAATAAGCCTCTCCCTATGTTTTGCTAAGTCAACCTAGACGCTAAACGACTAGACCCCCGCGAAGCAAGGATCAGGCGCGAAAATCTCTCAATAACGGGGAATCCCCAGCGTAAATCCGCCATCCGCCAAAAGAACGCTGCCCGTGCAATAACTGGCCAACGGCGAAAGCATGACAAGCACCAAGCCTGCGATTTCATCCGGTTGCCCTTCACGGCCCAAGGGTATCCTGGCGGTTTTCGCCTCATGTTCAACCTTTCCGGCCCCTGCGGCTTTTGCCATGACACGTTCCGTTGCGATCAGGCCCGGCGCGACGGCATTGACGCGGATTCCGTGCGGCGCCAATTCGATCGCCATGTTTCGGGTCAACTGCTGGACCCCTGCCTTCGAGGCCCCGTAATGGGGCACACCGGGTCTGGCCAATGTCGCGGCAGACGAACTGATATTGACTACCGAACCTTTCACGTCCGCCTCGATCATCCGTTTCGCTACGGATTGGGTCATCAGAAATGGCGCCCGCAAGTTCGTATCCAGCACCCGAGTCCATTCATCCACGTCGACATCAAGCATCGGCGTGTTTGGAAATATGCCCGCGCAATTGACCAATCCCGTAATAGGTCCGGCCTTATCCCAGGCTTGGCCGACCAACGCGTCTATCGCCTCGCCATCCGCCAAATCGCCAACCAGGGCAGTCGCGGACGACCCTATCGTGTCGGCAGTCTGACGCACGCCGTCAGCATCAAAATCAACGAGAACGAGTTGCGCTCCCGCATCGGCCAATCGATTGCCGATGGCCCGCCCAATCCCGGCAGCGGCACCGCTGACCAGAACCGTGTCATTTGAAAAATCTAGCTCACTCATGGCCACACTATACAGGAGGACCTCGAAGAGACGAGTCAGCCGGCACTGGAATTTAGCTCCCTCGTCCACCAGAATGCATTGCATCACAACGCGAACCCGTTCCAGGGGGCTTCAATGCACTACAACGTTTACATCACCGTTTCCGGGGAAGACCGGATCGCCCGATATGACATGGATCCGGTTTCCGGCGCACTAGCCGTGCGGGACGATGTTGAATTGCCTGGCGGGCCCGCCCCGATCGCGATCTCTCCAGACCAGCGATTTATGTATGTCGCGCAGCGCCAATCCCGCGACATAACGAGCTTTCGGATCGATCCTGCGAATGGCGATTTGACCGCATTGGGTGTTATTCCCCTGGAATCCGATCCATGCTACATGGCCACGGATCGCACCGGCAGGCACCTGTTTTCGGCCTATTATTTAGCTGAGAAAGCAGCGGTTCATCGCATCGAAGACAATGGTGCGGCGGCAGCACAGCCCGTCGAATGGCGAACCACGGGACGCGGATCGCATTGTTTTCAAACCGACCGCTCAAACCAATACGCGTTCGTCCCGCATATCGACGGCAACGGTGCGCCGAACGCGATATTTCAGTTCAAGTTCGATGCGAGCACCGGGCAGATAGCACCGAATAAGCCGGCCCGATTTGCCGATCCGGCAATGCATGGTCCGCGGCACTTCTGTTTTCACCCAACCAAAGACCTCATCTATGTTTCCAACGAGCAAGGATGCAGTATCAGCCTTTGTGCGCTCGACACAACGACCGGGACATTGTCGCATCTGCACACCGTGCCGACCCTGCCCGGCGATTGGACGGGGGAGAACAAATGCTCGCAAATTCAAATCACTCCTTGCGGCGGATACCTTTATGCGCCGAACCGAGGCCACAACAGCATTGCCGAATTCTCCATCGATCCGGATAATGGACACCTAACGCCGCTGGGGCATGCCGACGCCGAACCGGTGCCGCGCGCCTGTAGCCTCGACCCGCAAGGGCGCTTCCTGCTCTCCGCCGGGCTCGAATCCGGAAAACTGGCCGTGTTCAAAGTCGGTCCTGACACAGGTCGCTTGAACCGGATAAACACCCTTGATGTTGGCGCCAAGCCAATGTGGGTTACGATTCTCCCCTCATCCTGACCCGATAGAGACAAGGCCGCACCATGGCAAAACATAACGACCCACAACCTCTCGAAGGTCCACTACTCTGGAAAGCGTCGGACTATCCCGACGACCGGTCGTGGGTTCGGCCTTTCGAGGCACCTATGCTTGCCGAAATCGAGGCGGCGGCACAACACATACAAAACGGAAAAATCTCGCCGGAGCACATTCGCGGCGAAGATATAGCGATGCCCCTCACCGACAATTTTTTACGCGATGCTTATGCTGATCTTGAAACCGGACCCGGCTTCGCGGTTCTGTCGGGAATTCCGGTTGAGGCATGGGGTCTTGAAATCAGCCGCGCGGCGTTGTGCGCCATCGGCACCCGGTTCGGCCGTATCAACGTGCAAAACCGGGAACGGGATTATCTTCTTGATGTCATCAATAAGAGCGTGGAGCTCAGTAAGACCTTCCGCGGGTATCACGGCAATCACCATCTCGATTTTCACAATGACGGTGCCAACACTGCGGCGCTCCTGTGCATGGAGACCGCAGCCCAGGGCGGCGAGAGTCTGATCGTCAGCGCCGCCACGCTCTACAACCACATCCTGGAAAAGCGGCCGGACCTGCTGCCGACCCTACTGAGAGGTTTCCAGCATCACCGCCGCAATCAGCGCGAAGCCGAAGATCCTGTCGTCACGCCGTACCGCGCGCCGGTATTCAGCTTTATCAACGGTGTCTTCCACAGCTGTTATTCCCGTATTTCCATCGAGTCGACCCGCGAGGAAGGGATCGCGTTTGAGGACCGGGACGTCGAGGCGCTCGATTATCTCGATGCCTTGATGCTACGTCCCGAGCTGCAGGTGAAGACCCAGCTCCGGGAAGGCGATATTCAGCTGATGAACAACTTTACGGTTCTGCATGCGCGCACAGCTTACGTCGACAAACCGGGCAAGCCTCGACACCTGCTGCGTCTTTGGCTCGACGACCCGGCAAGCCGGTATAACGGCCCGAACAAAATGGATTTCTACGTACCGGAGGAGTCCCGGTTCCTGCAAACCATCGGCTATGACAGTTTCGCCGCGGAGTAACGGTACCGAGCGTCAGTCTTCATCCGCGAAACGCGCGTCACGCCAGGCAATAGCCTGTTTCGTGCCCTCTTCATTGCGGATACGCGCAAATTCCCGCTTTTCCCAGGACGACGTCGAGTTGATCTCCACGTCGACATCCAAACTCATCAAAAGCGCCTGACGCAGGCCCATGATCTCGTAACTTCGATTGATCGCCTGTTTCGTCAGTTGCACCGAAACCGCAGCCGAGCGGACCATCTTACGCGCCATGTTGCGCGCTTTCTTCAACGCCTCTTCCGGCGGCACGATGCAATTGATGATACCGATGCGCAACGCGTCTTCCGCGCTCAGCCGGTCTTCGCCGGTAAGTAATAATTCCTTGGCCTGCTTCGGTCCCGTAATCCAGGGCGCCAGCATCGCAACGATGCCGGTGCCAAACCGCACCTCCGGCTCGCCGAAACGGGTCCCTTCCGCGGCGACGGTAATATCGCAGGCCAGCGCCAGTTCGAAGGCGCCGGCGAGACAATAGCCCTGAACGACCGCAATTGTCGGTTTCGGGCAATCCCAAAACTTGATGATGAAGTCGAACTGCAAAGACATTTGCGCGCGTACCTTGTCGACACTGTCGAGCTTGCGCTCGCCGGACGCCTTCAAATCGAAACCGGCGGAAAAGGCTCGCCCCGCGCCCTGAACGATGACGGCCCGGACGTCGTCATTCGCAGCGAACGCATCCAGGGCCTCCATGGATTGGACCATCAACTCGTTATTAAATGCGTTCAATGTTTTCGGACGATTGAAGGTCAGGTATCCGACGCCATCCTCGATTTTCGTCAAAATCAGTTCTTCGGACATCTAGTTTCCCTCCGCGTTCGCGCCAATTTTGAATTCGTCTGCCAATAATTCATAAGAACGTTTGCGTGCGGCGATATCATGCGTCCAGGTCAGAACAACAAGCTCATCGACGCCAAGCTGCTGTGCCAATTGCCGCAATTGTTCGCCCACTTTCTGCGGCGTTCCGACAAAGGCATCCTCACGCATGCCTTCGATCCGTGACTGTTCCGCCGCGGTATAGGACTGCGCCGCCGCGAATTCGGGCGATTCGATCGCCTGCAGCACACCGCGATCCCGGGCCAGGCGGGAACGGGCCCGCGACATAAACTGATAATTCGCCTCTTCTTCCGTGTCCGCCGTCAGTGCCCAAACGCAAATCGACGCAACCGGTTCGAGATGGCGTGCGCTCGGTTGAAAATGCTGGCGGTACAGATCCAAGGCTTGGGCGCACCCACGGCCCTGGGTAATGAAATGCGCGAAGCAATAGGGTATGCCGAAATGCGCGGCGACCTGCGCCCCATAATCCGACGTGCCCAGCATCCACATGACCGGCGACGTATCCCCACTGGGAAACGCGCGAATAACGCCGAACGGATGGCCGGCCGGCAAGGGATCACCATTCACCCAGGCCAGGAGATCGCGCACCTGTTCCGGAAATTTCGACGCCGCCTCGGCTGCGTTCGGGTTCAGCGCAAAGGCGGTCCGGCCATCCGACCCCGGTGCACGGCCGAGACCCAGATCGATCCGGTCCGGCGCGATTGCATCCAGCACACGGAACTGCTCGGCCACTTTCAGCGACGAATAGTGCGGCAGCATGACCCCGGCGCTGCCGATCCGAATACGCTTCGTCGTCGCGGCGATGGCCGCCATCAGGATTTCTGGCGCCGAGCCCGTGATCGTGTCGTGATTGTGATGCTCGGCAACCCAAAAACGGTGATAGCCAAGCGTTTCGCAGAACTGCGCCATCTCGATGGATTCGCGGATGGATTCGCCCTGCGCACGCCCCGCTATGGCGACGGACTGGTCGAGTACGGAAAGTTGCAAGAGAAGAGTTCTCCTAAATCACTTTTTCGGCCGCGAGCGCCTCGATGTCCGCCTCGCTCATGCCCAGCCAATCGCTCAGCACCTCGGCACTGTTGCCGCCGATCTCCGGGAAGTATTCCAACGGGCTGGTTGGAAATTCGGACAATCGGATCGGCGAGCTCGGCAGGATGATCTCTCCCATATAGGGATGTTCCATCCGGTTCAACATGCCGCGTTCATGCATATGCGGATCGTTCATCACATCGCCCACATCGCGTACCGGCGCGACCGGAATCTTGTTGTCGCGGATTTGAGCATAGACGTCGTCACGCGACCGCGTCTTCGTCCAGTCCTCGATCATGGCATTGATCTCCGGCTCATGATTGTGACGCAGCGCGGGGCTGGCATAGTCCGGGTTGTCCTTCAGGTCCGGACGGCCCATCAATTCCACAAGCCGTCCCCATTGCGGTTCGCTCACGCAGATCAACGCGATCCAGCCATCCTTACATTCGTAACGGCCATAGGGCGCGGAGTTTGCCGCGGTCTTGTCGCCGCGCCGCTCCGGCAGTTCGCCCGTGCGATGGAAGTGCGAGTATTCGCTGGCCAGGGTGAAGTACATCGCTTCGGTCATTGCGATTTCCACCCGGGTGCCCTTGCCCGTCGCGTTTCGTCCCAGTATCGCGCTTAATATGCCGGCGTAGAAATGGATGCCGCCCATGATGTCGCTCGGTGTACCGCCGGCGCGCGCCGGTGGGCCGCCCCTCTCTCCCGTGATGCTCATGACGCCGGCTGCCGCCTGAATCGTATGATCCATGGCAAGCTGGTCCTTGTCCGGCCCGGAAACGCCATAGCCGGTCGCCGTCCCGTAGATGAGGCGCGGATTGATCTCGCGCATCACGTCCCAGCCGAGGCCAAGTCGGTCCATCGTCCCCGCCGCAAAGTTCTCCAGCATGACGTCGGCTTCCTTGGCCATTGCCTTCAGGATCTCCTTGCCACGCGGATGTTTGAGATCAAGCGTCAGGCTTTTCTTGTTCGAATTCAGCATCGCAAATGCCAGCGGCGTATCCGGCCCGCCGCCGCGCCGGATGCGGTCCCCGGTATGGGCCTCGACCTTGACGATTTCCGCGCCCGCCATCGCCATCAGAAAGGAAGCATAGGGGCCTTGGAATATCTGCGTGAGATCGAGCACCTTAATGCCCTGGAGTGGCTGTACCGTCATCAAATTTGTCCTGTATTCACTGTGTCGATTTGAAACGCATTAAAGACCGCGAGGCCCGTTCACGGAACCCCAGTGACGTAGCCGGCTGATTTGCTACACTTATTGGCACAGGGAGAAGCGCCATGAAGATTTCCAGGGTCAGCATTGATGTGCTCGAAGTGCCGGTCGAAAACGCCTACGTCGCGGCAGGGCGCGCGGTCGCCGCGAATTGGCATGTCGCCGCCCGCATTACGACCAGCGACGGCATCGAGGGTTTCGGCTATATCGTGAAAACGGGTGAGCAGCTGATGCGCGCCATCGCGCAAGCGGCACGCGAGCTTGGCGATACGTTGATTGGCATGAATGTCCTTGAGACCGAAGCCGCCTGGCAAAAGATGGCCGCGGCGGGAAAATGGGTCGGCCCCGGCGGGTTGCTACATTGGGCGATGGCGCCGCTCGATATCGCGATGTGGGATGCTGCTGGGAAAACCCTGGACCAGCCGCTCTACCGGCTGCTTGGCGGCTATCGTGATCATATTCCCGCCTATGCCAGCGATTGGCTCTGGTACAGCCTGTCCAACGACCAGCTCGCCGAGTCAGCACAAAGTCATGCCAAGAACGGCTACAAGGCGATCAAGCTTCGACTCGGCAAGGAACTCTCCCCTAAGGAACAAGCCGACCGCGCCCGCATCGCCGGGAATGCGGCCGGTGCTGGTGTCGCTGTGATGGTGGACGGGACGGAAAGCTGGGACCTTCCCTATGCGCGCGCCGCCGGCCGCGCCCTACAGGATGCCGGCGTGACCTGGCTGGAGGATCCGGTCAACCACGCGGATGTTGCCGGGCTCGCAAGTCTGGCTGCCGAATTCGACATTCCCGTGACCGGCGGCGAGAACCTCTACACACTGACCCAGTTTCAACACACGTTGCAGGCGCGCGCTGTCGATGTCGCGATCCTCGATTTGTTCCGCGTCGGCGGCATCACGCCGTGGCGCAAGATCGCGTCGCTTACCGAATCCTATCGTGTCCCCATCAGCGGCCACGTCGCGCCGGAATTCCATGTCCATCTGCTGGCCGCCGCCCCGAACGGACAAATCGTCGAATATATGCCGCGCTCCATGGCCATTCTTCAAAACATGCCGGAGCCGGTGGACGGCGTGCTGACGGCACCAGACGGACCCGGGCACGGGCTGGCTCTCGACGAAGCGGCGTATGAACGCTGCCGAGTAGAGTAGGCTGAATGACAAAATTCACACATTTCGAAGCCAAACCAATTTCCGGCTCGGTTGGCGCGATTTTGGAGGGAATTGACGTCTCTCGAAATTTGGCCCCGGACGTTATCGCTGAAATCCGTCAGGCCCTGCTCGATCATCTGGTGATCTTCTTTCGCGACCAGCAATTGAGCGACGAAAGACTGATGACCTTCGGACGCTATTTTGGCGAGCTCTTTCTACACCCCAATCTCGCTAAAAAGGGGCCCAACCCCGAAGTCATTCACGTGGTGAAGGAACCCGAGGCGACCCGCGTGGTCGGCGCTGAATGGCATACGGACACCGGTCATATCGAACGCCCACCAATGGGCGCCATCCTGCACGCGCTCGAACTGCCCCCACAGGGCGGCGATACGCTGTTCGCCAATCAATACCTCGCCTACCAAACGCTGTCCGATGGGCTGAAAGCCACGCTGGAGGACATGAAGGCCGTGCATGACGACAGCCATGTCGCGGGCCCGAACGCCAACAAGGGCCGCTCGACTCAAACCCGCGACAACGCCGATTGGCAGCCGACCGTCAATGCGCATCCCGTAGTGCGAACGCATCCCGAGACGGGCCGCAAG
>JAJFJB010000147.1 GCA_021774435.1 Alphaproteobacteria bacterium
GCGCTACCGCGAACTCTGTTTCGTCAGCCTCAATCCCAATGTCATGCCGCTTGACGACTATCTGGGCGACGCCCGCACCATGATTGATTTGGTTATGGATCAAGGCAATCCAATGGAATTGATTCCAGGTCGGTCCAATTACACCTATGCGGCCAATTGGAAGCTGCAGATGGACAACGGCAAGGATGGTTATCATCTCACCTCAACCCATCGCGGCTTTGCCAAAATCGTGTATCGGCGCGAGGCCGGCGAAAGCGGCAACAAGCAGGTCGTTTCGCCCAACTTCCGCAATCGCTTTGCGATGGCAGCCGGCATGTTCAATTTCGATACTGGCCATGGTGTGATCTGGGCCGATCTACCCAATCCGGAAAATCAACCACTCGCCGGTTCGATCGACGCCGTTCGCGCGCGGGTTGGCGAAACGCGGGCGAAATGGATGATGCGCGGACGTAACCTGACGATCTTTCCGAACCTGCAGCTTGCCGACACCACATCGCTGATCTTGCGCACCTTTACGCCTCTGGCCGTCGACAAGACAGAGATGACTTTGTACAGCCTGGGACCGGTCGACGAAGTAGACGAGTTTCGCGCCAGACGTATCCGGCAGCACGAGGATTTCTTCAATGTCTCGGGACTCGCCACGCCGGACGACACGATCTGCTACGAGGACTGTCAGACCGGCCTCGACGCCATGTCAGACGACTGGCTGCAAAGTTTCGAGCGCGGCATTACCGCCGTGAAAAAGGGGCCCGATAAACAGGCCGACGAACTGGGCATCAATCCGGCCTACAGTCTCGACGGCAGTTACGGCGTACAGTGTGAGGTCGTCTACCATGCAGCCTATCGAGAATGGGTGCGCCGAATGTCGGGCAATCAGGTGCTCGCGGCGGAATGAGCAATACTGTGGATAGGCAAACGTTGCTCGCAGCGGGAACGGAAGTTCTGGCCCGGGAGGGAATGTATCTGGACGAACAGCGCTGGGACGACTGGCTCGCGCTTTATTGCGAGGATTGCGAGTTCTGGGCTCCAGCCTGGAAAAACAATACGGAGATGACGGCGGACTTCAATCGCGAGGTCTCGATCTTTTATTTCAAATCGCGCGCAGGTTTGGAGGATCGCGTCTGGCGTATCCGCTCCGGCGAGGCGCCGTCGTTAAACCCGGTACCGCGCACAACGCATGTGATCGGCAACTCGGTTTTGGACGAGGAGGCAAGACCGGATGCAATGACCTTGCATTCCGCTTGGACCTGTCATGTCTATTTCCTTCGCAACAAAACCCAGCATGTCTTCTTCGGTCGTCAAACTCACCTATTGGTCGTAAATAGCGGTAGCTGGCACATCAAACGCAAGAAAATCGTTCTGATGAATGACTATGTACCGGCAATGATCGACGTGTTTTGCGTTTAATTTTGCTGTTCAGATAACGCCGGTTTGCCGCGACGCCGAAGCGCATAAAGACCCAGCAAGCCGACACTTAACATCGCAAAGGAGTCCGGCTCGATAATCGCCGCTGTTTCGCCCGTCGACTCAAAGCCAACGGTCAACCGCAAGCGAACCGCATCAGGTTGACCAAATGTATCACCCAGAAACCTCGTCGTACCGGCTGTATCGCTTAGAACATTATACACAGAGAGCGGGACCGGATTTGAGCCAAGCGCCACGAAACTCGAAACGACGCTTGCATACTCACGAAGGAGAACGAAATTCTCGACTATCGCGAGCTCTACGCGTTCTACGTTCAATCCGCTATCAGGCGTCCCATCGAACACCGCCAGGGATACAGAGTTAGTAAATTAGGCAGCTGAAATGAGTCAAACGAACGATCCAAATTACCCGCGCGAAGACACCCTGCCGCTTCTGACCGGTATCAGCGCTGTTGCCCTCGCAGCCAACGATATGGCGGAATCGGTCAGCTTCTACCGCGCGCTTGGCTTTGAGCTGACCTATGGCGGCGAGACCGAACGATTTAGCACGTTGCGCTGCGGTGCATCTTTTCTAAATCTCGTTGAAAGACCACAGAGCAAACCGCATGAATGGTGGGGCCGGATCATTTTTCATGTCGCGGATGTCGACGACATGTATCGAAGGGCCCTGTCACGCAACTTCCCGACTGAGACGAAACCACGCGATGCGGAGTGGGGTGAGCGGTATTTTCACATGCTCGATCCTGCGGGGCATCAGCTCAGTTTTGCTATGCCGCTGACTTAGTATTTGTTCAGCGAACATCCGAAAGGATCTAGACATCGTTCTCCGTTGATGCGAGCGTCTTGACTATCACCGATTGCCGCTATTGATTTAATTTCGGGAGAGAGAACAATGCCGATCAAACGCGTGGGTCATGTGGTGTTGAAAATGCGGGATCTCGATGCAGCCAAACAGTTCTACGGCGATATTCTCGGCATGAAAATCGCCGACGAGCGCAAAGATTTCGGTGTTTTCTTCCGCTTCAACGATTATCACCATGATATTGCGGTGTTTAAGGTTCAGGAGGATGCGCCACTGCCGGAACGGAACCAGGTCGGCTTGGCGCATGTCGCACTTGTCGCGGATGGACTGGACACGGTGAAGTCTATGTATAACCGGCTAAAAGAAAACAACGTCGAGGGCATCCGTACCGCCGATCACGGCGTCACGAAGAGCGTGTACTTCAAGGATCCGGAAGGCAACGAGCTTGAAATCTATTGCGAAGTGCCGGAAACACCGTGGCAGGAAATGGACACGATAATCAAATCCGATCCCCTCGATCTGGAATCATAAACGCACCGGCCTCTCGGCCATTTACTCGACGGAAACGAATTTATTCGTTACCGGGTCCAGAGCCAAAAGCCGTCCATCGGCGATATCGAAATAGGCACCGCGTAGACGCAGGCTGCCATCGGCAAGCCGTCTCTTGATACAGGGGAAGGTCTGAAGGTTTTCGAGTGAATGACGGATTGCGGCGTGCTCGAGTGCTTCCTGCTGCTTTTCGATCACCTCTTCCCCTACATCACGCAGGGCTTCGTTTCGGGCTGGATTGAGGAGCGACATCCATCGGTCGATGAAACCGGGTTCATCGGTCGGTTCATAAAGACCATCGAGGAAAGCGCGGATACCGCCGCAGCGAGCATGCCCCATCACCAAAATAGTCTCGACCATGAGACCCTCGACAGCGAATTCCAGCGCGGCGCTGGTGCCGTGGTAGTCGCCATAAGGTTCATGAGGCGGAACAAGATTCGCGACATTGCGCACGATAAACAGCTCCCCCGGCTTCGCATTGAAGATTGCTGATGGATCGGCCCGGCTGTCGCAGCAGGCGATTACCATTGTTTTGGGTTCCTGCCCACCGACAGCCAACGCGCGATACAAGGCGGCCTCTTGAGGGTATCGGGTTTCAAGAAACTTATGATAACCATCGATCAGTTCCGGGACGTCACGCATGGAATCCTCCGTCTTCAAGCGGCAGTTTTTACTGGTTGTCTAGCACCGCCACGAACAGGCGCGACCGGTTCCGTAGACAATCGCAACACAGTGTACCCCATTACCGCCGACAGGATCGATCCCGAGAGTACACCCAGACGAACGGCAGCCGCATGGTCCGGGTCGGGGAAGGCAAGAATGCCTATGAACAGGCTCATCGTAAAACCGATGCCCGCGAGCAGAGCGACGCCATAGATCTGAAGCCAATTGACGCCTTCCGGTAGACGGCAGATGCCGGCCCGCGTCGCGACCCAGGCAAAACCAAAAACACCGATTTGCTTGCCGACGAACAGTCCGAGCGCTACACCAAGCGGGATCGGCGCCAGGAGATCCGACATCGAAATCCCACCCAAATGAACGCCGGCGTTGGCAAAGGCGAAAACCGGCATAATGAAAAAGGCGACCCAGGGATGCAGCTCATGTTCGAGCCGTTTCAAAGGCGAGGGCGCACTGCGCTCGGGGACGCGAAGCGGAATGGTAAGCGCAATGATCACACCCGCGAGTGTCGCGTGAACGCCGGATTTTAGAACGCAGACCCACATCACCAGACCGACAAGTACATAGGGTGCAATTCGGCGAACGCCGGCCATATTGAAACCGACTAGAATTGCCGTGCTAATTGCAGCAATCAATAACGATGCCAGAGATAGATCGGCGGTATAGAACAGTGCAATGATGATAATTGCGCCCAGATCGTCGAGGATCGCCAGCGCCAATAAAAACACCTTGAGGGCGACGGGAACCCGGCTTCCCAACAGAGCGAGAACACCTAATGCAAACGCGATATCTGTCGCTGCTGGAATCGCCCAACCACGAAGCGTCTCCGGGTCTTGATAGTTGAAAGCGACGTAGATGAGCGCAGGCACGATCATGCCTCCAAGCGCGGCGACCGCGGGCAAAGCCGCCTCGCTCCAACCGGACAATCTTCCCTCGAGCAACTCCCGTTTTATTTCCAGCCCGATGAGGAAGAAGAATACCGCCATTAATCCGTCATTGATCCATAGAAGTAACGGCTTATCGATGACAAGGTTGCCGACCTGCGCCACAACGGGTGTGGTCAACATCGCGTCATACAACCAGTCAAATGGCGAGTTATCCATAATAAGCGCCACCGCCGCTGCAGCCATCAGCAAGACCCCGCCTGCGGCTTCATGGTGCAACAACGCCGCCGCGCGGCGCCATAAAATGGTCATATAACCTACCCCTGTTCAAATCTCGATTGATTTGAATAGAAGATGGAATTTCGATAAAGAACTTCAATAAACAATAATAAAATTATATAAACTAGTTAAAACATAGGAGAACGTAGAATGCTCAGCCGTCCCATGCTGACAGTGCATGAGGTCGCCGACCTATTGAAGATTAAGGAAAGTACAGTACGTACGTGGATCCACGATGACAGCCTCCGCGCGGTGAAGTTTGGCCGAGACTGGCGTATTGCGCACAAGGATCTTGAGACATTCGTCAATGCACGCGCCAACCGCCCGCCGGATGCGCGACTTGATGATTTAAAGCGCGAGACCCCGTAGAACCTGCTTTGGAACGACGTCTACCGCCGACGCAACTTGGCGAAGTAGGCACGGTGATCCGATGCGGGCTGTTCCGGCAGCGTCACCCAACATCCGCGACAGCGACACGGGCAGCGCGTTGGTTGCCGCGCGCGAAACTTATTTCAGCGCCCCGCGACGACTGGATCGGATATTTCAAAAACAGAACGACACCCCACCAATGTCCGGTCGATCTTGCCGTTTCATACGGCACGTAGGCGTAGTTCATGTTTAGGGTTTGGGCCAATTTTTAGCCTGTGAATGGGCCGCAACTTCCTGCAGACCGACAATATCGGGCTTCACCGAGCGAACTTCATCAATCAACGCGGCGAGATTATGTCCCCACAGCTTATCGTAAATTTTGCCAGACCGAGGGTGCCGCCCGATGCCCAAACGAATATTGTAGGACATCGCAGTAAACGTGCTTCCGGCTCCGACGTTAGGGCCTGTCGCGCTGGAACGAAGGTTTTCGGTTGCTGTATGACAGGCCGCGAGTCCGGCAAGAGCGAGAATAAATTGAAGTCCAAATAGAATATTCCGCATTAACTGCCCGGTGTTTTGGCTTCAACTGCCTTAGCGAAGGGACTTACCAGAAATTGCCGCGCAAATTAGGATATCGATAAAGGAATTTATCCCGCTTGATATCACCTATTCCACCGAACTATTAAGCGCGCGGCATTCCTATTGCCGGATAGCAAAGAGTAGTGACCATGAGCCACGAAATAGATAGCGACGCATCGCTGAAAGAAGCTGAGGATAAGGCCGAGCACCGCCTCGCAGCGCTGAGAGGCCGCAACTTCCAAATTGACATGACCCGCGGGAAACCCGGGCGCGAGCAACTTGATTTAAGCAATGGCATTTTGACGGTTCTCACACCCGAAGATTGCTTTGGCGCAGATGGGGATGATTACCGTAACTACGGCTTCGGCACGGGTATTCCTGAAGCAAAGGCCCTGCTTGGGTCCTATATGGGTGTCCGTCCCGAACAGGTCATCGCCGGCGGCAACTCCAGCCTCAGTCTGATGCACGATACACTGGTCGGTGCGGTCTTATGGGGTGTGGCAGGCGGCGCGGCGCCGTGGGGAGAAGGGACGAAGTTCCTTTGTCCGATTCCCGGTTACGACCGTCATTTCGCGATCTGCGAACGGCTGAACATAGAGATGATCAATGTCGAGATGCGGGACGACGGGCCCGACATGGACGCGGTAGAAGCGATGGTCGCGGAAGATCCAGCGATCAAGGGAATCTGGTGCGTGCCGAAATACTCGAACCCGACCGGAGCAATTTATTCCGATGCGGTCGTCGACCGCCTTGCGACGATGGAATCCGCAGCCGCCGATTTCCGGGTCTTTTGGGACGATGCCTATACGATGCATCATCTCACCGATGCGCGCCCGAAGGTGAAGAATATCCTTGAAGCTTGCACCGCCGCCGGCCATCCCGACCGTCCGTATATGTTCGCTTCGACATCGAAAATAGTCCATCCCGGCGCAGGGATCGCAACCCTGGCTGGATCGGAAGCGAATATCGCCGACTTAGCACACAAAATGTCATTCCAGACGATTGGACCCGACAAACTCAATCAAATGCGCCATGTGCGCTTTTTCGGTAATGTCGACGGCATGGCGAGCCATATGGAAAAACACGCCGCAATAATCGGTCCAAAATTCGCGGCCGTGGACGCAGCGTTAAGTCAGAACCTCGGCGGCAAAGACATGGCGACCTGGAAGAGGCCGTTGGGCGGCTATTTTTTCAGTGTCGATCTATTGGATGGCTGCGCCGCCAAAGTTGTGCGGTTGGCCGGTGAGGCGGGCGTCACACTAACCCCAGCCGGGGCGACTTTCCCTTACGGACGAGATCCACGGGACCGAAATCTGCGGCTCGCGCCTACGCTACCACCGATCGAAGAGCTTAGGCAGGCAATGGCTGTATTTTGCGCGTGCGTAGAAGTGGTCAGCCTGCGAAAGCTTAATTCCAGCGCTTAGGCGCGCGGGCGACTTCTAACGCTAGGCGCAAATTCCTGTTCGAGGGACACGCTGGTTGCCGTGAAAAGTGCATTTTCGATAAATGTGAGTCCAAGCCGAACTACAGCCCTCAGCGAATTGTGACTTTGAGTACGACTATAGATTTTGTTCGCCCATTCAGATGCAGTATATTAACCTTACTGGCAAGGGAGGGGTCACACAATTTCCACGATTTATTCGTCTCAAAAAGTCGCGGCAAGACATGATGTTGCTTTCACCCCAAGGCGACACGGCTTTTCATGCGTGATTTGTTTTATGATCGCGCTGTTGGCGTCCGGGTGTTCCGTTGACGGAGTGGGTGTCGTGGCGGTCAAGGTAACCCATGCAGAACGTGCCTATGTTGTCGACAGCTTCCCCGTCGGATTGCAACTTCGAACACGTGGAGATGATACTGGCCTTACGCTGGGAGGCAGCAAACGGCGCTATATATTTGACCCGAATGTCAGTGAAAAACTACACCCGGGCTGGCATTTGTTTTTCACTAACTTACCAGGAGAACACGCCGTGGCGGTTCATGCGCAATCCGTCGGCATAGAGTTTGGATTCGACGGTAACGCGATAAACGGAACGATCGGATTTCTGGATCGCGCGGGCATTCGCGCAAAGGATACTGAGAGTGTTGTACTGAACCTAGATTATGAGCCGGCCAGACCGGAAAAGACAAAAGCAGGGATCTGTGGGAGGGAACGCAAATGCTAAGAATATCGGCTGCCCTGGCAGCCATCATTATTGGGTTAACGGGATGCACAGCTGAGAATCTCTTTGTCACTCATCGCACGGTCGTTGGCGTCAATGCTTCCGTTAATGCCGATCAGACAAAAGGACATCTCACCGTTGGATATAAGCGGGGCTTCTTCACTATCGCGCCAAAATCGGTGGAAACTGACGACGGTATTGAAGCCATGTCGGTTTTATCCTGCTCGGAGCTTGAAGTTGATGGTATTCGACTGAGCAAATTTGTAGAGCAACTCGCGACAGGGAAGGCAGCGCAGATCTTCGCGAAAAAGCTCGCCGAAACGGACGGCTCCGCGAATGCCGACGTGATTTTTGGTTGCTGGGAAAAGAATGACAATGTTTCGAAGGGGGGCGGTTGAAATGAAGCTTGAAAACATCTCAACATCAGTGCGCATGATCGTGGCGGGATTACTACTCTCTTCTACAGCTTCGTGCACGGATGCCCTTGTATTCGCGGAAAATTCGGGTTTCAATTTGGGAATCAGCGTCAATGAAGAACCTTCGACTCCGCTGCAAGTTAATGCCGGTCTCGAGCGGACGGTCTTGGCATTTGCGCCACCTGCGGGTGAAACGACAACAAGCGGCGGCAAAAAATCGCCCAAAGGTGAAGCTGTCAGCCTTTTCTCCGGCTTCCGCCTGGAAGATAACCATGCCAACGTGACGCAAAGCGCGTTTGCGGGCAAGCTGACTATTCGTACCCAATTCGCCTCCGGTATCGCCGCACAATCTGTCGCGGGAGACATAAAAACGGTGAAGGCAATCACTAGCGTGGGTGTTAGTTATAAGCCGGACGCTAACAGTATATACCTACGTACATACATGAATAAGAGTACGGTCAACATGAACAAACTGTTGGCTTGGATGAAGTTGAATAAAGTCCCCGGGAAGTTTCCTGAACCGTTTCTTGTCGGTGCGAAGTATGCCCAGCTTCGCACTAAAGCGGTAAAAGAATTGGACTAATAGGAAATTGAAGACCTTTAAGAGGAGATGATACGGTGATTACGGACATACCAAAAGAGAAAGTCGGCGAAACCGTGCAGAACTTCGTCGATCAAGGCGCCGTCAAGGTAAAAGCCGAAAAACAAGATGATGGTTTGTGGACAGTTACAGCCAGTTAATTTTTTCGGCCCCTGACATAGCCAATGTTCTTTGCGTGTAAACGGCAATTGTCCTCTTTCGCCTTGAGCACAAACAAGGCTGAAACCAAAGAAATAGGTTCGATAAATCTTAAGCCGATGCCATTGCACACCAAACTGTTGACGGCGATTTGGTGCTCTGATCAAGATATGGCTAATTCCAACTCAATTACGGAGTAAGGGATGCCTGCAATACAGACTGGCGTGCCGCAGATGCTTTCGGAAATCGAATCCGGTGCAATTGCATGGGTAGATACTTGTCTTCCTAGCAATGCGGGACAGATTCGGGTTACAGACGCCTGTCGCGACGAACTCCTGACCACCACAGCACAACTCGAAGCAAACCCGCTCCCTATTTTCTCCCTCCGCCTTGCAGATTTCGATATGCCGGGGTGCCGCGCGATGATGGCACTTGCGAAAGAAACGCTGGAGCGAGGTGTTGGGTTTGTCGTGATTGACCGTTTGCCGATCGAGGACATCAGCCGCGATACCGCGACCGCCCTATACTGGCTACTGACCAATATGGTTGGACGTACCGTGGCACAAAAGTGGGACGGGACGATGGTCTATGATGTTCGAGACACCGGCAAGGCACTGGTCGATGCGAACGGCGTCCGCTCGTCGGTGACCAATGCTGGTCAAGAGTACCACAACGACAACGCGTTCAATCTGCCGCCTGACTATGTCGCATTGTTCTGCTTGCAGACGGCGAAGGAGGGCGGCGTCAACGGTGTCGTCAGTTTCCAAACCGCACACAACAAAATGTTGGCACGTCATCCAGACCTTCTGGAACGGCTTTACGAGCCTTTCTATTTCGATCGCCAGATGGAGCACGCGCCAAACGATGACCGGGTCAGTGTACATCCCATTTTCGAATATGATGGCAAGATTTTGCGAACCCGATTCTCCGATCGCCTAACTCGAGTTGGTTATGAAATGCGCGGTGATTCAATTGATCAGAAAGGCAGCGATGCCATCGAAACCCTTACGGAAATCATCAACGAGCCGGGCGCACGACGAGAGTTCATGTTCGAACCGGGCCAAATCCAGATTGTCGACAACCGTCGCCTCGGACACCGGCGCACGGCATTCACCGATTGGCCGGAGCCGGAGCGACGACGGCACCTTGTACGGCTTTGGGCTCGCGATGCGGGACGGCCGTTCTACCTTGGCTGAAACAAGCCCGACGATCTCGCTGTCACGAAGGAATAAACTCTACCATGTGTGGACGATACAGCCTGACCAGCCCGGTCGAGGGCATTCGGGCTCTGTTCGGCTTCGACGAACTGCCCAATCTTGGCGTTCGCTATAACATCGCGCCGACGCAGGACGTGCCTGTCGTTCGCGCGGGCGAGCAAGGCAAATCGGTGTTTGCGATGATGCGGTGGGGACTGGTGCCGTCTTGGGCTAAAGAAGTGGGTAGTAGCGCCCCGTTGATAAACGCGCGGGCCGAAACGGTTGCAGAGAAACCATCGTTTCGGAGCGCTTTCAAACAACGGCGCTGTTTGATCCCTGCCGACGGTTTCTACGAATGGAAATCGGAAAACGGCGCAAAGCAGGCCTATCGAATTGCCATGCCGAACGACGCGCCTTTTGCCTTTGCCGGCGTTTGGGAAAGCTGGAACGGTGCAAACAACGAGACGATTGAGAGCTGCGCCGTCATCACAACGGAAGCCAGCGAGCAACTCGCGGCCATCCACCATAGAATGCCCGTCATTTTGGAACCCACGCACTATCGCGAATGGCTAACGGCGCCCCGGCAAGCGCTATTGCAGCCATATGCGGGAGAAATAAAAGCCTATCCGATTGGACCGGCAGTCAACAAGGTGGCGAACGATGATCGTTCGCTTTGGACCGAGGTCGAACCGCAAAGCGCGCCCAAACAGTTGGACCTGCTTTAAAAACTTGCCGGTCATGTCGATTGTTTCATACTAATATATCGCGAAATACTTTTCCCGTACCTTCGGTTTGCGTGTATGAAATAATGTAAAGTGCAAACCCAATCATAACCCAGCAAGCAAATCGGGCGAACGAACCTAGCGAATCGTTTAATTGGAAATCTATGCGCTAGATGGAGGGTGAGAGGTGGATAACTCTAAATCGGGGCGTGCGCCCCGCCGCCGGTTCGACTATCTCGGACTTTCAGTATCCCTAAGTTTTCTGGTAATGCTGATCAGCGGCGTGGTGATGTTCTAGGCACCGTCTGGCCGCGTTGCGAGAGAAACGGACTGGATGCTCATCTGGCTCACGCGTACCGATTGGGGATCGCTCCATATTTCCATTGCCGTGCTATTTATTGCCATGGGATTCACTCATTTGAGCTGCAACTGGCGTGGATTGTTGCACCATCGTCGGGACCGAAAAAGCTGGCATCTTACACTGAAATTGGAAGCTGTTCTGGCACTGCTGGTTACGGTCGCGATCTTTACTGGCGCAGTCCTATCTCTGCCCCCGCTAAGCCAATTGCATGATCTGATGCTTATTTCCGCAAACGTTCTGGCTGGAATCACCAGCGAAGAATCAAGCAAAGCCGAAGCTGTCGGCGGCCAATTCGAATTTAGCCCCGACTGACAAAGCCGCTTCCGTCTTACCGGCAAATCACCCTCCGGTTACGGATAAAGACACTTGCGGCAGCTGCCATAAAAATTGACTCGCACACGGAGGCCCACGGTTTACCCGGACGGCAAACCTGCTACGCCGTGCTATGTCAGAGGTATGTATTTTTCTTCGATAAGCGCGCGCTGCCGGGTGAGGGCATAGACCATATCAATGACCGGCGTCGCGACGCCGGCTATCCGGCCAAGTTCCGCAACCGAGCCGACGATCGGGTCGAGCTCTATTGCCTTGCCGGCGTCCATATCCTGAAGCATAGACGTCCGGAATTCGCCCAGGCCGTCCATTTCCTTGACGCGCGCCGCCGGATCGCCCTCGAGTTCGACACCCATGGCCGTCGCAACCTCGTATCCCTCGCGGGCGATATCAACCAGGATTTGCCGTGTCGCCGGATCGCCTACCATCTCGCCAATCGATGCGCCGGTGAGCGCGCTCACCGGGTTGGCGTTAAGATTGCCCCAGAGCTTTGCCCAAACAGCGGCCCGAATATCATCGGAAACAGGTGCCCGCAAGCCACCCGCAATTAGCGCTTCCGAAAGCGCCGTAACACGCGGTGAGGGGAGATCGTCCGGTTCGCCCAGAATGAATTGTATGCCATGCGAATGATAAACGGTGCCGGGCGCCCGCATTGCAGCCGCAACATAGACGACACAGCCCAGGGCCCGATCGGGGCCAATCGAATTCCAGACCACGCCGCCCTTATCAACGCTTTGCAGATGCGAGCTTGGATAATCGCCCTGTAACTTGTGGAAGTACCACCACGGTATGCCGTTTACAGCCGCCGCGACAGCCGTTTCGGGCCCGAGGAGAGGTGTTATGACATCCAGTGCCGCCGCAATTGTGTGCGCTTTCGTGGCAACGATGACGTGATCCTGAGGTTCCAACGACGATGCGTCATCCGTGACGTTAATTTCGTAGCGATGCTCGCCCTTGCGATCGATGAGCTTCAAGCCATCGGCGCGGATCGCATCGAGCGTCGCTCCCCGAGCGACGAGGGAAAGCTCACAATCCGAACGCGTCAATCTCGCGGCCAGCAAACAACCGACCGCTCCCGCGCCAACAATGCAGATCCTCAATGTGACAGAATCTGGCTAAGGAAAAGTTTCGTCCGGTCCGATTTCGGATTGTTGAAGAACTCTTCCGGTTCGTTCTGTTCGATAATCTCACCCTCATCCATGAAGATGACCCTGTTCGCCACCTTACGTGCGAAGCCCATTTCATGCGTTACACACAGCATGGTCATGCCGGTTTCGGCGAGACCGACCATCACGTCCAGCACCTCGGAAATCATTTCCGGATCGAGCGCCGACGTCGGTTCGTCAAACAGCATGATCCGCGGGTTCATGCACAGCGACCGTGCGATCGCAACACGCTGCTGCTGTCCTCCGGAAAGTTGACCGGGATATTTGTCGGCCTGTTCCGGAATTTTCACCCGCTCCAGATAATGCATAGCGGCTTCCTCGGCCTCGGCCTTGGGCGTCTTGCGGACCCAAATCGGTGCCAGGGTGAGGTTCTCCAAGATCGTTAGATGAGGGAACAGGTTGAAGTGCTGGAACACCATGCCAACTTCGCGACGTATCGCATCGATGCCCTTCAGATCACCGGTCAACTCGATATCGTCGACGATGATCTGACCCTGCTGGTGTTCCTCAAGCCGGTTAATACAGCGAATCAGGGTCGATTTACCCGAACCCGACGGACCGCAAATGACGATCCGTTCGCCGCGATAAACGGTTATGTCGATGTCCTTCAGGACATGAAATTCGCCGTACCATTTATGCATGCCGATGATCTGGATCGCGACTTCATCGCTGACCCCCATCGTGCCTTGAACTGTGTCGAGGTTTGCCATGATGTTTTCCTCTTAATTTCGGTGACCGGTATCGAGTCGGCGTTCCAGCGTGATGCTGTACCGGGACATGCCGAAGCAGAAGATCCAGTACACACAGGCTGCGAAGACATAACCTTCGGTCGATGTGCCAAGCCAATTCTTATGGGTTGTGGCTGCCTGAATGATGCTGAGGAAATCGAATAGACCAATAACCAGCACCAAGGTCGTATCCTTAAACAGGCCGATGAAGGTATTGACGATGCCGGGAATGACAATCTTCAACGCCTGCGGCAGAACGATCAGTCCCATCATCTTCCAGTAACTGAGGCCCATGGCTTGCGCCGCCTCGAACTGACCCTTCGGTATGGCTTGCAGACCGCCGCGGACCACCTCCGCCATATAGGCTGCGGCGAAGAATGCCATCACGATCAAGGTACGCAGGATTTTGTCAAAATTCGTGCCGGGTGGCAGGAACAGCGGCAGCATCACAGAGCCCATGAAAAGCACGGTGATTAAAGGCACACCGCGCCAGAGCTCGATGAAACAGACGCAGATCATGCGAACGACCGGCATGTTC
The DNA here is from genome assembly GCA_021774435.1 of Alphaproteobacteria bacterium. Lineage (GTDB taxonomy): Bacteria > Pseudomonadota > Alphaproteobacteria > UBA8366. Next base: position 13,920 of record JAJFJB010000147.1, read on the forward strand.
GATCTTCGTCCCAAGGCAAACACAATGCCCAATGGCAGCGACACGATGATGGTGATGGTCGCCAAAACCATCGTCAACATCAATCCGCCCCACTGCGCGGTATCCACGATGGGAAGTCCCAGACCACCATAAAAAAGAACAAAGGCTATCGGCGGGAAAAGCAGAAAGACAAATATCGCGAGATACTTTTTTCCGGGAACGCCATCAATCAGCAGCGGGATACCGGTCCCAAACAACAAAATAAAACCGAGGTTTACCCGCCACCTCTCGGCTTCCGGGTAGAAACCGTACATGAACTGGTCGAATCGAACCCGGATCATTGCCCAGCAGGCGCCACCACTGGTGCAATCTTCATAGGTTTTCCCGTTCCAGTCGGCGTTGAAAAAGGCCCAGCTGAACAAGGGCGGGACGATCTTGTAAAGCACATAGATCGCTGAAAGCGTCAGCAGCGTGTTGAGCCAGCCGGAGAACAGATTCTGCCGCAGCCAGGCAATAATACCGACTTCACTTTTCGGCGGTGGCAGATCGGGGTGGGATTCGGTCCTTACAAAGGAGATATCAGCCATGACCTACCTCTCCACCAGCGCAATTCTGCGATTGTACCAGTTCATAAACATAGAAATCAGTAGGCTGACGGTAAGATAGAACGCCATCGTGATTGCAATGATTTCAATTGCCTGACCAGCCTGGTTGAGCGAGGTGCCCGCAAAAATCGCGACAATCTCCGCACCGCCAATGGCAACCGCAAGTGACGAGTTTTTAGTGAGGTTAAGATACTGGCTCGTCAGTGGTGGAACGATCACGCGCAAGGCCTGTGGAATGATAACCAGCCGCATTGTAACCGTTGGTCTGACACCAAGCGCATAGGCTGCTTCGGTTTGTCCCCGGCTAATGGCCTGGATACCCGCCCGAACGATTTCGGCAATAAAGGATGCGGTATATAGGCTCAACCCCAAAACCAGGGCCGCGAATTCGGGCAAAATGATCATGCCGCCCCGCAATCCGAATCTATTCTTTTGCGGATGCTCAAATTCCAGTGGGAAACCCGAGATTATCGCCGCAATCAGGGGCAATACGATCAATAGGCCAACGGAAACCAAGAAAACCGGAAACGGTTGCCCGGTTTCATCCTGCCGTTTTTGTGCCCAGCGTTTGATAAAAAAGATCGCCACACACGCGATAGCGATGGCAACAGTAATCATCCAGAACCCATCCTGCGGAACCGGCAGTGGGCCGAACATGCCTTCAATATTTAAAAAGAACGTGTCGAAGAGGCTGATGCTGTCTCGTTTACTGGGAAGCGTACCAAGCACGGCGAAATACCAGAACAGCAATTGCAGCAAGAGAGGAATATTTCGCAGCGTCTCGACGTAACAATAGGCCATCCGAGAGACGAGCCAGTTGGGCGACAGCCTCAAAACCCCAATAATGAATCCGAGAATTGTCGCGATAACGATACCGGTTATGGCAACAAGTAACGTGTTTAAAACACCGACAATTAACACGGTGCCGTGAGTCGCTTTCGAGGCGTCATAGGTAAGGAAGGGGGACATCCCGACATCAAAGCCGGCCGGGGAGTACAGGAATCCAAAGCCCGACGCGATGCCGCGCTGTTCCAAATTGTCCGCTGTATTGTTGATCATATACGCCGCGAAAATAACAACCATCAAGATGACAATTGCCTGATAAATCAGCGCGCGCTTTTTGGGGTCATTCCAAAGGCTGACGCTTGGCGTACTACCTCCGGCTTCACTACTCGCCGCCATCTCGCACTCCTTTTGGGATATACGTGGAGGCGCGGTCGCGTGTTCAACCGCGACTCCGTACCGTCAAAACGTAATCAGCCGGCACAAGGGCCGGCTGATTTGTTTCGTTTATCCTAGCGGAACGGAGGTGCGTAGAGCAGACCGCCCTTCGACCATTGCTGGTTCAAACCACGCTCTAGCTTGAGCGGTGTGTTGACACCGACATGGCGCTCATAGATCTCGCCATAATTACCAACGGTCTTGACGATTTGATAAGCCCAATCCTGGCGAACGCCAAGCTGTTCGCCCATTTTCCCCTCAACACCCAGAAGGCGCAGAATTTCTGGGTTTTTGGAACTCTTCATCTGGTCGGCATTGGCCGATGTAACACCAAGCTCTTCCGAGACGACCAGTGCAAAGAGAGTCCAACGGGCAACATCGCCCCATTCAGACTGTCCATGACGGACAACCGGACCAAGTGGCTCTTTCGAGACGACTTCCGGCAGAACGACATGGTCATCCGGCTTTTTCAACAGCGAACGCTGAGCTGCGAGGCCAGAACGGTCCGTCGTATAAACGTCGCAGCGGCCAGCATCATAGGCAGCGCGAATCTCGTCCGCTTTTTCAAAGACGACTGAATTAAACTTCATGCCGTTTGAACGGAAATAGTCGGCGAGATTGAGTTCGGTCGTCGTTCCGGTCTGAATGCAAACCGACGCGCCATCGAGCTCTTTGGCGCTTTTGACGCCCAGGTTTTTGCGGACCATGAAGCCCTGTCCATCGGTGTAGTTCGAGCCGATGAATTCGAGGCCAAGGTTTACGTCTCGGGTGAACGTCCAGGTCGTATTCCGCGCCAGGATATCAATTTCACCGGACTGCAGTGCCGTGAAACGCTCTTTCGAGGTCAACGGTGTATATTTCACCTTGTCAGGACTGCCGAAGATTGCGGCCGACATGGCGCGACAAAAATCGACATCGAAGCCTTCCCATTTGCCCTTGTCGTTAGGCGCTGAAAAGCCGGTGAGACCGGTATTCACACCACACTGCAAAAAGCCTTTTTTCTTGACGTCATCCAATATTCCCGCGCTAGCGGCTCCTACGATCGTAAGCGCCGCAGTTGCGGTCGCTACGGCGGTAAGAATTGATTTTACCTTCATCTCCCGAGTTCCCTGTTCAATTTCAAATTTTTAACGCCGCGTCTGCGGGTTGCAGTCATCTAAACAGCGTTTGAATCAAAAGCCAATCGCGGATTCGTGCTTTCGCGCAATAAATCTGAAATATAATTCCCTTAAAAGGTGAATTTTCCATTCGTCAATTAGAGTTAAACAAGAAACTTTCATGATGGCACACTCCACCTAACGCTTGAGCGGCATTCGTAAGCTCATCGAACACTGCAAATCCACGTGCCAATGCCGCCTCCCGGCATTCCCTTTTTCGGTCATCGATATCGGCCCGTCCGTCTGAACGGAGCACCAATACAAAGTGCGTTTTATCCACATATGCGGCGCGAACGGCATTCGCCGCATCGAGCATTTTTTCGACGATTTGGTTCTCGCCGCCGTCGATATGGCTCCACATGACGGGCAGATTGAAATGGAGCACAAAGGCGTCCGGCGGTTCTTGGCGCTGAACGGTTTGCATAATCTGGCCGCAGAGCGCACCTTCTCCCTGTTTCAAAGTTCCGATTGGTGCGTCAATCGGATTGGCAATGCTGGTTCCAGGCGGCATGTTCATTGCCGCCAACGCGGCAACCGTATTGTCCTGAAATGGCGTTACTTCGATGCCACAATCCGAAAACACGTCGACTGCGAGCACACTCGTACCGCCACCATTGCCAAACAGAACGGCGTTCTGTGTCGGTTTATCGGCGCGTGGAGATAAAACTTGGAACGCGAGCAGGGTATCGATGAAGGATTCCAAGTTTTCGACCAGGACGGCTCCTGTCTGTTGGGAGAGCGCCTGCCAAATTCTCGAATCCGCAGCCAACACACCGGTGTGCGACACGGCTGCTCTGTGACCCAAAGCCGTACGCCCGCCTTTCAGTATTACAATCGGCTTTTTGCCTTTCGCGCGGCGCAGCAGTTCATAAAACCGGCGCCCATCGCGAACCCCCTCAAGGTACATCCCAATGACCTTGGTTTCAGGGTCAGCCAGATAAAATTCCATCAGATCGGTTGGACCCAGATCGGCGCAATTGCCTCCTGTCATCAAACCACTGAAACGCAAGCCACGCTCCTGGCCACGGCGGACGATATCGATGCCCAGCCCGCCGCTTTGCGTAAACACACCCACAGAACCACGTTCCTGCGTCGCGCCATGTGTAAATGTCAGGCCGCCGCGGGGCGAGTAGCCTCCATTGCAATTGGGACCCAGGAGACGCACGCCGGCGTTAGCCGCCGCCTGACATAGGTCTTTTTGAAGTTCTTCGCCGCCCGGGGTTTCTGCAAAACCGGCCGCGAGGACATGAGCAAATTTAACACGGCCCTTGGCCCCCGCAACCGCCTCCGGAACGCGGGCGGCGGGAATAGCGATGTAAGCATAGTCGATAGGGTCGGGTGTTTCGCCCAGGGAAGGGAACGCAGGTAATCCGGCAATTTCCGATGCCGTCGGGTGCACCGGGTAGATCGATCCCCTGAACCCGAAATCACGCAATTGATCAATGAAGGTATTCGCGCGATTGGGTTTGGTCGCGGACGCACCTACAACGGCGATGTTTTGCGGCGAGAAGAGAGGCGTAAATGCGGCGGATATCTCCGAATCGCTTCTTACCATATCCGGCGCGCCCGAAGATAAAACATATTCCGACAATACAATGCGCGCATCCGCGGCAATCGCGGCGTATTCCGAAACGATCAAGGGATTGATATCAAGTTCGCTAATTTCGTCGGCGTGCTTGCACAACAGACCATCCGTGCCGCCAATGGCGACAAGCGCCTGAATCACAAGGTCGCGGTTCATGCCCGCTTCCCCGCGCGCGCCGGACAGAATTGGTGCTGCTTTTAACGTATCCAGCATTTCGGCTGCATCTCGCGCATCGATCGGGCAGATACGAAACGCAACATCGTTGAAAATCTCGACGAACACGCCCCCCAATCCAAGCATGATCATTGGGCCGAACTGCGAATCGACTATGCCGCCGATCACCAACTCGCGACCGGCAGGCGCCATTTCTTCGATCAAATAGCCGTCGATGTTCACATTATGGGGGGCAAGTGCTTCATCGATTTCGTCTACCGCCGTTTCGACCGCAGTTGCATCATTCAGCCCCAGCCGGACGCCACCCATATCGCTCTTATGGACGACATCAGGCGAGATCACTTTGACGGCAAATGGCGCCTGCAGGACTGCACTAGCGGAAATAACTTCCGCTCCTCCGGACACGACCTGGCCCTTTGGCGTTTCGACACCAAACGCCGCCAGCACCTGCTTCCCCGTGAATTCATCAAGAACGCGACGGCCAACGTCGCGCGCCGCGGCAAATTTCGTTTTCGGTTCGATCACGATTTGAGTTGATCCTAGCTGTCAATCGCCGCCGGAGGTCAAACGATACTGGTCGGCCAGGTCCGCATCAGGTGCTCGCCGACGCCATTGGTCAAACGCATGCGGTGCACCTCAAGCATGTTGATGAGATGCTGGCGGGTTTCCTGCGGTTTGATAACGTCCTGCGCTTCGTACATCGCCGCGAGTTCCCAAGGCGCGGCATCGCGCTGCAATTCCTCGACCCGTTTGGCGAATTCCTCGGGATCGTTTTCCTTTTTCAAGCCAAACACCACATTGACGCCTGTATGCGGGTCCATGAACCCGACATCCGCCGTCGGCCACATCGCCATTTCATCGGACCCCTTATTGCCCGCCATGTTGATATAGGCCTGTCCATAGCTCTTGCGCATGATGACGGATAGCTTCGGCACCGTCGCGAGCGACAGGGCATTCATCCAGTTCATGATCTTGCCCGGCGCCGCCTTGCGTTCGCCTTCCACCCCAATCAAAAAGCCGGGAACGTCGACCAGCATGATGATGGGGATATTGAAGGAGTCGCAGAACACGATGAAGCTCGCCGCCTTGCAGCATCCATCCGGGTCTGCCGCACCGCCTTTGTAAAGCGGGTTGCTGGCTAGAAAACCGACGGTTTGGCCGTTCAGCCGTGCCAATGTCGTTAAAACAGAGCGCCCGTATCGCGGTTTCATTTCAAAGACACTATCGCGGTCGGCGATGACCTCGACCACGTGCTTCATATTGTAAACTTTCTGCCGCGCCTCCGGGACGATGTCCGTGATTTTATTGATAGCGGTGTCGGACCCGGCCGGGACCGCATGTACGGGCGGTGCTTCCATATTGTGGCTCGGCAGGTAAGAGAGAAACTTCTTACAAACGTCGAGCGCTTCCTCGTCGGTATCGACGGCCATGTCGACCAGACCGCTTGTCGAGGTGTGCATCTTCCACCCACCGAGCTCTTCGTTTGAAACCGGCTGATTGATTGCCATCGACGTCACACGGCTGCTCGCGACTGCCATCGTCGCGCCTTTGCGCATGACAACGAAGTCGGACATGCAGGCGTACCATGTCGACGAGCCATAGCAATCGCCAAGTTGTGCTGTGATCCACGGTGTGTCGCGCATCCTTCGATATTCATAAGGATCTTGCGCGATAATCACACGCCCTTGCGCGCCCATCCGGTCGGGCATGCGGGATCCAGAGGACTCGCCGATCCAAACCAACGGCATGCCGCGTTTGTTGGCGACATCCTTGATGTGTTTCATCTTCTTGAGGTTCACCAAGGCACTGGAAGCGCCCATGACGGAGAAATCATTGGAGACGCTGCCGACCCAGCGCCCATCGACCTTACCGTAACCAGCTACTTTGCCGTCTGCTGGAGCTTTCTCGCGTACTTCTGGGCGTGATGCCGTCGCGAGCATGCCGGATTCGACGAAGGTACCCTTGTCGAAAAGGTAGTCGAGCCGCTCACGCGCATTCAGCAGCCCGTCATTCTTCATGCGTTCCAGGATCGCAGGCTTGCCCATTTTCAGGACTTTGGCGCGGCGTTCGTCCAGGTCTTTATTGATGTCCTCGAAGGGCATTGATACTTCCTTGTCTTTGTGTTGAATCGCCTATTGCAGACGGTATTTATCGATGACTTCTTCGTTCAGTTCGATGCCGAGACCGGGCTTTTCCTCGATTTCCAGATAGCCATCCTTGAACGATTTGACTGGCAGTTCGCATAAATCCCAATGCAAGGGATTGTGCTGCTCCTTATTCCAGTCGCTCTGCATGTACTCATAGATCAAAAAGTTCGGCGCGTATGTCGCGAGATGCAGCGACACGGTCATGATGATATTGGACGAACTTCCCGTGTGCGGTGCGTATTGCACATGAAAAGCGGACGCCATATCGGCGATCTTTCGCGATTCCGTAATCCCGCCCGAGCGGGCCGCGTCATGCTGCACGATGTCGATCGCGTCGCGCTTGAAGAACCGCGCGAAGCTAAAGCGGTTAAAATCGGCTTCACCGGTTGCGATGCGAATGCCGAGATTGGCCTTCAGGTAGGCGTAACCGTCGATATCGTCCGGTGCCAGCGGCTCCTCATACCAGTAGAGGTCGAGCGCTTCGAGCGCCTGACCGACCTGTAAGGCGGTCTTCAAGTCATGTCCGTAGCCGCAATTGACATCGGCCATCAACGTAATGTCGTCGCCGGCATGCGCCTTGATCTGCTCGACGGTTTTCATCTCTTGCCGCCAATTCATTGGGTCCTTGCCGATCTTGATCTTCATGGCGTTGAAACCGTTTTCCTTATGCATGTCGATTTCATCGCGCAGAATCCCTATGTCCCGTAGCCTCAAGGAGGAGGCGTAGCACCAGAGCTTCGGGTTGGTCTTGCCGCCGAGCAGACGCCAGACCGGCACGCCGGCTGACTTGCCCCAGATATCCCAAAGCGCAGTGTCGATACCGGCCATGGCCTCAAGGTAGAAGCCCTTGTGATGGCCGCGGTTGATCATCACTGACCACAACAGATCCCAGAGATATTCGACGTCGCGCGGGTCCTTGCCGATCAAGAGCGGCTTCACGTAGTGCACGATGTCGCGCAACGCTGTGCCCGATAGCCGCGTCATACATTCGCCAACACCGGAAAATCCATCATCGGTATGGATGCGCACCAACACAGATCGGTATTCCTTAAAAACGACGCTCGCCACTTCATCGGCGCGCGGGATGCTGATAGGGGCCGCGATCTGTTTTTCCATCGGAACGGCAAGCGCGATCGCTTCAACATCCGTTATTTTCATCAATTTTATCCTGTTGATGGTGGGCGCTCTCGACGCCGGACGGGTAGTCAATGATACTGTTTGGCAACGCAACGGCAAGGTGAACAGCATGCAAAAAGAAGTTCGGAACGTCTTGGTTATCGGGCCCGGCACCATGGGGCGTGGTATTGCGAATACCTTTGTACGCGGCGGCCATGACGTAACCGTAATGAGCCGGAACCCTGAGAAGGTTCTCCCATTTGACGGAGACGTTTCGGTTACCGGTCAGCTGCCCGATGGCGCGCCGGATCTTGTGATCGAGTCTATTGTGGAAGATTTGGACGCGAAACGAGATCTGATTGCGCAGATTGAGACAAAGTACGGTGGCACACCAATCCTGGCGACGAATACGTCCGGTTTATCCATGGATGACATGGTCGCCGGCATGTCCCATCCAGAACATTTTATCGGCGCGCATTATTTGCAGCCGGCTGACGCCCTGCCCATCGTTGAAGTCATTCGCGTCGCCGCAACAACCGATGATGTCGTCGAGGCCTTGCAAGCAGCATTGTTGCGAAACGGTCAAACAGCCCTAGTACTCAACAAACCGGTTCCGGGTTTCCTTCTAAACCGATTGCAGCATGCCATGATGCACGAAGCGCTTGCGATGATCGAAAAAGGCGTTTGCACAGCCGCCGATGTTGATAATTGCCTGAAGAACGCACTCGCGCCCCGTATGTGCCTTACGGGATTGATCGAACAAAAGGACCTGAGTGGCCTGCAGGTAACCGCGGCGACTCACCGCAATCTGGTGCCAGGCTTTCACCACACGAACACACCGGTGGCGTTGCTGCAGGATATGGTTGCGGCTGGGAACCTCGGTGTTTCAACAGGGCAGGGGTTTTATGATTGGCGCAACCGAGATGCGACGGCGTACAAAGCCAAGGTCGCAGAAAAACTGGACAGAATTCTGGCGATCCTCGCCGAAGAGTAGATGATTACGAGGAAGTACCGCAATCTACACTAATGGCTTTGAAATAGCTCTCGAAGGGTTCGCCCGTCTGATCGTTATCGGCGAATAGCGCGATTGCGGAGACGTTTTCCTCTGGCGGCTTACCGAACGCACGTTGAAAATCATCAGCCAGGCTCCGTCGTTCAACAGTCCATTGAGACAGCTTCTCGCTGCCGGCCCGGACAACAATATTCCGCACCGTTGCGGGCATGTAGGGGTTAGGGATGAGGTCGCCGACTTTGTGTGCATTCGATGTCCAGACGTAACGCAACGTCGGTACTGGGTCAGGGTCGGTTAAGAAACCGGGATCACCGAACAGGACAAAAATAGCGGCCGCCACATCATCCGTTGCCTTTTTCGACAAGTCGGCGCTTGGCTGTATACGGCTTGTCGTCCAAGTCCAACTCAAAAGCGGGCACTCGTTGGGCGAAAATGAAATACGCCGAATTAGGCCCGCCGCACCACCAGCGCCCTGCGCCCTAATGGCAAGTTCCCCGTCCATGGAAACAATTTGAAAATTCGTCTCCCCCTTAATTTCCAGTGACCGCCATCTATCGGTTAAGAGGCGCGACACATCGAGAATCGGTATCGTCTGATTCGTGTCCAATTTCGTCTTCGGCTCAAGGGGAATGGCACAAGCTTGTAATGCCAAGAGCAAGATGACGGTTAGCCGGGCCAGTCTGGCATTCTTCGTTCGAACTCTAAGTTTCGCATTGGAGTAGACGCTGTTCGGCACTTGAATACTTTCGGTCGCGTAAAATCGCCATGCCCGGTACTCTCGATGGCGAATTATTCAAAACTTAGCTGATGGCGCGAACGAGCGCCCGAAAGTCACGTAATTATGAATGGGGAAGCAACTGAATGGGTGCGTTTTGACTGGTCGCTGCCGGGCAACGATTTCGCTGTATCCATTCCGCAGGGATACTGCATACGCCCAGGGTATGTCGAAGATCTCGATGCGATGCAAACACTCGTCGGCACGGCCTACGCATCCGATCCAAGTTGGGAAGGCCAGACCGCTGACATTCAGCGCCGCGTGAGCGAACGGATGCGCCAACGAATTTCCGATCCAACCGCTTATTTTGCACTGGCCACGTTTGACGGCCAGGTCGTTGGCCTAAACGGTGTCGCGCTGAAGAGCGCAACCAACATGAACTTAATCACTGGCATCTGTGTTGACCCCGCGCACCAAGGACGCGGTCTTGGCGGCGTGCTGTTAGGTGCCACTTTATCCTGGTTGCGAGATCAGGGACTGCCTAACGCAACGGTCACGACAGACGGGCGTGCCGTCGCCGCAAGAATTTATGCGCGCTTCGGCGCGGTTCGTATCGCAAACGTCACATACGGCGATGCGCCGAAAAGCAAAAAACCGCCTCAAGATTAGAGTAAGATTGGTTATGGCTTATGATTTGAGCAGTCTTCGAATTCTGGTCGTCGACCCCAGCCCATTCCGGCGCATGCTCGTTTGCGATGTCCTCAACGCATTGGGTATCAATCAAGTCGAGTCGGTGAATGAGGGAAGCAGCGGATATTCTATATTCCGGTCGACGAATTTCGATATCGTAATTACCGAACAAATCATGATGCCGCTCGACGGCCTCGATCTGACTCGCATGATCCGCACCAGTCCGGACAGCCCGAACCCCACTGTCCCCATATTGATGCTCGTATCGGCACCACGGACGAAAGATGTTATCGCGGCCCGGGATTCCGGCGTCACTGAGTTCATGGCCATGCCATTTTCGGTGAAGGCACTTTATAATCGACTTGTATTTATTATCGAGCAGCCCCGCGACTTTGTGCAAGATGGCGAATATTTCGGTCCCGACCGGCGTCGCGCGGTGAAGGATTTCTTCGGCGACGATCAACGGATAGAAGACTAAGAGAACAGGATCAAGTTTGCATGGACGGCAACAACAACAAAAAACAATACATGATCGCGGTCGTGCCTGGCGATGGCATTGGACCGGAAGTCTGCGCCGCAGCGGTGCAAGTCGTTAAAGCAGCGACACGTGGCTGTTCTCAGTTAACGTTCTCCGAATTCGAGGCCGGCGCAAACTGCTACGAGCGTTGTGGTGACGCTTTTCCTGTAGACAGCCAACAAGCCTGCCTCGATGCTGATGCTGTGCTGCATGGCGCGGCGGGATTGCCCGGTGTGCTCTATCCGGACGGAACCGAGGCAGGGCAGGATTTTTCCATGAAGATCCGGGCCTCGCTCGATCTCTATGCGAATGTCCGCCCCATCAGATTAATTGAGGGCGTCGATAGTCCCTTAAAACGCTTCGGTCCAGGCGATATTGACTATGTGTTCGTCCGAGAGAACACGGAGGGCATGTACGCGGCCCGTTCGGGCGGCAATCTTTTGCACGACGAAATTGCTTCTGACACGATGATCATCACTCGTGCCGGTACTGAAAGGGTTGTGCGCAAGGCCGCAGAGCTGGCGCGACAACGTAACGGCGCTCCGCGCGACGGAAAACGCCGTGTGACCATCGTGGACAAATCGAACGTTCTGCGGAGTTTTGCGTTCTTCCGTAGAGTCGCCGAGGAAACCTTGGCAGATTATCCCGACATCGAAATTGACTATGCCATCGTCGATGCCATGACGGTGCATATGGTGGAACGCCCCGACAGCTTCGACGTCATCGTCTGCGAAAATCTCTTGGGGGACATCCTATCCGACCTTGGCGCCGCAACGATCGGCGGACTTGGCATGGCGGCGTCGGGAGAAATGGGCGACCGACACGGATATTTTCAAGCGTCGCATGGGACTGCCCCCGACATAGCAGGCAAGGGCATAGCTAATCCCCTCGCGACTATTTTGTCCGGAGCGATGATGCTGGACTGGCTTGGTAGCCGCCATGATGACGCGCCCTTGACGCGGGCGGGCGAAAAAATCCGCACTGCGGTGGGACGCGTCCTTACGGAAGGACAATCGGTTACGGGCGACCTTGCCGGATCCGCCTCAACGGTGCAATGCGCTGACGCGGTATGTGCCGCACTTGACGGATAAATGGGATCACGATGGAAATACGCGTAACCGAACACGGACCGCATATCGCGGTCGTAACGATCGATAACCAGCCGCGCCGCAATGCGATGACGCGGAACATGATCGCCGATCTTGCCGGGCTATGGGATCGGCTCGAAACATCCGCGCATCGGTGTGTCGTAATTACCGGCGCCGGAGATAAGGCTTTTACGTCTGGCGCGGACCTCGGCGGCGATCTAAGCGCGTCTGCGGAATTGGCTGCCGTCATCAATCGCGGTCTGCTCAAGACCAGCGCGTTTCCAAAACCGATTATCGCGGCCGTGAACGGCGACAGTGTTGCGGGTGGCCTTGAGCTGATGCTCGCAGCGGACATTCGCCTTAGCGCGCCTCATGCCCGGTTTGGGTTGCCTGAAGTGAAGTGGTCCATCTATCCGTTCGGCGGCTCGACGACGAAACTGGTTTCCCAAATCGGCTATGTCCATGCGGCGGAAATGCTGCTCGGCGGCGACCTGATCGATGCGGAGGAGGCAGCGCGGATCGGTCTGATCAACCGCATTGTCCCATCTTCCGATTTAATGAATGAAACGGTGCGGAAAGCGGAACTGATTGCGGCAAACAGTCCCTCGGCCGTACAGGCCGTCAAACAGCAAATTAGTGAAACCTTGGCTGAGCACGTTCAATCCCGCGAAACAGTGGAGCAAATGCTGGGCGACAAAGTTCGCGCCAGCCCGCACTTCGATGAAGGCGTCGCGGCATTCCTCGAAAAACGCAAACCGGATTACAGCTAAGCGTTCCTTTCTAAACTTCGAAGAGTTCCGGAAGGCGGTTTTTCTGTAGTTTTCCGGTTGTCGTCAGCGGCAGCTCGTTTCGCACAGCGAACCGGTAATGCCGAGGAACCTTGTACGCAGCCAGACGTTCCCTGCAGTGCGCGATGAGTTCTGATTCCAATACGCTCTTACCGTCCCCCAGAACAATAACGGCCGCAAGTGCTTCGTCGAGGCGTTGGTCGGGGATACCCGTGACGTGTGCTTCCTCGACTGCGTTATGAGAACTAAGGGCAATCTCAACTTCGGCAGGTGCGACATTGATCCCGCCCGTCTTCACCATTTCCTTGAACCGTCCCTTGAACGTGAAATAACCGTCCGCGTCCAGAACCCCGAGATCGCCCGTTCTGAAGAAGCCCTCCGGATCGAAGGACTCCACTGTTCGTTCCGGATCATCCAGATAGGCCGGAGTCAAAAACCCACGCACAAGCACTTCACCCACTTTACCCGCGGGCAAGGGGCGTTGCGTTTCCGGATCGACGATTTTGAAAATCACATCGTCGAGCGGTTTACCACAATTGTTAAGACGCGTTTCCAACGGGTCATGTGCGTCGCCGACGGCCGAATTGCCGTAGGCTTCGGTCAACCCATAGACGTTACAAATTTCCGTCGCGCCCAGATCGACGATGCGTTGAACCTGCTCCGGGGTGCCGATAGTCGCGCCGGTGCGAAGCGACGACAGATCGCGCGCCGCCCGGTCCGGGTGCTCCCATAGCGCAAGCGACATATTCGGGGTGCCGTAAAAAACCGTGCAGCATTCCTTTTCGATAAGCGCCAGCGCCTCGCCGGCATCGAATTCCCGTTGTAAGACAATCGCGCCACCATGCGTCATCATCGAAAATAGAGCGTTCACGCAACCGAATGACCAGAACAGGGATACGGCAAGCCAGAGCCGGTCATCCGTCGTGATGTGCTGGCGCTCACCGATGCGCCACATATTCTCCACCATACCGTGATGCAAAAGCGGCACCCCCTTCGGCATCGCCGTGGAGCCAGACGTATACAGAATGCAGGCGGTATCCTTGGGAGCGACCGCATCGTTCGCCGCCCGCAACATGCCATCAGTGACCGAAGACCCAAGGTCCGGTAGCGCCGAAAATGCCACACACCCATTAGGCGTTTTTGCGGCAACGCAAATGATATTTTCGAGACGGATGGCGTCGTTTTGTTGCGCTACCTCAGTCAATAATTCGGGCAAAGGACGTCCTCGAATCGAGTCCGTAGCGACCAGCGCGCGAACACCGGCATGATCGAGTTGGTAGGCAAGTTCTGGTGCGCTTGCCCAGCAATTCAACGCGACGACCTCAACACCGAGCGACATCGCCGCGAAATGGGCGATCAGCCATTCGGCGCGGTTATCCATCAAGACTGCCAGACGATCCCCACGACCCAGGCCGAGCGCGATCAGGCCCTTGGCGTGCTGTTGGACTTCGGTGTGGAATTCCGCATAGCGGTAACGCCGATCTTCATCGACGAGGAACAACCGCTCGCCATGCAGCCTAGCCAGTTCTTCTATTAAGCCCGGTATCGTGCGGCTGTCGGGAATTTGCATAATCGGACTACGGCGCGGCAATGTTAGCGCGCGACGATGGTACCGGCTTCATGCATCCGCGCAATGGTATCGTCGCCATAGCCGATCTCCGTCAAAATATCGCGCGTGTGCTGCCCGATCTTCGGCGGTTGTAGTCTTAAGTTCAAATCATGATCGCCAATTTCTACAGGCAGGCGCGGGACTTTGGTCACCGGTGCGTTATCGAGTTCGACATGCAGCATGCGGTCGTTCGCATTGAGTTGCGGATCCTCGGTGAGATCCTCCGGCCGTGCGACGGGCGAGAAGGGGATTTCGATCTCCTCGCAAATCGCCGACATCTCGGCAATCGAATAGCGTTTGGTGATCTCGGCGACGATGGGAAGTGTCCGGTCGCGCGCCCGAACCCGGTCCTCATTGGTGCGCAAGGTCGGGTCGTCTAGCAAATCCTGCCGGTCGAACTTTTCGCAATAACGTCGCCAGTGATTGTCGCTGGTAATGCCAATGAAGATGCGCTGATCATCCGACGTCTCGAACGTCTCATAGACCGCCCAGGCACCGACACGGCCCGGCATGGGCGGTTGATCGACATTTGTCACCGCGCGACCGACCAAGTGCTGCATCATGAGAAAGGCCGTCGATTCAAATAGGGCGCTTTTAACGAATTGTCCCTTGCCGGTCGTTTCCCGCTCGCGCAGCGCGGCTTGAATGCCGACGACCGCAAAGGTGCCGCCCATGATATCCACAACGGATGACCCAGCGCGCAAGGGCCGGCCCGGCGGGCCCGTCATATAAGCGAGGCCGGCCATGTATTGCACGACCTCGTCGAGGGCAGGGCGTTTCTCATAAGGACCACTCAAGAAACCCTTCAAGGAGCAATAAACGATGCGGGGGTTTATCTTGGCGCATTCCTCATAACCGCAACCGAGTTTTTCCGTCGTGCCAGGCGCATAGTTCTCGATGACAACATCAGCCGTCTCGAGGAGACGATGCACGACGGCGCGGCCTTCATCGCTTTTCAGATCTACCGCGAGCCCGCGCTTGTTGCGGTTGAACGCACCAAAGAACCCCGCGGCGAAACCATGCAAGCGTCTTGTTTTGTCGCCATCGGGCGCGGGTTCGACCTTGATTACATCCGCACCGAGATCCGCCAAGATCAGACCCGCGCAAGGCCCCATAATGGTCTGGCAAAATTCCACGACCCGGATGCCATCCAGGGGGAGGGGGCGGGCGTTGGCGTCACTCATGCGAGGGTCTCCATTTGCTTCTGTAATTCATAAACGGCGGAAAAATAGCCCTTTCAACCGGCCGGGGGTAGGGCATGCGACGATTTATGTTGACCTTCCAGTGACTCAAAGGCGCAAGAAGGCGAAAACAATCGGTCGGACATCATGCGCCCCACCATATTAGTACTCATCATTGTAATTGTCATAGCCGCCCTCATTGGCCTATTTCGATGGAATACGGCAAGCGACGAACCGACGTATGCCAACGCGGATAGTGCGGTGTTGGTCGCGCTGGGGGAAGACCTTTACAAGGAGCAATGTGCTGCCTGTCATGGTAAAAATCTCGAGGGACAGCGCAATTGGCGCCAACGTAAACCGGATGGCCGCCTGCCAGCCCCACCGCATAACGACAGCGGCCATACTTGGCATCACTCTGACCAACAGCTGTTCCAGATTACGAAACATGGGACCGCGTCAATCGCGGGACCGGATTACAAAACCGACATGGCGGCATTCGGAGAAATTCTGAGCGACTCCGAAATATGGGCCGTGCTCG
>JAJFJB010000148.1 GCA_021774435.1 Alphaproteobacteria bacterium
CCGGCTGGGATGGCACCGGCATTGTTGACCAGGATATCGACATCCTTGCAGGTCTCTGCCAGGGCACAGGCCGTTGCACTGTCGGCCAGACTGCCGGCATGCACCGTCACCTGCGCCCCATACTTTGCGTTGATGTCGTCCCGTGCCGCTTCCAGATCTGCCTGAGTGCGCGAGGCGATATGTAGCGAGCATCCTTCTGCCGCCAAAACATGGGCTACGGCGAGACCGATGCCTTTCGAGGCACCAGTGACAAGGGCGGTTTTACCCGCCAGGCCTAGATCCATTCGCAGTCCTTCCTTTTAGTCCGCGTTACCGCTCTGGGCGTTCGGATAGTCCGGCAGGTCGAACTTGAACATACGCTTGGCATTCAGGCCGAGGATCTTGGCACGTTGCTCATCGTTCATATTCTGCATCGTCCGTTCGATCGCGGCGGCCGAATGCGGCCAGGTGCCTTCATGGTGGGGGTAGTCGTTCGCCCACATGAAGTTGTCCCAGAGGTTATATTTGTCGGCCAAGAGCAGGCCGGCTTCGTCCTCCTGGAAGCTGGCCGCACCGTTAGAGCGGAAATAATCGCTCGGCAGACCCTGCAGCTTCGGCCGGACCCAGAAGTGATGTTTCTTGTAGGCCTCGTCCATGGCATCAAGGACCCACGGCACCCAACCGATGCCGGCTTCAATGAGCGCGAATTTGACCTTCGGGAAACGCTCCAGAACACCGGATGAGCACAGATTGGCGAGTGGCTCGATCGTTGGCGACAGGGAGTGGGTGACATAGTTGATCACCGCGCCGCCATTACCTTTCGAAGCACGCGGATCGCGCCCTGTCGAGACATGGAAGGTAATCGGCAGGCCGGTTTCTTCGATCAGCGCCCACATCGGATCGAATTCCGGCAAATTGTAGTTCGCATGGTCGACGTCATGCGCGCCCCAGATCGGCTTGCAAGGAAATGTCAGGCCCCGGAAACCGAGAGCGGCGACGCGCTCGATTTCTTTCATGGCGCCGTCCAGATCGCCGGTTGCGATGGCCGCCAAGGGCGAAACGGTGTGGTAGTGGCTGCCGAACTCTTCCCAGGCCCACTCATTCCAGATCTTGCACTGCGCCATGGCGAACACCGGGTCCGGCGTGGCCCACATGGCGAGGCCCTTGTTCGGAAACATGATCTCGCCATCGATACCGTCATACCGGTTGTCTGTCAGCCGGCCTTCGATCGTGGCACCTGCTTTGCCGCGAATGCCGTCCTCGCCGAGCATCCGGAACTCCATGAGACGCGCCTTACGGTGTCCTTCGGACACGCGCCATTGCTTGCCGTTCTCGTCCGTGATGACGCGGGGCAGGCGATCGCGATATTTCTTGTCGATCCGTTTGGCCCACAGATCGTGCGGTTCATTGGCGTGGGTGTCCGCGGAAATCATCAAATATTTATTTGGGTCCTCGCGCCGCGCTGTCCGCTTCCATCCTTCGGGCCCCGGGGTCTCCGCGCGCCAAAGGTTTTCTTCGTTGGTTTCGTATCCTACTTGTTCCGACATTTTTCTCTCCTGATCAGTCCGCGACTTGCCATTGCACCAACGTGTACGGCGTGTCGCCATCGTGCTTTTCGAATACGGCCTTTACCTTGCTCCCGATTTTGACCTCTTGTGCGGGATCGCCCAGCAGATTGCCGATCATGCGAACGTTGCCGGCATGCGGCAGTTCGACCAGGACCACGACATAGGCGCCATGGCCGTTAAGCGCCGGGTGTACTGGATGCCAGGCGCGTTCCCAGCTGTAGATCGTGCCTTCGCCCGCGATCTCGGTCCATTCCATGTTGAAGGAATTGCATTCGTGGCAGATCCATTCCGGACCCCATTGCCAGGTGCCGCAATCGCCGCAGCGCTGGACCTGCAATTTGCCCTCGTTCAGACCGTCCCAATAGGGTTTGTCGAGATCGTCATTCATCGGCACCGGGGTGGGTAGGCCTTCCGGCAGATATGTCTCGCTCATATTGTGGCCTCCGATCCCAGAATGTCCGTGCTGACGTGATGGACCATCGGGCCCGCGATGCTGAGAGCGACATCGGCGCCCGGTACCTGATTGACGGAATCGCCGCGAATCTGCCGCACCGCCTCGATCTGCAGGCCGAGGCCATGCATGTAGCACTCGGCCAGATTGCCGCCGCTGGTGTTGAGCGGCATCTTGCCGCCCGGCGCCGTCAGGTTCTCAAGCTGGAAGAACTCGTTGCATTCCTCCGGCTCGCAGAAGCCATGCTCGACGACTGCCATCATTACGCCGATGGTGAAGTTCTCATAGCTCTGCACCACATCGACGTCCTTCGGCGTGACCCCCGCCATCTCGTAGAGGCGCGGCGCCAGGCTGGCGAAGCTGGAGGAAGGGAAGTTGCTGGCGTTCATGACCGGCGCGCCGCAGCGATGGTCGGACCCCTGTGCCGCACCCAGAATGTAGGCCGGCTTCTGCTTCATGTCCTTGGCCTTTTCGGCCGAAACGATAATGACCGCCGCCGCCCCGTCGTTTTCCTGACAGCAATCGAACAGCCGGCAGGGTTCCGCGATCCAGCGCGAGTCGTCGTATTTCTCCTCCGACAGCGGCCGGCCGTACATGACGGCGCGGGGATTGTTCTGGGCGTGGTGGTAGGACGCCATCGAGATGGCGCGCAGCACGCTGTGGTCGACCTCGTTCTCGTGCATGAAGCGCATCGCCCGCATCGCGTATTTCTGCAGCGGCGACATCACGCCGTAGGGCGACATATAGGCCGGATCGCCGCTGACCGCGGAAACCGGCGGCGCTTTGCCGAAACGCTGGAACTGGCCCTGCGCCAACCCGCGGAAGGCCACGACGCAATCGGCCAAACCGACCGCGACCGCCGCCGCGGCGTTGCCGACGGCCGCTGCCACACCGCCGCCGCCGCCGCCCCAATTCATATTGGAATAACGCAGATCGTCGATGCCGAGTGCCGCCGCAATGCGGGTCGGCTCGTTGCGGTCATTGCTGTAAGACGCGAAACCGTCAATTTCCTTCGGACTGATCCCCGCATCCTCGCAGGCTTTCAGAATGGCCTGCAGGACCAGGACGAATTCCGGATCGGGCGACTGCCCATGTTTGTAATAGGTCGTTTCGCCGACCCCGACGATCGCGGTCTTGCCGCGCAACGTTCGATTGCTCATGCCGATGGCTGCTCCCTAAATTTGAGCGGCCAACCTAGCAACCCGACCTGCCTTGCGACAAGGCGGCGCTTCCTTAACTGACTTCGAGCGGTCTAGTATCGGTGCAATAAGTTGGTCAGGAACGCGATAAAGGTTTGATTTTATGACAGCAACGCTGGGTAGTGATATCGGCGGTACGTTTACGGATTTCGCGCTCGTCGACCCGGAAAAGGGCACGGTTGCGATCCACAAACGCCTCACGACGCCCGAAGATCCCTCCGTCGCTGTCGCCGAGGGTCTCAAAGTGCTTTCCATGGATAATTCGGAAAGCGTTTCGCGGCTGACGACGCATATCCACGGTACGACGCTGGTTACCAATGCGGTTATTGAGCGAAAAGGCGCCCGGACCGGATTGATCACAACCGAGGGATTTCGCGATATCTTGGCGATCGGACGGGAGAAGCGCTACGACGGCTGGGATCTCAAGATTTCATTTCCGGAGCCGCTTGTCGATCGGCCGGCGCGTGTCGAAGTAAGCGAACGCGTGCATTCCAGCGGTCGGATTCTGACCCCCTTGGACAGCGAAAGCGTGCGCGAGGCGGTGCGGGAATTACTGCGGCAGGATGTGGAATCCATCGCCGTCTGTCTTATGCATGGTTACAAAAATCCGTTACATGAGCGGGCCGTTGAGGCTGTGGTCCGGGAAATCGCGCCCAATATCCCGGTGTCGCTGTCTTGCGAGGTGTTGCCGAATATTGGCGAGTACGAGCGGACCAGTACGACAGTCGTAAATGCCTATACGAAGCCGGCGGCGGACCGCTATCTGACGCGGTTGGAGGAACGCCTTTCCGAGAACCAAATCGGCGGCGAACTGCTGTTGATGTTGTTGAGTGGGGGTATCAATTCCGCTGAGACGGCGCGGGCCTGTCCCGTCCAGATCATCGAATCCGGTCCCGCGGCAGGTGCGCTTGGTGCGGCCCACTACGCCCAAATCGCGGGGCTCGATAAGGTGCTGTCATTCGATATGGGGGGCACGACGGCGAAGATGTGTCTTGTGAAGGAAGGGCGCGTATCGAAGACGACGGACTTCGAGGTTGCGCATGTCCACCGCTTCAAAAAGGGTAGCGGAATTCCCGTTAAGGTCCCCGTGCTCGACTTGATGGAGATTGGCGCGGGTGGTGGTTCGATTGCGCGGATAACCGATGTCGGGACCGTGCAAGTCGGCCCGAAGAGCGCCGGCGCGGACCCGGGACCGGCCTGTTATGGCGCCGGCGGTCAGCAGCCGACCGTATCCGATGCGGATTTGCTCTTGGGGTATCTCGATGGTGGGCATTTCCTGGGTGGTGATATGGCGCTGGACAGGTCTGCCGCTGAGCGTGCTGTTCGAAATCAAATCGCGGAGCCGCTCGGTCTCGATCTTGCGGAAGCTGCCTATGGCATCCATGGCATCGTGAACGAAAACATGGCCTCCGCGGCGAAGGTCTATGTGACGGAACATGGCGAGGATCCTGCGCAGTACACTCTTGTTGCCTTTGGCGGTGCCGGACCTGTTCATGCGTTTGATTTGGCACGGCGTCTCGGCGTCTCGAAGCTGTTGATACCACCTCGTGCGGGCGTGGCCTCGGCGTTGGGTATGGTTGTGGCACCGATTTCCTACGATACGGTTCGGACGCATCGGCTTGATTTGGCGGGCGGTGAATTCTCGATCCTCGATACCGTTTATGCCGAGATGGCGTCGGAGTGTGCGGCGCGAATGCCACAGAGTGTTGATCGGGCATCGCTGCGCTATGAACGTTCAGCCGATATGCGTTATATCGGGCAAGGTTATACGGTCGGTGTTCCGATGCCGGATGGTGCGCTGGCCGATGAAACCTCAGAAACGATGCGTGCAAGATTCGATGCTGTTTACACGAAGCTCTATGGCCGCACCTATGACGATCTAGGTCTGGAATTTGTCGATTTGCGCATGACCGCATCGCGTCCGGTGAAAACCGACCTCTCCGAAATCTCCGCCACCGGGAATGCCAATGCGGCGCCCATCGGCAACCGTGATGCGTACTGCCCGGTCGCGCGAAAATTCATTGCACACGATCTTTATGAAAGAAGTGAGCTCGGCCCAGGCTTTGCGGCGACGGGACCGGCCATCGTGCAGGAAAACGAGTCGACCACGATTATCGGATCAGACGGGAGGCTCATCGTCGAT
>JAJFJB010000149.1 GCA_021774435.1 Alphaproteobacteria bacterium
CGATGCGCAAAGAAGTGCTAACGCGGATCTTTCCAAAACGTTGCGAAGCATGAGGTAGTCGCTGACTGAATAGCCGCGTGCCGAATAATCACCTAAATATTCGACACTCAGCCATGCTGCAACGATTGCAAGCGGCGTCCCCCAGCACCAGAGCCGTATATTTGCGCGAATGTTATTTTCCAATAACAAGAGAGTAGCGAGCGCTACGGCAAGCAGCGGCAGCGCAATCACCATGCCCCCAAACATGAAAGGAATGAATAAAGCGCCTGTGTATGGCAGTAGAATAGTGTTTCCGATGACCAATCCCAAGATATAGGAAATCAATAAACGCAGCGCCAGTTGACCCTTATTCGCCAATTTATGCCGCATGATATTTTGAACGGCGTCGGAAACTCATCGTCCTTAAGCCGCCTCGTTATCCCGCGTTCGTAGCGTACTGACATCCGGCGTCGCGTCGGCGAGCGGCGGCAGTTGGTCGCCGCCGGAGATGCAGTCGTCCTGACCGAATTTTCGGCATAGCACAATGAGCTCTTCCCGTGCGGTTCCGACGACCCGCTCGAAGACCTCATGCGCTTCCAGAAACAACGCGTCCGTACGCTCCTTTTCGTGGCCGCGGCCATCGCGCACCTCGACGGTCATGATGACCGTGCGCTCTTCGGGCTCCGAGGTGTAGGACCGTACGGCGATCCAGATATGTTCCTTGAACCAGGTCCGGGCGATACAGCCATGCATCGCGGCACGGATTTCAACGCGCTGCTCGCGGCTGAGCCATTCAGGGACGTCTACGCGGACAATGGGCATTTGTTGCGCTCCTTTACGATAACCAGGCAATCGGTTTGAGCGTAGCAAGAGCGTCGACTTTGGGGAAGCCGCCGCAGCGACATTCAAACTTCAAGAGATAGTCCAAAACTGGTAGGCCTTGCCCCATGATCGAGATTCGAGCGATGCGCGACGCGGATGCGGCGGGGATGCATGAGTTGCATACCAAGGCCGTGCGACAGGTCTGCGCCACCTTGTTGGAATCGGATGTCGTAGAGGCTTGGTTGTACGGCAGGACTCCGGAAGGTTATTTGCGCGCGGCCAATGACGGTGGCGAGTCGTTTTGGGTCGCCTTAGCCGATACCGATAGGATCGCAGGTTTCGCGTCGTGGCGGGATAACGAGTTGATGAGCCTCTTCGTTGATCCGGATTCTCAGGGGCTTGGGTTGGGGCGAAGACTGTTCCAAGCCTGCGAAGAAGACGCTGCACGGAAGGGCGCGGTTATCACGCGGCTGATTTCGACGCTTAACGCGCAAACATTCTATGAAACGCGTGGTTTCCAGGCGGGGCAAAGGGGTTACGTGGAAAAACGTAACATGCGCATTCCACACATAGAGATGCGGCGCGTCTGATCGATTGACAGTTGGCATGGCGCAAAGCCGTCTGGCTGTGGCCCTCTAGCGTCAAATTTTCATCCGAATATACGTAATCAGGGCCGGCCGTTTCTGACAAAGGCGACCAGGCTATCTGACGCCTGCGCCGTTGTGTGCCATGAGCCGTGACCCGCATGCGCAACTTCGATCAGGAATACGCTGCCTTCGCAGCGCAGTCCTCGTGCCACGCATGTTGCCTTGTAAAGGCCCCGTGTGGAGGGGGGTGGTATCACCCTGTCATAGGCGCTCGCGTAGAAAACGATCGGTATCGACGAGGTTGCTGCGGCCTCGCTAAAGATTTTCGCCGCAAACCGGTGTCCGTAAAACAACGGACCGCGCTTGCCGCACCGTCCGGCATTCAGCACAAATACGCCTTTGGCCTGATCTTCGAGACTCGCCAAGGACCCGCCGGATGCGAAGCCGCCGGCTGAAGTGCCGCCTACATAGACACGGCCTGTATCGATGTCCGGCAACGTTTTCACCTTACGTATGGCAGCCATGATATCGTCGCGTGCAGAGGCGATCGCGTCCCTGAATTCCTGCTCCGTCGGGTCGTTGCAACTGATCCGTTCACCGTCGCGATTGCCCGACCAAGAATAACCGCGACGTACTGGCAGTGCGACTGCGATTCCCGCTGCGGTCAACTTGCTGACTAGCGGGAAACGGCGCGACAATTTGTAATCCCCGCCCTTAATGGGGCCGAACGGCCGGCCATGATTGTAAACAACGATGGGAAACGGCTTTGTGTCTTGCTCAGGGAAATAAATCGTCATCGGTAAGTTATCGCCATAGCGGATCGTCAATACGGATCCATCCCGTCCCACCGGATAGGCATCCTTGTCGCTGGCGCATCCGGCAGTAGCAAGGCTCAGTAATATGACGACCAGCTTTAAGCTTTTCACGACTCCACCTTACCAAAATGCGCGCAAGGCGGCAGAAAAAGAGAAAAGCGTTATGCTGGGTCTAGTGACGCTATGCCGTCGGTGCCACATCGAGTTGCGCGACGATGCCTTCCAATTCCGGCGACGGGGCCGGGTAGCGTTGCAGGACCAGCGGATCGTGGCCCGGCACGATATGATCCTTCGTCTCGCCCAGGGTCTGCACGTGCCGGAAGCCCTCGAGCATCTCGAACAGGTTCTCATGCGTCAGGAACGGCGTACCTTTTTCCAGGCTTTCGTAATAGTGCGCGACGTCCGAGGCGAGCACGACCCAGCCCCGCTTGGTATGCACCCGGACCGCCTGCAGGCCGCGCGTATGGCCGGGGATGTGATGTAGCGTAATACCGGGCTCGAGATCGTCGTCGCCATTGTGGAAGACGACCCGGTCGCCATAGAGCATGGTGACCATCTGCAGCACATCGTCGAGCACGAAGGAATGCCGCAACGCCTTGTGCGTCATGGCACGCCCGGTCACGAAGGACATTTCCTCGTCCTGGATATGGAAATTGGCCTTGGGGAACAGGGCCAGATTGCCGGCGTGATCGTAATGCATATGCGTGATGACCACGTCCTCGACCGTGTCGGGATCGCCGCCGACGAGCTTGATGCTCTCCGCGGGGCAGCGCAGGAAAGAGCGGCCGCGCCGCTCGCCTTCCGGCTGGCCATAGCCGACATCGACGACGACGGTGCGCTTGTCGTTCTTGATGACCCAGACAAAATAATCCATTGCTAGCGGCGCATCGTGCGGATCGCCATGCACGAAAATTTTGCCGCGCTCGCCCATCCGGTCGCCATATTTGATTGCGTAGACTTCGTAGATCGGCAGCGTCATGTGTTCTTCTCCATGGTACCTGGCCTGTTCACGTCGTCCTTGGGCTTGACCCGAGGACCCAATGACGGTGGCGCTTCACGGCTAGCCTGGATACTCGTGTCAAGCACGAGTATGACGAAGTGGGTTGTGAAGGCGTTCACTCTAGGACGGCGCCAGCGCTTCTAGCGCCTTCATGTCGTAGGGTTCTTCGCCTTCGGGGTCGAAGGGCTGGATGCAGACATGGGTTGCGCCGGCGTCTTCATGTTCCTTGATCCGGGCCCGGATATCGTCGGCGGTGCCCCAGGCGACCATGCCGTCGAGGAAGCGGTCGGAGCCACGGCCGGTGACGTCCTCTTCGGTGAAGCCGGTGCGCAGCCAGTTGTTGCGGTAGTTCGGCAACGCCATGTAGCGCTGTAGTTGCTTGGAGGCAACGTCCCGGGCCTTGCCGGCGTCGGTCGTCAAGCAGATTTTCTGCTCGACGCAGAGCCATTTGTCGGGGCCGAGAATGTCCTTGGCGATGGCCGTGTGTTCCGGTGTCACGCAATAGGGGTGCGCGCCCTCGGTCATGTCGCGCGACAGTGCCAGCATATTGGGGCCAAGCGCTGCCAGGACGACGTTCCGCGCCGGCGGTTTGAGGGCGATGTTCGCCGCCGCCATGCCTTCCAGATAGGCGCGCATCGTCGCGACGGGTTTGCCATAAGTGTGGCCGCGCTGGTTGACCACCAAAGGGACATGGGACACGCCGAGCCCGAAGATGAAACGGTCGTCATAGAGGCTGTTCAGCGAGTCGTGTCCGGCCCGCGCGGTGATCGCGTCGCGCGCATAGATATTGGCGATGCCACTGGCGAGGCAAAGCGTCGACGTTTCGCCCAGCAGAAACCCTCCGAGGGCGAGCGATTCATAGGCCAGCGATTCCGGATACCATAAAACATCGTAATTGAGCCGCTCGACACGCTGCGCCAGTTCGGCCAGCGCCGCTTTCGAAAGCCCGTTCGTCGATACCCAAACGCCTGATTTTCCCGGCTGCATAGTCACGTCCTTCAAAATATATTGCTGATTTGATTTAAGGCTACACAGTGCGGGC
>JAJFJB010000150.1 GCA_021774435.1 Alphaproteobacteria bacterium
GGCGAGCGGATCGACGTGCAGGGCAGGGTGCTGGATGAAGATGGCAATCCCTACGCCGGTGCGCTGGTCGAGATGTGGCAAGCCAATGCATCGGGCCGTTATCGCCACCTGACCGATAGCCGCGATGCGCCGCTCGATCCCAATTTCGTAGGCGCGGGGCGGTGCGTTACGGACTCCGATGGAAACTACTCATTCAAGACGATCCGGCCCGGCGCCTATCCCGTGCCGAACAGCGATTGGTGGCGACCGGCACATTTGCATTTCTCCGTCACGGGCCCCAGTGTCGTGGCACGGCTTATCACGCAAATGTACTTTCCCGGCGATCCACTGCTGCCATTCGATGCGATCTACAACAGCATCGCGGACAAAGACGCGCGCGAACAATTGATTGCACGGTTTGCCCCTGAATTCGGCGAGCACGGTATGTCGCTCGGATATGAATTCGACATTATCTTGCGCGGACAGGCACAGAAATAGGCCGTTCCATGCCCAAGATTCTCGTTGAACGAGATGGTCCGGTTACGACCATCATCATGAACCGCCCGGAAGTCCGAAACGCGCTCGACAACGAAGCAATAGAGCAATTGGGTGACGCCTTCCGTAAATTCGATACTGATGACGACGCTCGCGCAGCCGTCCTGACTGGCGCGGGGGGCGCGTTTTGTGCCGGGGCGGACCTGAAAGAAATGTCGCATGGCGCGGATTACGAAGCCTGGGCCGGCAGCGAGAACGGAACGTTGCGCGCCCCGCTCTCCAAACCGATCATTGCGGCCGTCGAGGGGCACGCCTGCGCCGGCGGGCTCGGCGTCGCGCTTTTTTGTGATCTGCGCGTCGTGGACGAGACAGCCGTTTTCGGTGTTTTCTCGAGGCGCTGGGGCGTTCCCATGAGCGACGGCACGACCGTGCGCCTACCGCGTCTCGTCGGGATGAGCAACGCTCTCGACATGCTGCTGACAGGGCGGGCCATTGGCGCGGCGGAAGCCAAACAAATGGGGCTCGCAAACTATGTTGTCGCGACAGGTCAGACACGCGCCGAGGCGGAAGCCCTGGCCGCACGCGTGGCGGACTTCCCGCAGATCGCAATGCTATCCGACAGGGCCTCGGCATACGCACAAACGGCGCTGTCGCTCGATGACGCCGTTTTGGAAGAAAACCGCCTTGCGCAAAGCGCCAAGGCGCAGGAAGCACAAACCGGCGCCGCCCGGTTCGCCGCCGGCTCCGGCCGTCACGGCACATTCGAAAAGGTGGGAAAGCGAACAAGATGACTTTAAGACGAACCGGATCGCAGACAATTGGCCCCTTCTTCAACACCGCGTTAATGCGCCAGGGGGACAACGACCTCACGCATCGGAAAACGGGCGGCGCACAGGCCGGTGGCGACATTATCGAATTACGCGGGCGTGTTTTCGACGGCGATGGCGCCGCATGTTCCAGCGTCCTGGTGGAAATCTGGCAGGCCGACGCCGCGGGTCAATATGGCGACGAACGCGACGCAAATTTTACGGGGTTCGGACGCACGATTACCGACAGCGATGGCTGTTATACGTTCACGACCGTCCTCCCGGGTGCCGTTCCGGGGAAAGGGAACGCCTGGCAGGCGCCCCATATCAGCCTGTCGTTGTTCAGCAGCGGACTCCTGAAGCGCGTCACGACCCGAATCTATTTTCCAGGCGAAGACTCAAACGCCGAAGACCCTGTATTGACGGGCATCACAGACGAGAAGGCCCGAACGACGCTCATTGCTAAAGAGCTTACATCCGGGCCACCCCGCGAGTTCGGATTCGACGTCTTCCTTCAGGGGGAAAAGGAGACGGCGTTCTTCGAACTCTAACTATTCAGCCGACCGCCACCATCCGTTCAACGGCGACCCGCGCCTTTGCGGCAATCTCCGGGTCGATCTCGACACGCGGTTCCAGTGTTTCCAGCGACGTAAGAATATTGTCCAACGTGATCCGCTTCATGTGCGGGCATAGATTGCACGGCTTCACGAAATCGACGTCCGGGTTCTCGGCGGAGACGTTATCGCTCATCGAGCACTCGGTCATCATCAGGACGCGCTGCGGCTGCACATCCTTGACGTAGTTGGCCATGCCGGCCGTCGAACCGACAAAATCCGCGGCTTCAAGCACGTCAGGCGGGCATTCCGGATGGGCGAGGACGATCAACCCCTCGACGTCGCGGCGATACGCCTCGACTTCCGCGCCGGTGAAACGTTCATGCACCTCACAATGGCCGGTGGTCCAAGGAATGATCTCGACGTCGGTCTGCGTCGCAACATGCAGGGCCAGATACTCGTCCGGTAGGAAGATGACCTTGTCGACGCCAAGCGATTCCACCACTTCGACGGCGTTACCGGACGTGCAACAGATATCCGATTCCGCTTTCACCTCAGCCGACGTGTTGACATAGGTAACGACCGGTGCGCCAGGATGCCGCTCGCGCATGCGGCGGATATCCGCACCGGTGATCGATTCGGCCAACGAGCAACCCGCCTTCATATCGGGTATGAGAACGGTCTTTTCAGGGTTCAGCAATTTCGCCGTTTCCGCCATGAAGTGAACGCCCGCCATCACGATGACTGAGGCATCGACACTTGCCCCCTTGCGGGCGAGGGCGAGTGAATCGCCAACGAAATCGGCGACACAGTGATAAATCTCTGGCGTCTGATAGTTATGCGCCAGGATAATCGCGTCGCGTTCCTTCTTCAGTGCGTTGATCGCGGCAATCTTGGGCGCGAATACTGGCCATTCGATCTCAGGAATAATGCGCTCGACCTTGGTATAGAGCGGCGCGGTGACGGCAGCGATTTGCGGCGTGAAATCTAAGGCAACAGGCATCAGATTATCCTTCCTAATCTTCAGTGCTCGGAAAGCCAGTTTATTCTCGTACGGAGCATTATATAATACTCTTAATGAGTATAATAATATTATTTATAGATATTTGGCGCAGCAGAACAGTCCGGCCGGACAGAATCAGGATAACTAATTGATAATTCTTTGTTATATTCCGGCGTGCAGCTCTACGGCTCAGTCACTTCAGTACGATAAAAGGCGCCGCACCGGACTTTCCGGCCACAGAAAAATTTCATTAGTTGTCACAGGCTCGCGCCCAAAGAGAAGCCACGCGTCCTGAATGGGACCAATATCGAGTTGGAGCCTAAAACGATCAGGATATTGCTCCAGTACTTCAATCGCGGCTATTCCGGAATCATATTTTCCAGATAAAAGGCCCGCCGCGACCGTGCTGATGGATGCTTCATCAATTTGTTTGTCCCAAGCGCCGAGGTCGGCGTAGTGGCGGGTCGCTGGTTGAAGCGCGATTGTCTTGGGCTTTTCGACGTCGCGGCGTGTTAGAATACCTAGCGGTTTTGAGGAGGCGATGAAGGTATCAATGATAAAAGCCCGACCGACATAGCGCGCCACACATTCCGTATGATCGGGATGCACAGACACTTGCAACACAAAGTCGAGTTGACCACACGCCAACGCATCAAATGCCTCATCGAAGCCTGCGAATAGAGTAACTTCCGAATTCTCGATACTTCGTGCGGTTAAATAGCGTTTCAAGACTAAAGCATGGTTGCTGTCTTCACCGCCAAGGGTCCCAAATTTCAAAACAGCGCTTCCATCTGTCTGTCTATTTACTGGAAGTGGTTTTCGAAGGTTGTCTGAAGCACGCCGGCGCTGTCGAAATCGGCACGCAATTTCGACAATGACCGCGATTACGAGAAACGGCGCAGCAAAGGGAACGAACCAAGAGAACATTACCAAGAGTAATTGTCCAAAGTCGCTCGAAAACTCCTGCATTGGATCATGACTGCGGGCAACAAAGCCAATAAATAACGCGACGAGCGTTCCATTGACGAGCCCCACCAGGGCAATAATTTTCGCGGCTAAGGAACGAACGCGAACGTTTATTTTCGCCATGGTTTTTCTCGATAGAACTTGGCAATCGATTTGCCGTAATCGTTCACAACCGTTGCGCCCAAATAATTATAGACGCTGCCAATTTTCTCGATTGTCGGATTACGGACACGGTCCTGAATTGCTTTCAGTATCCGAACGCCTGCGTCGATATTGTTGCGCGGGTCTTTCAAATCCTCCCGGCTATACCCTAGCCCTTTCCATTCCTCCGCATGGATATTCATTGGCCTGATTGTATCATTGGCCTCAAAGGGTGCGATAAAGCCGTCATACCAGCCACCTGCCGTCTCCAGATACACGACCGATCTGACGAGATCGGGGTCCACCCCATGCTTTTTTGCCGCCGCGACAATGAGCGGATCGAGTTCCTTTACATCCGAAAAAGCGCGAATTTCGAAACGAGGTCTGTTGGGAACGGCGCTTGGGTTAAGCTTTACATCGAAATCCGATTGAATGTTTTTCAGAATTTCGTTTTTTCGCTTCGCAATTCTTTTGGCCTGGGGCGTCGTTTGATGCCTTTTCGCGGCACTTTTTTGTGTTGAACCGCTTCTCCGAAATGCAACTGTTTGCGCAAGCTGTTGCTTGGGTGACCGAATAGATTCCGGCTTCAGGTTACGCGCACGAAGTATCTTTCGGTTCGGCAAATTTGGACGGGACAGGCGGGCTAAAACCGCATTGGGCCGATCATCAACG
>JAJFJB010000016.1 GCA_021774435.1 Alphaproteobacteria bacterium
CATCGACGACGCTACTAAAGATGCGATCCTGCGTGCCTTTCTGGAACACCATGTTTTGGTGTTTCGCGACCAATCGCTCAGCAAGGACGAACAAGAGCGCTTTAGCAAATATTTCGGCACCCTCGAAAGCCATGTCGGCCGCCACCCCAGCGGCGAGCAATATCATATTGTTCATACCGTCACGAACTTGGGTCCGGACGACAAACCGGCTCCGCAATCCATGCCAAAAGGCAACTACTATTGGCATACGGACAAATCCTATCACGCGGTGCCGTCCCTGATGACCATGCTGCACGCCGTCGAAGTCCCTGAAAAAGGCGGCGATACGCAGTTTGCCAACACGCGCAGTGGCTACGAGACATTGTCCGCAGAACTGAAAACCCGCATCGCCGATATGAAGGCGGAGCACAGTTGGGAAGCGAGCCGGCGCAACACGAACGCGGCGCCGGCGACGGAAGAGCAAAAGAAAGAGCGTCCCCCGGTTACCCATCCGCTGGTGCGGACTCATCCCGATACGAAAGACAAAATCATCTATCTCGGCATGCACGTATCGCACATCCACGACTTGCCCGGCAAAGAAAGCCAGGCATTGCTCGCCGAACTTTTGGAGCACACGACCAAACCGGAACTTGTCTATACCCATGAATGGCGCAAAGGCGATTATGTCATGTGGGACAATCGCTGCCTGCTGCACAGGGCGCGCCCGAATTACGACGCGGCGACCGAGCGGCGCGTGCTGCACCGCACGGTTATCATCGGAACCGTGCCTTACTAGAACAGAATATTAGAGGAAACGATGCAGATAGCCTCCGACGACAGCCCGTCGCAAACGCCATCCAATCCCTACCCTTTCTCCGTTGCGCCTATCGGCGACGTTCTTGGGGCGGAAGTCAGCGGCATCGATCTTTCGCAACCGCTCGATTCTGCAACCAAGGATGCGATCTACGCTGCCTTGCTCGAGCACTGTGTCCTGGTATTCCGCAACCAGTCCTTGACCAAGGAAGAACAAGGACGCTTTGCGGAGAATTACGGCGAGTTGGAAAGCCATGTCGGGCGGCTCCGCAACGGCAAGCGCTATCCGATCATCAACAACATCACAAATGTCGACCCGGACGGCAAACTAGTCCCGAAGTCGGTCAATCGAGGTCCCAATCACTGGCATACCGACAAGTCCTACCATGCAAAACCGTCCGCAATAACGATGCTGCATGGACTTGAGGTGCCGTCCGAGGGCGGCGAGACACAATTCGTGAATATGCGGCTCGTCTATGAATCGCTGCCGCCCGAATTAAGAGCCCGGGTCGATGGCCTTACTGCGGAACACAGTTGGGAAGCGAACCGCCGCAATGTCGGCGAGACACCCGCGACACCCGACCAGATCCGCGAACGCCCGCCGGTGACCCATCCGGTCGTCCGCACGCACCCCGATACGGGAACCAAGGCGCTCTATATCGGCACTCACATCGATTTCTTCCACGGCATGACGCGCGCCGAAAGCGATGCCTTAATGGAAGAGCTGATGGATTTCGCGACGCAGCCAAAATTCCGCTACGATCATCAATGGCGCGTGGGCGACCTTGTGATGTGGGACAATCGCTCGTTGATGCACCGTGGCAACACGAACTATGCGATGGCAAAGGAGCGCCGGGTTCTGCAGCGCACCGTGATTATCGGCACCGTTCCCTTTTAGAGCCGAAACTGAGACCAGGAGAGCGATCATGCAGCTTGCTTCCAGCCCCGAAACCAGCGCTACGTCAGCGCCCTACCCCTTCGACATACGGCGTATCAGCGATGTCGCGGGCGCTGAAATTTTTGGTGTCGACCTGAAACAGCCGGTCAGCGACACGCTCAAAGACGCGATCATGCGGGCGTTTCTGGAGTTTCATGTTCTCGTCTTTCGCGGTCAGGACCTTACCAAAGACGAACAGCACCAATTCAGCCTGAATTTCGGCACGCTCGAGCACCATGTCGGGCGGCTGGCAGATGGTACACCTTTCCCCATCGTGCACACGGTGACGAATCTGGACGCCGACGGCAATCCGACGGAAAAGACCGTCGCCAAGGGCAACTACCACTGGCATACCGACAAATCCTATCACGCGATCCCGTCGCTGATGTCGATGCTGCACGCCAAGGAGATTCCGCCGAAGGGTGGCGACACGCAGTTCGCCAACACGCGCATGGGCTATGCTTCGCTGTCACCGGCAATGAAGGAACGTATCGCCGATATGCAGGTCGAACACAGCTGGGAAGCCAGCCGCCGCAATGTCGGCGCGCCACCGCCCAGCGAAGAGCAGAAACGCGAACGGCCACCGGTCACCCATCCCCTGGTCCGCACCCACCCGGACACGGGCGACAAGACGATCTATCTCGGCCATCACGTGTCCCATATCGTCGGCCTACCGAAAGACGAAAGCGATGCACTGCTGGAAGAGCTGACCGAGCATACGACGCAGCCGAAATTCACCTATACGCATCAATGGCGGCAAGGCGACTACACAATGTGGGACAACCGCTGCCTCCTGCACCGCGCCCGACCGAACTACGAAGTTGGTAGGGATCGGCGATTGCTGCATCGGACGGTGATTATCGGGACGAAACCTTACTAAAGCGGTTCCGCACGTGCGGCCCTATTAAGCGGGGATGCTCGATTTCGTTGTAGACAAAGCGCCATGCATTGCGCACCAGATCACTGGTGAATTATGCGGGTTGTTGCAACAATTCAGAACTGTCACTGTTTTTGCAGAGCAAGAATGTCACTCTGTTGCGCGACGGCCTCGCGGGCGTTGTGTAATGCAGACACCCGCGAGGCCTAGTGCGATCAAAGCCAAAGTGCCAAGTTTCGGAACCCGTTGAACTTGAACGTCCTCCGTTTCAAAGACCAATCCGCCGACGTCGAAGCCCGATCCCACGTTGATTTGGGAGAAAGCGTTGCCTCCCAGGTTGCCGCTCACCAGGTCTGAATGGGAGTTGAAAGCGGCAACAAAGAGCTCGTCACCACCGCTCCTATCGGCATTTGTTTCCAATAGCAGATGGAATAGGCCCGCGAAATCCCGCAAAAGCTGACCCGGCTTGCCGCAATCCGCTATCTTTTTATCCGGCCCGGCCAATCCCGCTGCTAGATACTGATAGAGCCATAAGAGCTCTGGTTCCGTTTATTTTCCTGATTCTTACGTAGTATTACGTATTAACAATCAACCATAGGCAGCGTAATTTTCCCAAGTTGGGTTCCATCTCGCAAGGGGCAACATGGCGTTGACGAACTGACCATTTCCGCCTGTTGGAGCCGTAACTCGGAATTTTTGGAAACAATTTCACAGATCTCTGCATGCTGGGGAATCTGCATCGGGAATTTTACCCATCGAGCAACGTTCGATAGTGGAGGGAAAACAGTGTTAAACCAGAACGGAAGAATATCCGGAACGCGTTCGGCTTTCGGGTTTGCAACTGTGATCGCAGCCTCATTTCTAAATTTGGGGTCTGCCTTCGGAACGCCAATCCTAGCCGCAGTCCTGCCCGGACCAGAGGTGACTTGGGCTGCTCCTCAGGTTGGCCTCGCTGGCGCGTCAGCCGCCGCAGGGTGGTCCATAGGCCTTTTTACACGAGGCGTGGAAGTGTCTGCGTTTTCGAAAGCGGACTCGCGAGAGGTTAGTGACCCAAATCCCCGCTTCGACTCCGACGGAGACCCGCAGCGGCTTGGCGGGTGGTTCACGCTAAGTGAGACAGCCGTCGCGCACGCGGTCGGCAACCGAGGGAGTGAACTCAAGACAACGTCCACTGCGACTGCGGTCGCGGACGGACGAGGCAAAATCGTGTTTGACCCTTCAAAATTGGGCCCGCAAGACGAAAGCGTCATTCAGGGCGAAGGCTTTTCTTTTGCGGGTCTCCATCAGAGGATGAAATTTCTCTCTCAGTCCAATACGCTCAACCGCTCTGATCTGAGCACGCCCAACCCTATTATAAGGCCTGAAATTACCATAGAGCAGATGGTCGTTAGCCTCGATAATGAGACGACTGTCCGTGTCACCATGGATATATGCGCGACAGAGAGCTTCTCACCCGCTGCGGGTGAAGCGCTACTTCCCGATCCAGACCAATGTTTTTTCAGCGCTAGAAAGGGAATTGCTGCGGTACTTACCAGAGAATTGCTGGGTCAGTGGGCTGTTGGTTTGACGGCAAATTTACCGCTGGACGATTTGACGTTCACGCGACTCCACGACACAGATGGCCGGGACGATCTTCTCATAAGCGGGCCGGTCGACGTTCAACCGTTTTTAAGTCCCTTCGAAACTGACGGGATTGAAATTCCGTTGCCGTCTGGCATTACGGAGTTCGATCTTGTGTCGCGGTTCAATACAGAACTCACTATCTCTGGCGCTGGCGCCGATGATGAGGATGAAGACGAAGAACGACGCAGGAGAAAGCTCAAATTCAGGTCAGTCCCGGAACCAGCGAGTTTTTTCACTGTTCTCCCGGGTTTAGGCGTGATTTTTCTCCTAGGGCGTCGGCGCCGTCGAATGCGAAATGGTTTAAACTCGCAACATTAACGACCTAGCACCGTTCGGCGTGTCAGGCCAACGCCGTTCGCCGGCGCCGGGAATGGGTTGTCGGTTTAAATGAGTACCAGGTGGCAACGATATAAGGAAAAAAAGGGTCAGAGCCCTTATCGTGCACCCTTCCCGATACGGGCGGCAAAACGACCTATCTCGGCCATTACATCTCGCATATCCTGGGCTTGTCGAAAGACGAGAATGTTGCGGAGGATAACCCGTCTTTGGATGTGCCTCACTGCAACGTAAGTTAAACTGACCCTCGCCAAAAAAGGCTCATGCTCTAAACTGTTGACGGAAGAAGCCCGGCCGGCACGCCGTCGCGCGGGGCTGTTTGCATGCAGAGGGTTAAGAAAATGAGTGAAGCCATCCTCGGTGGCATTAAGGTC
>JAJFJB010000151.1 GCA_021774435.1 Alphaproteobacteria bacterium
TCTTTTTCCGCAGGGCATGCTTCGACCCGCATCGAAGCATTGCAGGTTCTTTTCTGTTAGGGTTGTGGCTGGAGGAAGAGTCATATGGTCAGCACAAATCAAATCGCAGAAATTGGCATGCTCGTCGGCGAACCGGCCCGCGCCGCCATTCTGGGCGCATTGATGGATGGGCGCGCTCTGACGGCGACGGAACTGTCCCGCATTGCTGGGGTGACACCGCAAACTGCCAGCAGCCATCTTGCCCGCCTGACATCCGCCAATCTTGTCGAGGTACAGAAGCAGGGCCGGCATCGCTACCATCGGCTCGCCAGGCCGGAAGTGGCACGCATGCTCGAAGGCATCATGCAAATCGCGTCAACCGGTGATGCCACGCCGAAACGGAAGCTAGTCACGGGGCCTCGTGATGCGGCGATGCAGCGGGCGCGGACCTGCTACGATCATTTTGCTGGGCGTCTCGGTGTCGCTATCGCCGACCGGC
Source organism: Alphaproteobacteria bacterium (assembly GCA_021774435.1). Classification (GTDB taxonomy): domain Bacteria; phylum Pseudomonadota; class Alphaproteobacteria; order UBA8366. The sequence continues at coordinate 479 of JAJFJB010000151.1, forward strand.
TTGTCGAGGAAGGGGTCGTCGAGCTCGATAGCGAGTCGGGGTTGCTGACCGAAAGCGGGACGGAATTTCTCCGTGAACGCGGCATTGAGGTTACGGACTCACAACCAAGGAAACGAAAATCGTCACGCCCCGTCTGCCGTCCCTGCCTGGATTGGAGCGAGCGGCGGCCGCATATCGCGGGAAAGCTCGGAGCGGCAATTTGCACCCATTACTTTGAGAATGGTTTCGTCCGGCGGCGCAATGGGACGCGGGCGCTGGAAATCACACCGCCTGGCGCGCGCGCTCTGCGCGATATGTTCGGTCTTTCGGAAATCGTTTAGGGCGCAAATGAGTACCTATGATTCTGCCTTCGACGCCGAGGAAATTGCGGCGGGCATTGCCGAATGGGCCAGCATCGAAAGTCCGAGCTTTGATGCCGCCGCCGTGAACCGCATGATGGATTTGGCCGAGCGGTCGATGACCGCGCTCGGTGCGACGGTTGAACGCATCTCAGGTACGGATGGGTATGGCGATGCTGTCCGCGCGCAGTTCGGATGGGGTGAGGGGCCGGGCATTCTCGTTCTCGGCCATCTCGACACTGTGCATCTTGTCGGTACTTTGGCAGAGACGCTGGCGATCCGGCGGGACGGCGATCAACTCTTCGGGCCGGGTGTGCTCGATATGAAGGGTGGTATGTATCTTGCCGTGCATGCAATGGAGAAGGTGATCGCAGCGCGGCGGCGGCTCTCCCTTCCTGTCACCTTTCTATTCATCCCGGACGAGGAGATCGGCAGTCCTTCCACTCGCGCTTTGATTGAGACGGAAGCCCGCGCAAACCGTTATGTCTTAGTCCCGGAACCGGGAAAGCCAGGCAAATTCGTGACCGGCCGGCACGCCTTCTTGCGCTACAAGCTGCACACCTATGGCCGTCCGGCGCATGCCGGGGTTGCAAAGGGGATGGGGCGCAGCGCGGTCAGCGTGATGGCGCAGTTGATCACGCAGGTAGAAAGTTTCAGCGATATCGAGCGGGAAATGACGTTCCGGGTTGGTGTCGTGAATGGCGGTACCTTCGTCAACGTTATTCCGACCGAATGCCATGCCGAAGTATTGTGCGTCGCGCCGACGCCGGCGGACTACGAAGAAGTCCAGCAACGGATGGGCTCACTCACCTCGCCCGATCCGGAAGTCCGTCTGGAAGTTGAGCCTGGGGTTGTCCGCCCACTATTCAAGGCGCATGAGGCGACGCTCGAACTTCTGGAAGTCGCCCAGCGCGTCGCGCGGGAGGTCGGGCTGGAACTCGGTCATGGTCAGTTTGGCGGCGGCAGTGACGGAAACTTCACCGGTGCCCTGGGCATCCCGACCCTTGATGGGCTCGGCGTCTGTGGTGACGGCGTCCACACCAAGCACGAACATCTGTTGGTGTCCTCCCTGGTACCCCGCGCTCGTTTGTTTGCGGGCCTGTTGGAAGCGCTGTCTGATCGAAACCGCTAGCCCAGCACGGCCTTGGTTGACTCGGCCATGATGTCCACGATCTGGTCGACCGTTTCTTCGCCCGTGACGATCGGCGGCGCGAGGCAATAGACGTCGCCGCGTACGCGGCTGAACATGCCCCGCGCCATGGTTTCGTTATGGATTTTTGCCCCAACGCCATCGGCGCCGTCGAACATTTCCTTGGTTGAACGGTCCTTCACATATTCGACGCCACACATCATGCCGAGGCCGCGAATATCGCCGACATTCGGATGATCGCCGAGCGCATCCTTGAGCCCGTTCAGCAGGCGTTTACCCTTGTCCGCGGCCTGGCCGGGGAAGTCTTCCTTCTCGATAACGCCGAGCATCGCATTCGCAATGGCGCAGCCCACCGGATGGGCGCTGTAGGTATAGGCGTGCATGAAGGGCTTACCGCTGTCATCCATGGTTTTGGCTATTTCGTCGCTGACGCCGATGCCACCGAGAGGGAAGTAGCCCGAGGTAATCGCCTTGGCGAACTGAATCAGGTCGGGTTTCACGCCCCAATGTTCCAGCCCGAACATTGTGCCGGTGCGGCCGAAGCCGGTGATGACCTCGTCCGAAACCAAAAGCACCTCGTATTTGTCGCAGATTTCGCGAATTCGCGGAAAGTAATCATCCTGCGGGACGATGACACCGCCCGCGCCTTGCACCGGTTCGGCGATGAACATCGCCACCGTTTCAGGCCCAGCCTCAAGAATGGCCTTCTCCAGCTCGTTTGCGGCCGCGACGCCCTGGCTTTCACCGGCGGGCGCTTCGTAAAGATAGGGGTAGGGTCCTGGAATATGAATGAAGCCGGGCACGCGGGGCTCGAACATCGGCCAGTAGGCATCGATGCCGGTTGCGCTCATCGCCGCTAGGGTGACGCCATGATAGCCCCAAATGCGGGAGATGCATTTGGTCTTCTCCGGCTTGCCTTTCAGCTTCCAGTAATAGCGCGCCATCTTGATATTCGTGTCGGTCGATTCGCCGCCGCCCGACGTAAAATAGAAATGGTTGATGTTGGAATAGGTGATCTTGGCGAGCCGCTCTGCCAGCTCGATGGCCTGGGGATTGGAACTGCCCGCATAGCCCGAGGCGTAGCCCATTTCTGTGAGCTGTTTGGCACCGGCATCCGCCAGTTCGCTACGGCCATTGCCAGCCGTGTTGTTCCAGAGGCCGCTCAGCCCATCGATATAGCGGTCGCCATTGGCGTCGGTGAGGAAGGCGCCTTCGCCGCCCGTCCATACCTTGCCGCTGCCTTGTGCCGCGCGGTTGTGCAGCGGGTGGATCAAGTGGGCCATGTCCCGTTCGTTCAGGGCGGCCTCGGCGTTGTTCGCGACTTCGGCAGTATTCGACATCGTGGAAATCCTCAAGCATTGGACGGCGGAAAGACAAAGTGTGCGCGCCATCGAGGGGTGTAATCAAGCGGAATCCGCATCCCGGTTTGGCCGGCACGATTTCGGTGTTTAGGCTGCAGCCTCAATCTAAAAATGGAGGAAAGAATATGTCCCGAAGCGAAGCATATAAAAAGGGTAGTGAAATCCGCCAAAAGTTGATGGGCGACAAACTAGCCGATGGCATGGCGTCGACGATTTACAACGATCCGATCATGGAGAAGTTCGGCGATTATGCGAGAGAGGCCGTGTTCGGTCTGCTCTGGACGCGTCCTGGTCTCGACACGAAAACACGGTCGCTTATCTGCGTGATCACTGACACGGCGACGGGTCGCTGGCCAGAGTTGGAACTACATCTGAAAATGGCGCGCGGGCAGGGCTGGACCGAGGACGAATTGACGGAGGCGTTGCTGCACACCGGTGGCTATATTGGCGTGCCCTCGGTGCGCGAGGCGATGATTATCGCCAAGGATGTGTTTGCCGAAATGCGCGCCGATGTCCCGGAAGAGGAAGGTGGGGACGACTGACAGATGGAGAGGAGCGTTGCGCCATGCCGTTGATCTACAAGATTTGCACCGAAGGGGAATGGCGCGATGCCGAACGCCTGGGCCAGTTCATCGGTAGCAACGTCGACAAGGCCGACGGCTTCATCCATTTCTCAACTGCGGAGCAGGCCGAGGAAACTGCGCGCAAGCATTTCGCGGGGCAGACAGGTTTGGTGCTGGTCACGGTGGATACGGAGAAGCTGACGGGAGACTTGCGTTGGGAGGAGTCGCGGGGTGGCGCCCTATTTCCTCATCTTTATGAACCGCTTGGTGTTGGTGCTGTGAAGGCGGTACAACCGCTGCCGTTGGATGACGATGGTAGGCATGTGTTTCCTTAATAACCGGGAAGGACCAGCCTAGCCCTTAACCCACAAACTCCAAATCGCCAGTAGCGGCGTGTCGTACGCGCGCATGGCGTGGGTGATGTTGGCGGGGTTGTAGACCCAGCCGCCGAGGCCCGGCTTGCGCCAGGGGCCGTCGTTCTGGCGCCAGGCGCCGTCGGAGAGCACGGCGTAGATTTCCTGCGGTGGGTGGTTGTGATCCGGGTAGATCGTGTCCGGGGCGACGAGGCTGACGCCGATGCGGGCGTCGTAGCGTTGTTCGATCCCGTCGACCCCGACGATCACGGCATTGGCATGATTGGTCCGAAAGGCGGGATCGTCGGTCGGCTTCGGATTCCACGACAGCATCGGTTCGATGGCGGCGAACGCGGTGCCGAGTTGCTCGGCGGCATCGGGGCCCTTGCGCGCGTTTTCATAGGCGGCGGAGAGATGATCGCAGACAGGCTGGCGTTTCGGTTCGTTCGGCTTGTGGTCGCCTTCTTCGTTGGCCAGCGCGCCATAGATATGGCCGGCCACGGTGCGCGCTTCATTCGGCAGCCCGTCGCTTGTCAGGATGGCGTTTTCCACGCTATCGATGAAATGCTGCAATTCCGGGCTTCGGTTAGTGGGCATAGCGTCTGGCTCCCCCATCGACATGAATGACCTGACCGTTGATATAGCGGGCGCGCGGCGAACAGAGGAAGGCGACCAGCACGGCCAGATCTTCCGGTTCGCCGATATAGCCCGCCGGGCAATTTTCCGCGACCCAGGCCTGTTGCGCCGCTTCGGTCGGCAACAGGCGTTCGTCGATCTGTTCGGAATGGATGCGTCCCGGCGGGATCGAATTGACGGTAACGCCGTCCGCGCCGACTTCGCGGGAAAGCGCCTTGGCCCAGAGGTGCACCGCGCCGTTCGGCGGCACCGCCGCATTCATCGGTGCGGGTTCGTCGCCCCCGGTGATGTTAACGACCCGCCCGAATTTGTGCGCGCGCATCGACGGGATGAAGGCGTGGGTTAGGCGCCGGCCGGCGATATAGTTCAGCAACATCGCCTCAGCCCATTCTTCCTCCGTGCCGAGGCCCGCCATGGGCCGCGACCCGCCGGCATTGTTGATCAGGATGTCCAGGCGGCCGAACTGACTCTCGACCTGCGCCTTGATCTGGTCCTGCATGCCATCGGATGTAATGTCCTCGACGATGATTAGGGGCCGTTCGTACCCATTCGCGGCAATGGCGTCCGCGGCTTCGATAAGGTGCGCTTCGCGGCGCGCGAGTATAGCCAATTGACAGCCTTCTTCGGCGAGGCTTTTCGCAATCGCGCGGCCCAGCCCGATGCTGCCGCCGGTTACCAGGGCCGTCTTGCCATTTAACTGCAGGTCCATCTTTGACGTTCCTTAGCGGTTTGCTTCCTCACCGCCATAGACTTCGGTCGGGGCGAGCGGGCTGTTGGCGAAGACGTTCTTGCCGGTCTTCCTGGTTGTGTTGCGCCAGGCTGCCAGTTCCGCTTCGCCGAATTCGACTTTCGGCGACGGGTCGATATCGACGTGACCATAGGTGTCGGTACCACGTACAAGCATCGCGGAATCGCGGTGCGCCCGGACTTCCGTGTGGGTCGGCATCATCTCGACCAGCAGTATCAGGCGGCGTTCGTCGCTGACGTTGATGCCCGAACTGTGAATGATCCCGGCGTTGAACAGGCCGATTTCTCCGGCTTTGAGCTCGATATCGACCGCCTTCGATTCGTCGAGGTCGGCGGTGATGTATTGCCCGCGCGACAGGATGCTGTCCGGGTTGCCCGTATCTTCGTGCGGCAGGACGCCGGTCTTGTGTGTGCCGGGGATGACCTTCAGACAGCCATGCGCCACGGTGCAGTCCGCGAGCGCCAACCCGCCGATCACCAGAATCGGCTCGATCGGATTGTAGGCGCCGTCCTGATGCCAGCCGGCGTGAGTCTTACCGTCCGGGTTCTTGGTGCGGAAGGCCATGCTGTAGCAGAGAATGTTCGGTCCGATCAGGTCCTCATAGATGTCGAGCACACCCGGGTGGCGGGCGATCTCTTCGACCCAGGGGCACAGAAGATGCGATTTGCTTTTAAGCTTCCTGACATCGTCCGGATATTTGGCTTCGAAGCTTTCCAGGCAGCCCCGGAAATACGCGACCTCGTCCGGTGACAAAACCGGGACGGGCGACAGGAAGCCCTGCTCGTGAAAATGCTCGACTTCTGCTTCGGATAAAACTTTTGGCATCCTGTTTAGCCTATTAAGTTTGAGCAATGGCACAAACTTTGTGCGTTAGTCGTTTCCACCCCCATCCTAACCTTCCCCCCTCAAGGGGGAAGGGAAATTTGCTATGAACATCACCTATCTTCCCTCCTCCCCCTTTTGAGGGGGGAGGATTGAGGAGGGGGTGCGGCGCCATCGCTTCTTCTTTGGCTGCAGTAAAAAAGTGCTACCGCAAGCTGCCTCCACCATCGACAGAGAACACCACACCGTTCACCCAACTCGCCTTGTCCGACGCCAGGAAGGCGACCACATTGGCACATTCTTCCGAGGTGCCGACACGGCCGCCGGGGCCGTCGCTCATCAGTTCGCGCCAACGGTTTTCGTCACCCAGATTTATCTTCGCATGGACTTTTTGCAGGGTTACAAGCCGCTCGGTTTCGATCGGACCGGGGTGGATCCCGACGACCCGGACACCTTTGTCATAGCTTTCCCGGCCGAGCGCCTTCGTGAACCCGACCAGGCTCGAATTGCCCGCTGCACCGGCGACGTAATTGGGGCTTGGCCGAACCGCGGCATTGCCCAGCACATTAACGATGACGCCGCTGCCACGCTTGCACATGGCCGGATAGATGATGCGGCTGATATTGATATAGCCGAACACTTTCAGGTCCCAGGCTTCGCGCCAGGTCGCCTCGTCGACCATTTCGATATCGCCGGCGGGGATGGCACCGGCGTTGTTGACCAGG
>JAJFJB010000152.1 GCA_021774435.1 Alphaproteobacteria bacterium
CGTGGGAGGAGGCACCAGTTCCGCCTTCCTGTATGGGATGTAGGGAGCGGAGATAGTATGTCGAACGATACCTTGAAGCAGATGGCACTGGATTATCATCGCAATCCAGTACCCGGGAAACTCTCTGTCGTCGCTACAAAGCCTCTGGGAAATCAGCGCGATTTGGCGTTAGCCTATTCTCCGGGCGTTGCCGCAGCCTGCGAAGCCATTGCTGAAGATCCCGCGGAAGTTGCAACATTGACCGCCCGACAGAACCTCGTTGCCGTCATCACCAATGGCACGGCGGTTCTGGGTCTCGGCGCGATCGGCCCCCTTGCATCCAAACCGGTTATGGAAGGCAAGGCAGTCTTGTTTAAAAAGTTCGCGGGCATCGATGTGTTCGACATAGAGATCGACCAGAACGATCCCGAAAAGATGGTCGATGTCATCACCAGCCTGGAACCGACCTTCGGCGCGATCAATCTGGAGGACATCAAGGCGCCGGAATGTTTCATTGTCGAGCGGGAATGCCGAGCGCGCATGAACATTCCCGTATTCCACGACGACCAACATGGTACCGCCATCGTCGCATCTGCGGCCGTGCTGAACGGAATGCGCCTCGTTGGCAAAAGGTTCGAGGACATAAAGCTGGTATCCACGGGCGGTGGCGCGGCCGGGATCGCATGCCTCAATCTTCTGGTCGGTTTAGGGGTGCGACGTGAGAATATCACGCTGGTTGACCGGTTAGGGGTGGTTCATGCCGGACGAAATGAAGAAATGGATCCCTATAAGGAAGCTTATGCACAGGATACTGAAGCGCGGACCTTAGATGAAGTGATCGACGGCGCGGACGTCTTTCTCGGGCTTTCGGCGCCAGGGGTTCTGACAGGCGACATGGTTAAGCGCATGGGGGAAAAACCGTTAATCATGGCGCTCGCAAACCCTAATCCTGAAATCGAACCGAGTGATGCTCGCGCCGCGGCGCCGGATGCGATCATCGCTACGGGTCGTTCCGACTTCCCCAATCAGGTGAATAATGTTCTGTGTTTCCCGTTCATTTTCCGGGGCGCTTTGGATGTCGGCGCGACGACCATCAATGAGGAAATGAAGCAGGCGGCCGTGAAGGCAATTGCGGGGCTGGCAATGGCGGAAAGCTCAGAAGTTGTTGCCATGGCCTATCAAAATGACGACCTGAAATTCGGCCCGGAATATCTCATTCCAAAACCATTCGATCTTCGGCTCATCGTCGAAATTGCGCCGGCCGTGGCGCGTGCAGCCATGGACAGCGGCGTTGCGACGCGTCCGATCGAGGATTTCGAGGCGTACCGAAACAGATTGGAACGGTTTGTATTCCGCTCCGGCATGCTGATGAAACCGGTCATCGAGCGGGCGCGTCAGGTGCCGCAGCGTTTGGTCTATGCTGAAGGGGAAGATGAGCGTGTCCTGCGGGCGATACAGGTTGTTGTTGATGATGGCATTGCCAAACCAATTTTGATTGGCAGGCCTGCCGTTGTAGCGGATCGGCTTGAACGCCTTGGCCTCCGTTTGAAAAAAGATGTCGATTTTGAACTCGTGAACCCGCAATCCGATCCGCGGTACGAAGCTTATTGGCAGGGTTACCATGAAATCATGGAGCGGCACGGCGTTTCACCCGATCTCGCGCGTACCATTATCCGAACCAATACGACGGTGATTGCGGCGATGATGCTCAAACGTGGCGAAGCCGATGCCATGATTTGCGGGACCTACGGCAATTACGGTTGGCACCTGCGCCACGTCATGGACATCATTGGTAAAGGGGAAAGCGTGCGCGATGTTTCGGCGCTGGGCATTCTTATCCTGCCAAAAGGCACGTTCTTCATTTGCGATACGCAAGTGACGCCAAACCCGACAGCCGAAGAGATTGTCGAGATGACCTTATTGAGTGCGGAGACGGTGCGCCGTTTCGGCGAAACGCCGCGGGTCGCTCTGCTGTCCCATTCCAACTTCGGTACCGCCGATACGGCGTCGTCGATCAAGATGCGGGAAGCTGTTAAGGCGTTGAAGGAGGCCGATCCGGAGCTGGAAGTCGAGGGTGAAATGCATGCGGACGCTGCCATCGATCCGGTTGTCCGCGAGCGGATATTCCCGAATTCGAGACTCAAGGGGCGTGCCAATCTGCTCATTCTCCCGAACCTGGAGGCCGCGAACAATGCCTTTAATCTTCTCAAATCGATTGGCGACGGTCTGCCAGTCGGCCCCATTTTGGTCGGCGCGTCGGCGCCCGCGCATATATTGACGCCATCTGTGACGGCGCGCGGTCTCGTTAATATGAGTGCCCTTGCCGTGGTTGACGCGCAATCGCGCATGGATGCGCAATCTCGCATGCAGGTATGAGTGAGACGTTTGGTGGTTTCGGCCCGCTGGCTTACAGTTTGGCTTGACTAGAGTCTGAGGCCAGCACATTTCGGCTTTTTATGAATTGGGGTTGATTTAATCATGACAATTGGCACTTCCGTTCCTCTGCCCGCATACACGATCGACCCGGCCTTCATGGCGAAGAAAGCCGAGGATTTGGGATTCACATCAATCTGGTACGCGGAACACCCGGCGGTGCCGGTCCACAGCGAAAGCCCTTTTCCGTCGACGGGCGGCGAGATCCCCTGGACCTATTCGCATTTTACCGAGCCCTATATTGCCTTGGCCCGGGCCTCGGCGGTGACGAGTACGATCAAGCTCGGCACGGGGATTACGCTGGTGCCGGAGCGCAACCCGCTGCTTCTGGCAAAGGAAATATCAGCCCTCGATCTGTATAGCGGCGGTCGTTTCCTGTTCGGCATCGGGACCGGCTGGCTCAAGGAAGAGACCGAGCTGATGGGGGGCGATTTTCCGCGCCGCTGGACGCAGACCCGTGAAGCGCTTGATGTGATGAAACTGCTCTGGACGGAGGAAGAGGCGGAGTATCACGGAAAATACTATGATTTCCCACCGGTCCGTTCCTATCCGAAGCCGGTTCAGAAACCCTACCCGCCGATCATCATTGGCGGTATGGCCAAGAATGTCCTGAAACGCATCGTGGCGCACGCCGATGGCTGGTTGCCGAACCGGGTGACCCCGGCTGAATTGGAGGCAAGCCGCAAGGAGCTTGATCGGCTTGCGAACGAGGCGGGCCGCGATCCGAAGTCGATAACCATCACGATCTACGGCCAAACGCCGGAGCGAACGCATGTTCAGTCGCTCCTCGATGCGGGCGCCGACAATGTGATCGTGAAGCCGGAATGGGTCGAAACGGAAGCTGAGATGGGAGAGCAGTTGGAGCGGATGGCGGAAGCCGTCCTCTAAAAGAGCTGTTATTTTAAGTTGCTGTCTGGCGGTTCCGCTGATAGTGGCGTTTTGCCTTCGCGCGGTTGCCGCACGTTTCCATCGAGCACCAGGTGCGGCGGCGGTTTTTGCTCTCGTCGAGAAACATCCAGGCACACCCGTCACCGGGACAAATTTTAACGCGGCTGATTTCCGAATTTTGGCTTAAGAGTGCCGTGGCCGAGACGGCAACTGCGGACGCTAGCCCGAGTGTCGACGTTATTCCATATTGGTTTTTTGCCGAGGGGCGAAGTGCTTGGTGAGGCACCGACGCAAGCGCTTCGTTGAGTCGTGCAAGGTCGGATTTCTTTGGTGCCGCACCGGAAAGCGCGGTCAAAAATATCGCCCTTAAGGAATTGCGAAACAGCCTGATATCGCTGACTCGTTCGTTCTGATCCACTGGTGTTTGAAGTCCGGCAGCACGGCACCATGCCGCGACATCGTTGTCTGAACCCAGCTTCTCCTCAATGACCTGGCTCGCTTCGGACCAGTTAGCCGTATTGAGAAAGTCCAAACAGAGTCGGCCAGCAACAAATTGGGTAGGAGAAGTGTTGATGCTCATACCGTCATTCTAACCGTTACAATGGTTGACTCGCAAATCGCAAAATTTTACTCTAACCTTAATGAGGGTTAGATAAGGAAGCTGGAGCATGTCCTATATTCTCTATGGAAGCCGCCGATCAGGATCTTGCATTGTTGAACTTGCACTCGCTGAAGTTGGTGCGACCTATGAGTTTCGTGATGTCGACCTCCGCAAAGACCGGCAGCGCGAACCGGAATATGCTGCTCTCAATCCGCAGCGAAAACTGCCAGCGCTTTCCTTGCCAAGCAGGGAGGTCCTGACGGAAAGCGCTGCGATCCTGCTTGCGCTCGAACGGTTGCATCCCGAAGCGAACCTGTTGCCGGCGATGCCTGCCGCGGCCCTGGCGTTGCGATGGATGATGTTTGTTGCGACGGAAATTTATCCGATCGTTGAGATCAATGATTATCCCGAGCGATTTGTGGAAAACCCACCGGGCGATGCGGAAATCATGCGCGAAAATGCCCGCCGAATCTGGCGCGACCGCTGGCAGATCGTCGAGGCCAATATTTCGGGCGACCCCTACCTTCTAAAAGAAGGGTTTAGCATGACCGACCTTTACATCGCCGTGGTCAGCCGTTGGGCGCAGCAAGATGACTGGCGTCCGGTTAATACTCCTAAGGTCGAACGGCTTACGAGAGCCATTTCGGAGCGGGACGCCTGTGCCCCGGTTTGGAAACGGCACTTTGCCTAAGCGAACTTGCTGCGGGACTAAAGGTTTTCGACGATCAAGTTGCCGTACCGGTCGCAGGTCACACGCTGGTCGGGATGGATCAATGCCGTGGAGTCGAGTTGGACGACCAGTGCAGGGCCGTTGAACGTAACCCCTGCTGACAATTTATCCCGATCATAGACTGGAACCGATTGTGTGCCGGTCTCGAAATGGATCGGCAGATGGTCGGTACAGGCATCGGCCAGCGCGCCGCCCGTCTCGCGCTCCGTCAATCGGGGTTGTGGGAGACTGCCTTCTGCGGTGACATGCAACGTCACGATCTCGACCGGCGTATCTTGTTGCGCAAAGGTGTAAAGCCGTTCATGCAGCGCATGGAAGGCGTTGAGCGTTGACACCGTTGATTCCGGCGTAACCTGTTCTCCGGCCCAGGGTACGCTGAGTTCGAAGCCTTGATGGCGGTAGCGGAGGCTAGCGAACCGGTTCAGGGTTCTTGCCGAGGCCGGAACGTTCTCGCGGTCAAACCACTGTATTGCTTCGGCTTCGAGTTGATCGAAGGTCGCTGCCATGCGCGCATGATCGTAGTCGGGCGGCACTTCCAGGCAAGTACGGGCGTAATCGGCCCGGAATTGCGAGACAAGGAGTCCCATGGCCGACAAGACACCGGGGTGCGGTGGTACGATAACGGTTCGCGCGCCGAGCAATTTTGATAACGAACCGCTGTGGAGCGGGCCGGCCCCACCGAAGCCAATGAGGGCGAAGTCTCGAGGATCATGTCCTCGCTCGACGGAAATCACACGGATTGCGCCGACCATGTCGTTGTCGCTGATCGCCAGGATGCCGCGCGCCGCCTCTTCGATGCCTAGCCCCAGAGGCCGCGCGACATCGCGTTGGATTGCCGATCGCGCGGCATCGATATCGAGTTGCATCGTGCCGCCGAGCAGATAGGGAGGCAGGTGCCCTAGTGCGAGATGAGCATCGGTGACGGTGGGTTCCTCACCGCCACGGCCATAGCAGGCCGGTCCGGGGGTCGCGCCGGCACTCGCGGGACCAACGGTTAGTGCACCGGTATCGGAGACATGTGCAATCGAGCCGCCACCGGTTCCGACCGTATTGATGTCGAGCATCGGGAAGGACAAGGGCCATTCGCCAATGCGGCCATTGTTGGTCAGTGCGTAATTGCCGTCCTTGATCAGGCAGATATCCGCCGAAGTGCCGCCGATATCGATGCCGATAACATCCTTGAACCCGGCGGCTTCCCCAATGAA
>JAJFJB010000153.1 GCA_021774435.1 Alphaproteobacteria bacterium
TGGCCGCCGGCGGAGTGTCCGCTAACATGGATGCGGTTCACGTCGCCCCCGTGTTCGGCGGCATTGCGCCAAACCCAGGCGCAGGCGGCGCGGCACTGGCGGACGATCTCGTCGAGCGTCACCTCTGGGCAGAGCGTGTAATTGATCGAGACGACCAGGGCGCCCGAGGCGACCAGCGGTTCGGCGATAAAGGCATGCTGGTTCTTATCGAGGGCGCGCCAATATCCGCCATGGATGAAAACCATCACCGGCGCGTTGCCGGCGGCGGGTTTGTAGAGGTCGAGCTTTTCTTCCGCGCGGGGACCATAGGCGATGTCCAGATCGCTACGCTCAAGGCTGTCCAGATAGGCAGCACTCCGCGACGCCCAACGGGCTAGCACGGCGTCGGCATCCGGCACGGCGAGGCGCGGGCTGTACTGCGCGTCCAGGGTTTCGGCATTGTAGTCGCGATAGATGGCTTTGCTCATGGGTTCCCTCCCGGTACTCTGCTGCTGCTAACACATTATGACAAATGACACAGAGGTTTGCATGCGGATGATTACCGAGCCGGCGCGGGAGGTGCCCGTCGTGGCGGAAACCGAGGTTTTGGTACTGGGCGGCGGGCCCGCGGGGATCGCGGCGGCAACGGCGGCAGCGCGAACAGGGGCCGAGACAATGCTGCTGGAACGCTATGGCTTCCTCGGCGGCATGGGCACTGCGGCGATGGTGACGAATTTTTGCGGCCTGCATGCCAGTATTAATGGATCGGTGCAGCAGATCGTGCATGGTGTGGCGGACGACATTCTCGACCGGCTGGCGCACCTCGACGGATTGCGGGCGCCGCATGTCGTCACCAGTGCCGATGGCCTGAAAACCGGGGCGCAGGCTTATGATACAGCCGCCTACAAGGTCGCGACGGATGAACTGTTACTGTCCGCCGGCGTCGATGTACGGTTTCACACCTTTGCCGTCGACGCTGTCGTCGCGGACGGCCGGATTGAAGCGGTGTTGATCGAGACAAAATCGGGCCGCGCGGCGATCACCGCGGAGATGTTTATCGATTGCTCCGGCGACGCGGACTTGGCCGCCTGGGCCGGGGCGCCGTTCGAGAAGGGGGGATCGGACGGGTTTATGGCCTATCCGACCATGATGTTCCGCATTGCCGATGTCGATAGCGATCTGGCGATGGCGGAAGGGGTGCCGAACCTCAAGGCGTTGATTGCAGAAGGCAATGCCAGTGGAAAGTACACCCTGCCGCGCAAGGCCGGCATCATCCGCCCTCAGCCTCATGAGAGCGAATGGCGCGCGAACCTGACACAGATTAGCCGCGACGGCGCGCCGGTGGACGGTTCCGATTGGGCGGATCTCGGTTTTGCGGAAGTGGAGGGGCGGCGTCAAGCCGTCGAATATTACAAGTTTCTCAAGGAGATGGTGCCGGGCTTCTCCAATTCCTACATGCTTGAACTCGCACCCCAGATCGGCATCCGCGAGACCCGTCGCATCGTCGGTTCCTACCAGTTGACCGGGGACGATGTGCTGAGTTGCCGCGACTTCGACGATAGTATTGGCTGCAGCGGCTGGCCGCTCGAAACCCATGTGCTGGGCGATGTCAAATGGCAGTTCCTGGCCGGGCGCGGCTATCACCAGATCCCGTTCTCCACGACCCTGCCGACCAGTGTCGATAATCTCCTGGTGGCGGGCCGCTGCGCCTCGACGACGCAGGAGGGGCAGGCATCGCTACGCGTCAGTGGCCCCTGTTTCGCGATGGGGCAGGCAGCCGGTACCGCGGCGGCGATGGCGCGCCAATCCGGTGAGACGCCAGCGGCGCTCGATGTGGCAGCGTTGCAGAAACAGTTGGAAACCGATGGCGCCTTCATCGGCGATAAAGGGGTTTAGGGATGTCGTCTTTCAAGGAGTTGCGCCCCTCGGCGCGAGTTGGCGTCCTGGTGCCGACATCCAACCCGACGGTCGAACCGGAACTGCATCATCTCGTCGGCGATGATGTTGCTTTGTACGCGGCGCGGTTTCCGTACACGCCGGAACTGGACTTGGCGGCACGCATCGAAAGATACCCCGACGTCTTCCTGGCCAACGCGAAGGCGTTCGGCGATATGGAATTGAACGCCTTCATGGCCGCGATGACGGGGGCCTCGTACGGCTTGCTGCGTGACGGGGACGACGAACTTTGCGCGAAGCTGAGCGCGGCGACAGGGGTGGTTTCGACAACCGCCTGCCGCGCGATCCGCAGCTCGCTTGAGGCGCTCAGCGCGCGCAAGGTGGCGTTGGTCTCGCCCTATCCCGATTGGCTTACCAAGCGTGCCGCTGCTTATTGGAAGGATTGCGGATTCGAACTGACGCGGGTCATCATGATGTCGGAGGAATTCCGCGCCTACGAAATGGAAAGCGACGAGGTCGCGGAGACACTCGCCAAGATAGATGGCGATGCCTGTGACGCCGTCGTGATGACCGGGACCGGGATGCTGACGATCCCGGCGATCCTCGATTTGCGCGAAACGATCAATGCGACACTGCTGTCGTCGAACCTGTGCGCGGCATGGTGGATCATGAAGACGGTAGGCTCGAAAGGGTCGGATGAACTCGCGGCGGCCTGCCCGGCTTTAGCCAATTGTCTTTTTTAGATATTATTGCGGCCTTGTGCCTAAATTATCTTTTGAGAATACAAAATTATAGAAAATCACTGTATCAATCGAAGAGAGACCACATTAGCGCAACTTCATTGTGTTCCCGAACTTCGCTTTCTAGTTAGTCCGTTACGTATAGTGATGGAGGTGCACCAATTGGGGGGGCAAGTTCCACATCATAAAGCTCTTTCAAGAGATCGTCACGTAGTTGATCTTCCTTTTGGTTGCTTGACCAGTGAATAGAGAATTTTGTTTTCAGAAATGCTGGAACTCCATCATTAAAGTCGTTTTCACGAACGATTACCACGTACTTACGGCTATCAGATTGCTGTTGGGCCATATCACCTTGTATCAGCATAGTCTCCCAACCTACCCCACCATTTCTTTTATCTGCACGATCCCGGTATCGAGAATCTGAAATGATTACAACGCGCTCAGCTAGTTCAAGTTCGTTCGCCATCCATTGTGGAAGGTCCATCCCATTTCGGAGTTGCCATTGATCGAGGCGAGCGTCGATCCTATTGCTACGCAAAAACGTACCAAGTTCCGCAACCCATTTCTTGTGGCGATCATTGGTTCCAGAATAACTAATAAACACCCTTTGAGGAGCGTTCGGTTTTTTGTTAGTAATTTTCGCTGGTGATCCTGAATTCTGAAGACGATCATAAACACTCTGATGTAGTACATGTATAACAAGGCGTGCAGTCGCACTAGACGTTTGGAGGAAGCCGCGCGACAGCGCTTCAATTACGACTTCGCTTTGGAGCCCACCAGCACCTGCACCTGCACCCAAGAGTGGTGCTGAAATATTTCGAACAGATTCATTCTGTCGCGTGAATCTTCCGAGAGAAGAGCCTATCGATTCAATCGCATCTTCACTAGAAGTGTTTCCGTGAACTGATGCTGAAAAGGCCACGAATTGCGCGATGTTTTCGGCACCAGTGAATGGCATGATGTCCGTTTCGCCGAGCTGCATCCCGCGTCTGGGTATCGGAATGGAGTATTGAAGCAAACGGTCCGCAACGAACCGTGTAATCGTGCCTCCTGTTGAACAGGGCAACACAACAAGGTCCGCCGGCCCATCAAAAAGGTCACCGAGGCGGAGCTCGGCTATTGCTGACATGCGAATTCCCTCCTCATTTATATTCTATTTTTAGCAGATATTTTCAGGATTTCACAACTAGGTGAGAGGCTGAATAATCATCAGAACCCCGTCGAAAATCGGGTTGGCTCAACCCACTATACTAAATTTATTCCCTGCCGGGTCTCGTCTACGCCCAGCGCTCTTGCCAATCAGAATTGCGCTACGCAAGCAACTGCACAACGGCCTGCCGCGCGAAGGGGCAGAAGGACAGGTATTCGTAGCGCCAACCATATTGCGCGACCGCTTCCTGGAACGCTTTGAATTCGTCCTGACGCCAGCTGGGATTGCAGAAATATTCGTCGAAGACGATGACGGTACCCGGTACGATGCGCTCGTTCAGCAGGTCGAGAATCGTTTTTGTCGAGCTGTAAATATCGCAATCGATATTCATGAATCGGATGGGGCCGGCATGCAATGCCATGAAGGGCGGGATCGTTTCTTCGAACCAGCCGACATGCAGTTCCACGTTTTCAGGCACCTCGGGGAGTTCGCCATGGGTGGAGTATTCGCCAACCGGGTTCCCATGCCAGGCTTCGGGCAGGCCTTCGAAGCCGTCGAAACCGTGCACGGCGTCCTCGGTTCTGACGGCAATTTGGCGTATCGATGTGCCGAACCGGACACCGAACTCTAGCGTAAGTCCGTCGACGGTCGTAGCAGCCTGCGCGTGTGCATGGGTTTCCGGTCCGGTCCCGAACACCTTTGCCTTTGGGCCCAAATTCCGTAGCGCATAATCCCAGCTGTCGAGCCAGTGATTATAGCCGTTGGCGTCGAGCGGTACCTTGTCAAAGCTGGCGATGGCCGCGTCGTCGTCACCCTTAAGTTCCTCGCACATGGCCAAGAAGAATTGCGTCTTGCTGTTGTTCGGGTCGGCGTCAAGCGACGCTTTTAGCGCTGCGATCGCCGGATCGAGATCATCATCGTCGAAGAGCACCGAATGTATGTTGAAGTGCGCCGGGGCGTGTTGCGGATCGGCATCAATCGACATTCGGAGGGCCTCAACCGCTTCTTCCTTGCGGCCAAGGTCGATCAAGGCGTTGCCCATATTATTGTAGTTGGGGGCATCGTCGGGAAGGGTTTGCGCCGCGCGCTTGTAGGATTCCACCGCTTCGGCGAGTTTGCCGTATTCGCTGAGCGCATTGCCAAGGCTGTAATGAGCCAATCCCAGGGCTGGGTCGAGGGAAAGTGCATGTTCGTAGCGGCGGATAGCGTCGGCGATATCGCCTTTGGCGCGCAAAGCGATGCCCAAATCCATGTGCATCGTGGCGTCGTCCGGGGCGCAATCAACCGCGCGCTTGAACGCGGTGACGGCTTTATCGTGATTGCCAAGAGTAGCGAAGAGCGTTCCGAGCTGGTTTTGAAGCGGCGCACTATCAGGCGCAAGGCCGCGTGCGCGCTCACATGCTGCCAAGGCGTCGTCTATACGATTATGCTTCCGCAAGGCCGCTGCCAAACCGATGTGAACTTCCGCAGCTTTGGGTGTAAGAGAAATGGCCTTCTCATAACTAGCGATCGCCGCATCGAAATCACCATTGTCTTCCTGGGCCATTGCCAGATTGCGATGGGCGGTGACGAGGCCGGGGTTTTGTGTCGCGGCCAATAGAAAGGTTTCGATGGCCTCTTCGATGCGTCCCAATTTGCGTTGCACTGTGCCCAGGTTAATCAGCGTATCGGTGTCGTTTGGCGCAAGTTCGAGCGCGCGCCGATAGGATAGACCCGCCTCGCTTGGACGGTCTGCTTCGTCAAGCGCATTGGCAAGGTTGAAGTGACTGCTTGCATCGTCTGGCTTTACTTCGGTAGCAGTTCGGAAGGCTTCGACAGCCCCATCCGTATCGCCGAGTTCTGCGGACAGCACGCCAAGAAATTGTTGTGCGTCGAAATTGCCGGGCGCGGTTTTGACTACATTCTTGCAGATATCGGCGGCCCGTGATAACTCGCCCTTTCGGTAAAACTGGCTTGCGATCGCCAGGGCTTCGGAAGTGCTGAGGCTGCGCGAATTTTTTGCAGCCTGCCGTGCTCGCTTTTCCTGCCGCCTGCGTTCACGCCTGCTCAATTCGGCCATGCCACATCCCTCGGTTCACTGTCCGGCATTACTAGCGGCATGTTTCAAACTCGACAAGCATTCGTCATGCTGCAGCGAGGCCTTTGAGTGCACTCGCAATAACGTGAGCGCCTTGCTTGTAAATATGTTCGGTCCATTCATCGGATTGCGGTGAAAATAATGCGCGCATATCGGCCCGCCGCTCGGTGGCGTTTTTGCGCGAATTTAACTGGAGTATTCCTTGCATCGTATAAACACCGAATTCGACATGGGCAGCCGTGAGTGGGATATCGGTTAATCGGTCGCCGAATCCAAGGGCGAATAAATCCAGTATTGCCGGGTCGCTGGTCAAAGCATCCTCCCCGAACCAGGATTTTATGCGCTCACTCGCGCCGGTCGACGAAGCATGGCATGAGGCCACGGCAACATGTCCATAAGGACGCAGGCTGGTATGAAACTCGAGCAAGGCGATTTGTTGGGCATGTTCGATCAGGTCGTCCACGATTGAATCGCTCGCTTCCCGTAACCAAAGATTTTCGGTCTTGGGTATGGCGGTTGTCGCCGTATCGTCAACTGATTTCAGGCCCGTTTTTTCCGCATAATTCGCAAACCGCCGCGCCGCTGCCGACAACACGGTATCACTCCAGCTTTGGTCCAATTTCTTTTCCGGCACGGGCGCGCTTCCGGCTGCAAAGGCTGGCGGCAGTATGGTATGCACCATGACGAGTCCGACATCTCTGGGTACGTCGCTTTGCCGGCCTCTTGAAAGCCATTCGGTCATGATCGTCGATCCGCAAAATCCCTCGTCTCCGTTCATACCGCAAGAGAGGACAAGAACATTTTGCGCATCCGGCGATCCAAGCCGAGCGATATCGATCCAGCAAGCATCATCATCCGCCTCACCTTTTGGGTTGCGGAATGTTGTTGTTGCGGCGCCCGCGAGGCTGCAAGCAGCGAGAAACCTGTTGCGCGCATTGCTGGTTCTGCGTGGTGGTTCGTTGGAGGGGCTTGTCGACATCATTCTAATAGATTGATTCTGGGAAAGCGGGCACTTGCCGATCTTCGCGAGCGGGCTCATAATTCCAATATGCGTTATCTATTGATCTTTTTAACACTCTTTTTCATGGGTGGCCCTTCGGCCTACGCGGGACAAGATGACCCCCGCCTGGATCCTCTTTTTGCTCGTCTGCAAAGTACCACCGATCCTCGAGAAGCGGCACAAATTCAAGAGCGTATTTGGGATCTGTGGATGTATTCCGAAAAGGAAGATTTAAACGCTCTCATGAAACAGGGAACGTTCGCACTTGGCGCCCGGGACTTCGAATTGGCCCTGGAAAGCTTTAACGCGCTTATCGCGTTGGCGCCCGACCTCGCTGAAGCTTGGAATAAGCGAGCAACGCTATTCTTTTTAATGGAGGACTACAAAGCGTCCGTTGCTGATGTGAAAAAGACCCTTGCACTCGAACCGCGGCATTTCGGCGCCATTGTGGGCATGGGGTTGATTTACGACGTGCTTGGTGATCAGGCGGCGGCGCTGGAAGCGTTTCGACGCGGCCTCAAGGTCAATCCACACATGCCGAACATTCGAAAAAAGTCGGAGCAGCTCGCCCGCGAGCTCAAAGAACGCAATATTTGACGGTGTCACAAACCGAACTCATTGAGGCGTTGCGGCAAATGAGGCTCGCTGGAGTTCTTGAAACGCCAGAGTTTGTGCCCTTAACGGGTGGCGTTTCCTCCGATATATGGCGGGTGAACCTTAAAACAGGTCCGATTTGCATAAAGCGCGCGCTATCGAAGTTGAAAGTCGAAGCCGACTGGCAAGTGCCGGTTGACCGCAACGCCTCTGAAGTGGCCTGGATAGAGCTTGCGAACGAAATTGTACCGTCAAGCGCTCCGGAAATACTTGGTCATGATGAGGAGGCGGGTCTGTTTGCCATGGCCTTCTGCGATCCGGAGCGCTATCTGCTTTGGAAGAATGAGCTTCGGGATGGCCGCGTCGATTTGAGTGCCGCCCGGATGGTTGGTGAGCGTCTCGGGAAAATCCACGCGGCAACCGCGGGTGACTCAGCCGTTGCGCGCAAATTCTCGAATGATTCGAACTTCTTTGATATCCGGCTGGAGCCGTACCTGATTGCGACTGGGCGCGCGCATCCGGATCTGGCTGGTGCGCTTGGTGCTTTGGCGACGATAACAGCCGAGACCAAAAAGGCGCTCGTCCATGGCGACGTCAGTCCCAAGAATATTCTTTTGGGTCC
>JAJFJB010000154.1 GCA_021774435.1 Alphaproteobacteria bacterium
ACCGGATAATCGAAGCGCATGGCGGGTCCATTGTCCTGGAGAGTTCGCCAGATTCCGGCGCTACATTTGCGCTCCGCCTTCCTGCGGATTGCGAAGCATCCCCCGAAACAGAGTCTGTGCACGAATTGCGTCCCCGATTGGGCGAATTGCACATCCTGATCATTGATGATGAGCCTGATGTCGCTAATGTTCTCTCCGATCTGCTGTCTGCGGATGGACATCAAGCAACAGTCAGACTTTCGGGTGAAGAGGGTTTGCGGGCGCTGGATGAACGCGAATTCGACTTGATCCTGTGCGATATGCGGATGCCCAATCTTGACGGACCGAGCTTCTATCGCGCTATGATCCGAATCCAGCCGCAGATGGTGTCGAAGCTGGCCTTTGTAACCGGCGACTATTTGAGCCAAAGGGCACGAAAATTTCTGGAAGGCTCCGGTTGTCCACATATCGAAAAACCAGCGACGCCGGATGAACTGCGGCGGCTTATAGCCGACTTGCGTAGCTGTTGAGGTGAAACAGTGTCATGAACTGTAGCGAAAATCGGGCGAAGAAATCGTGAGCGAAAAAACACATATCGTTATCGTCGATGATGAACCGGATATTCGGGAAACGCTGGAAGAATATTTTTCTATGAAGGGGTACCGCACGACGACAGCCGAGAATGCTCAACGAATGCGCGATCTCCTGGAGAGCAGCGGCGAACATATCGACTTAGCGATTGTCGATGTCAGTATGCCGGGTGAAGATGGGTTATCGCTGACACGCCATATTCGGAGCACGAGTGAGCTTGCGGTCATCATGTTAACGACACTCAATGAATCCGTGGACCGTATCGTTGGCTTGGAGATGGGGGCGGACGATTATGTCGAGAAACCGGTTGATCTCCGCGAGCTGGAAGCGCGCGTAAGGGCGGTTCTGCGGCGGGTGCGCCGGTCAGCCGGGACGGCCTCTTCGGATCCCACTAAAGGTGACAAGAACGTTATCGCCATGGGGCTCTGTCAGCTTGATTTGGACTCGCGAAAACTCTTCGGCGGTGACGGTGCCGAGATTCCAATTACTGCGATGGAATTCGATTTATTGAATGCCTTCGCGACGCATTCGGATCGTGTATTGACCCGCGACCAACTCTTGGAACTGGCACATAATCGTGACTGGGAACCATTTGACCGCAGTATCGATATCCGAATTGCGCGCATCCGTCGAAAAATCGAGCAGGATCCCGCCAAACCACAAATCATCAAAACCGTCCGCGGGGCCGGCTATATTTTTTCCTCGAAACTGTCGTAATGCGAAGCGGAGTCCGGCACCGAAACAATCGAAACAAATTTGCCTGTTTCTTGATATAACCTGGCAACGTGCAGGGCGTATCTCTTCCTTAGAGAACGGTCACGATCTAAGGAACAATGTCATGCCGAAGCAACAAATTGACTATGCCGCTGATATCCGGCGTATCCAATGTCGTGCAGTTGACGGCCATCAATATTATGCCATCGCCCGTCGTATACGCCGCAGTACGGTTCGGCGTGTCATGGCTCGCTGGCAGCCGCGCCTGACTTTATGGCTACGGAAAATCCTCCAAAGCGAGAAGCCAAAATCGGGCTGGGAGACGGATGCCCTGTATCGGTAACTGGCGTCATACGACCGTCGTCGGTGCGGCGATCGCCGCTAAACGGCGTCACTATCCATGATCGTTGTGCGGTGCATATGCCGGCGTTGTTCAGGGGCGTAATCTCCAACCGCGCAATGCATGAGAGATCGGTTGTCCCATAGGACGACATCCCGTGTCTGCCAGCTGTGGCGATAGAAATATTGCGGTTTTGTCATGTGGCGATAGAGGTGCTCCAGCACGGCGTCGCTTTCATCGAAAGACAGTTCCTTAATACGCACCGTGAAGCCCGGATTGACGAACAAGCATTTGCGGCCGGTTTCAGGATGGGTGCGGATAACAGGGTGCTCGACGGGCGGCCGCGCGGCAAACGCTTCCTCGGGGATGGGCACGGTTCCAGGTATCCGTTTCGTAAACTTCTCATAGGCATGCCGAAACTCATGAATTGCCGTCTTTTCTTCCAAGAAGGCCTTCATCGCGTCCGAGAGGCCTTCATAGGCGGCTGCGGTGTGGGAGAACATCGTATCGCCGCCTGACTCCGGCACTTCTAGCGCATGCATTACGGAGCCTTTTGACGGCGTTTCTTCGTAAGTTAGGTCGGAATGCCAGTATTGCCCGGCATTGGGTCGGCCCTGCGCTTTGCCGTCTTTGACGACGTTCGAGAGTTTATAGATTTCCGGGTGCTCTTCGAGAAGCTCATCTTTCAGGACATGGATCATGAGTTTACCGAAGCGTCGGCTAAAGGCGACATGCTGTTCCGGTGTCAGGTGCTGATCGCGAATAACGACGACGGAGTGTTTGTTGAACGACTCATAAATCGCATCGAAGGTTTGATTGTCCAGGTCCGTGATATCGACACCGGTAATCTCCGCGCCCAGGGCAGGTGTCATCTGACGGCAATGCATCGTCATCGTGATGTCCTTTTTCTTACGGCTTGTCAAAATTTGCCCGCATCCTAGGAAAATTGGTCGGGCTTCGCTACTCGTCCTCGCGGTCAAATAGCGTGATCATTTGCCCGACATTCTTCTTCTCGGCTTCCGCCAGAATCTGACTGCCTAGCATGATATCGCTGATCGCGAACCCGCGATGCCACAGAACGATCAAGCCATCATCAGCTTCTCGCGCGCTGACTTTCCCTGCCGCGACTTCGCCGATTTCGCCATGCAATCCTTCTCGCGTCAGTTCGCCGCTTTCTATCATAGGAAACAATTGCCCGCCTTTGCAGCATTGCTCCCAATCGTCGACGATCACTTTGGAGGCACGTTTCACGGTTTTCGGGTCCGTGGCCATGACCCATCCATAGGTGATGAGCAGGCAGTCGTCTTTGAGCCATTCGTCCTTGATGAGCAGAGCCGGTTTTTCGAGGCGTGTCGCTTCGATTACGATGTCAGCGTCACGAACGGTAGCCTCGACGTTATCGACGGCAACCGCATTGACGCCGAGTTTATTGCGAAGTTCTTCCACCAATTTAGCCCGGGTCTCGGGCCGCTTGCTGTTTACCCGCACTTCCTCGATATCGAAGAGTTCGTTCAACGACGCGATGTTTGCGAAAGCGGTGCCGCGTGCGCCGATATGCCCGATAATTTTCGATGACGGTTTTGCCAGAAATTTTGCGCCGACGCCGGTGACTGCACCCGTACGATGGGTCGTAATGTCGGTGGCGTCCATGATCGCACGCGGAATACCGATGCGGGGATTGTAAAGAGTCAGCATGCCGACTTCGGACGGCAGGCCGTGGTCGTAATTATCGACATAATCGCCAACGACCTTGACCCCGGCAGTATCGATGGGGCCGACCCAGCCCACGAGTACGTTGAAATGACCGTTATAGCGATCGTCGAGCTGAATGTGTGATTTCGGAGGGAGCACGACGTCCCGGTTCCCGTGGGCGACAAGGCCTTTTTCGACGCATTTCAGGATGACATCAGTGGATGGCATCACGGATTCGACTTGGTCCCGGGTCAATAAGCGGAATTCTACTTTGGCCATCGACATTCCCTCCTCCGAGATGATGCTTCTGAATTTGGCGCCTGCCGCGTAGCCTAATCCAATACTATGAGCCGAACCAAATACGAGACATAGCATGCCTCCGAATATTATCCTTATCATGACCGACCAGCAGCGCGCAGACAGTATTGGCGCGCTCGGTGCGCCTTGGATGCAGACGCCAAATATCGACAGGCTTGTTGCAGAGGGTACGGCGTTCAGGAATTGTTTTGTGACGTCGCCTGTCTGCGTTGGCGCGCGCGCCAGTCTGTTCAACGGCATGTATCCGCACGCGACCGGCATCTTCAGTAATTTTCAGCCGTGGAAACCGAATTGGGTGCAATGGCTCGCCGATGCCGGTTACCACTGCGCCAGTATCGGAAAGATGCATATCAATCCCTATGACGAGTTGGGTGGGTTCCATCAACGGTTTCCCGTCGAGAACAAGGACCGTCCCTTGTTTCTCGAAGAGCATGATCGTGCCTTTTATGACGAATGGGATAAGGCGCTCTTCGCCCGCAAACTCCTGAAACCAACGCGCTATACCCGCCTTGTGGAAGATCGTGCGGGGTTTTTGGAGGCGCTTGGGTGTTTCGACTGGCCGATCGATGAGGATATGCATCCGGACTTCTTCATTGGCGATACCGCGACCTGGTGGCTCGAAGAGCGCAAGGCGGAGTCACCTTTGTTTCTACAGATCGGTTTCCCCGGCCCCCATCCGCCGTACGATCCCGTTCGGCGCTATCTCGATGCCTATGTCGACACGGATATCCCGGTCCCAACGGTCAGTGCCGAAGATCTGGCAGGACAGCCGCCAATGCATGCGGCGCTGCGCCAGAATATGATCGACTACAATATCGATTCCGTTGCATGGCGAGAAAACCCATCCTCCCAAGATCTACTTCGCCTCCGCCGGTACTACGCGGCGAATGTGACGATGATCGACGAAAAAGTCGGGCAAATCATGGAAGTTCTGGAGCGGCGACGGTATCTGGATGACGCCGTTGTTATCTTTACGTCCGATCACGCAGATGCGCTGGGCGATCATGGACATATTCAAAAATGGACGATGTACGATACCGTCACGCGAGTGCCTCTCGTTGTTTGGTCGCCGAACAGAGCGGCGGCGGGGCAAGCCTGCGAGGGCCTCGTTCAACTGATGGACATTGCGCCCACGATCTTGAATGCGGCGGATGTTCCGGTGCCTGATCGCTGGGAAGCGAAATCGCTCATGCCGATGCTGCAACCCGATGGCGATGAGCAGGCGATCCGCGATGTGGTCTATTCGGAACTGGGCCGCGATCATATTCAGCCCTATTCCGAATATCTAGTGATGCGCCGCGATCATGATTGGAAAC
This sequence comes from Alphaproteobacteria bacterium, assembly GCA_021774435.1. Lineage (GTDB taxonomy): Bacteria > Pseudomonadota > Alphaproteobacteria > UBA8366. The sequence continues at coordinate 4,951 of JAJFJB010000154.1, forward strand.
TGGTCTACTACCTCGGCGAGGATGCAGGTGAGTTATACGATTTGAATGCCGACCCCGGCGAAGTAAAGAATTTGTGGGATCAGCTTGATCATCGTGAAGTTCAGGAATCGCTGCTGCGCAGCCTACTGGAATGGTCGGTTGCCGGCATGCATCGTGGCCGATTGTCCGCTGGCCGGAAGCCACAGGCGCCGATGCGGATTGAAAACTGATCGCTGGGAGCTTTGTGAATTTGGCTTATTCGGGAACGGTGGCGAATTTGCAAGCCATGACCGTTTGGCTATAGGGTTTATGTACGGACAAATGCCGCGCAAGACGGCTGACGAAAAATCAGGACCATGGAAACCAAAAGGGAGGGCATTTTGATGAATTTTAAAAAGAAAATTCTTACAACTGGCGTGACCGCGGTTGCGGCCATTGGTTTGCTTGCAGGCACTGCACTGGCGCGCGACGAAGTGCGCGTTCCAACGCTCACGGCGCCGTTTGGGGCCGGCATCATGGAACAAATCGTCATTTTCGAGCGTTTGATTGCCAAGCGCCATCCTTGGGTCCGGCTGGTTGCTCAGGAGTCTCCAGGGTTCGTTTATAACATTCGTGAAATGGGAAATAACAAGAAGCGCTATAAGACAACGACCTTCTGGTCGAGCACCGGTGGCCTGTGGGCCGCTGAGACGGCGCAAAAGGGATTCTTCCCCAAACCGATTCCGCGCGATGATTTTCGCTGGCTGGTAACACGCTCCAGTAATTGCTTCTTCTTTGCGACCCTCGATCCGAATATTAAGTCGATCAAAGATTTCTCTGGGAAGAAAATTGCCCTCGGCCGCCGCTCACAGACCCATTGGGGCCTGTTTACGACTAAGGCCATTGAAGACGGCATGGGCGTGAAAGACGCCAAGCTTGAATTCCTCGGCAACAATGCCGGCATGGCGGCGTTGCTTGATGGCCGTGTTGATGTTGCGGCCATGGGCGCGACGATGACGGCTGATCAAACCGTTGTCTTTCCGTCCGGTACCGTGCGCAAGATCGCCGCAACTGGCCGGAAATACTATAACATCCCAATTCCGCGCGCGGCCGTTGAGAAGATCAACAAGGATTTGAGCGCGCCGTTCGTGTCGCATCGTCTGGCACCGAATAAACTGCCGAACCAGGCGGCGGAACTCGACTGCCTGGGTGATTACGTCTTCCAAGCGTCGCATAAAGACTTCCCTGATGACGTCGCGCATGCGCTGACCACGGTATTTCTCGAAATCGATACCGAAGCCGGCAAGTATCTTGGTGGCGGCAAGCTGTATCGCCGCGCGAGCATGTGCGTCGTGCCTGTCGGCATCAAACCACACCCCGCTTCGCTCAAGGCATGCAGGGACTTTGGCATCGAGCCGACAATCCTGAAATAAGCATCTCTACCATCCACCGGGTGCCGTATCCGATTATGGATAGGGCGCCCGGATTAGTCGGCTGCATGAATTGCTGTCGAAAAGACCGCCAACTCTGGTGTTTATGGGAAAGAGAGCCTTCATGTCGGCAGCGAACCTGAGCCAGGCCGCGAAATGGCTGATGACCGTGATCGGCATCGGTACCGTGATCTATCACCTCGTCATGGTGCAGTGGCAGATCCAGGGGTCGACG
>JAJFJB010000155.1 GCA_021774435.1 Alphaproteobacteria bacterium
TTTGCGCCAGGTGCGGACCGCTGAGATGCAGTGTCGGTCGGGCAATCGCTTCCATAGTGCTACTCGGCCGCGAGCGGAACGTTATCGACCGCGAGCGCCGCCAACGCGGCCGCCTGGCCTTGCGCGATCGAATCGTCGATGGTTTCCGGCCCGGTCGCCGCGCCGGCGACAAAAACGCCAGGACGTGATGTTCCGGAGATGGCGCTGTAGGAATTGCCACGCTCAATATGGCCATGTTTTTGGAGTTTCACATCGAAGATCGACGAGAGCAGCATGTTGTCGATATTTGGGTCCATGCCAATCGCATGCACGACCAAATCGAAGGGGATGGTAATCGGCCGCTTGACCAGCGTATCCTCGCCTTTGACGATGAGTTTTTCGCCGTTTGATGTAACCTCTGCAATACGCGCCTTGATGTACTTCACTTTGTACTCTTCCTGGCTACGCCAGTAGTACAAATCCTCGTACAGACCAAAGGTCCGAATATCCATGTAGTAAATATAGACATGGCAGTCCGGCAGCTCTTCACGGATTTCCATGGCGAGGTTCGACGATACGGTGCAGCACACTTTCGAACACCATTCGCGGCCGATTTGACGGTCGCGCGAACCAACGCAAAGCAAGATAGCAACCCGTTTTGGCGCGCGCCCGTCGGACGGGCAGCGCACACCGCCGCCGCCCGAAATCATTTGTTCGACCTGGGTTGTGGTGACGACATCGGGGAAGGTGCCGAAACCCCATTCCGGTTTGTTCACGGAATCGAAATGGGTAAAGCCGGTGCACAAGATGGCTGCGCTCGCATCGACAGTCGCGCCATTGGACAGTGTCGCGGTGAAGGCGCCTGGACCGCCGTCAAACGATTGGATTGATAGTGACCGGCGAACATCAATTCGTTCGCTCTGTTGGACCCTCTCGACCATGCCGCCGATCGCATCGCGCGCCCATTCGCCCGACGGTACCAGCTTGGCATAACCCGAAATGATCGGCGCACCGCCCAATTGATCTTCTTTTTCGACGAGAACCACTTCACGGCCAACGGAGGTGAGCGCGCTGGCGGCGGACAAGCCGGCGGGGCCGCCGCCGATTATGAGAACCGGTTTTGCCATAACCTGTTACGCCCGTGCCTGGAAGCCGGGTCCCGACGTAATCATGAGACGCGGGTCGTATAAATTGTCGCCGTTGCCGGCTTCGACTTCCTTGAGATACGCCTCAAACTCCGCTTTGGCCTTCTCCCAATCGATGCCCATCTTCGTCAAGAGTCTTTCGACCGGCGAAGCATGCCAGTGCAACTGCGCAATTTTGTACGGGTGTGCGCCGCAGGCCAGTGCGGCGAACTGGCAATCCGCGACGACCGCCAACTCAACATTCTTGTCGACGGCCTGACCAATCCATTGGTTCTTGTCGAGCGTCGTGATACAGCCGGTGTCATGGCCGATCATCACGTCGGCTTGCGCTTCCTCGACCGCGACTTTGATTTTGCGGTCGATGGCAAAGGAACGGGTGAATTCGCGTTCGGAGATGATGTGGCGGAATCCGAAGCCACAGCAATCGTACCAGGTCGAGTAGTCGATCGCCTGCGCGCCGAGCGCCTCGACGAGTCCGGTAGAAACCGCAACCCGATTACCCTCCAGGATATCGTCGTCGTAGATCGCGTCTTCCGGGATCATCTTGTAGACGTGGCAGGCGGGGTGGATCGTGGCTCGGATATCCGCAAGATCGTGAACCTTGTGCTCATTTATTTGGTGGCGCATGACGTGCAGCCATTCCGAGTAGTGGACCACTTCCTCGGGAATCAGCAGCTTACCGTCGACCAGGCGACCAAGCTTGCCGAGAATCTTTTTGACGCGGTCGCGTAGCTCGGGCGATTGCAACAGAAATTGGCGGACTTCCTTGTAGTTACCGAACGACGTGCCGCAATGCACCAGCGGGTAATAGTGACCGTCCTCGAACCCTTGCGCTTTGCCGGCCACGTAGGCCTGGTGGAAGTTGCGCAGGAACACGCAGGCGAGGCTTTCGATATTGCCGATGCCGGAGCCGTGATAATTCCATGCGGTGCAGGACGTCTGGTCGGTTTCATCCAGATAGCTGATGTCCATCTTGTTCATCAGCCACAACAGCGATGTGGGGTAACCCGGAATGTTGCCGCACTGGCCACAGGATTTATGATGCCATAACCGCGTCGTCGGAATTTTCTTGTCCCAGCCGAACAGCGTTTTCGTGATCATCGGTTCGTGTGTGTCGTGGATGCGGTGAACGGCGATTTCGCCGTCCTTTTCCAACTGCCACATGACGTCGCGAATATCTTCGACACGATCCTTGTTCGTCAGCATCGAACGCTTGTCGACCCGGGCTTCGACCCAGGATGTCGCGGTTCGCGCCTCGGATTCGGACAAATTGCTGTCCTGCCATTCCGACCCGTGTCCCGTGAAGTGGGCCTCGCCAGTTGGACGGTCCGTCATCGTCAGTCCTCCTCGTCTTCCTGCTCTTCGAGCCAGTCTTCGTAATCGTCGCGCTTTTCGTCCATGATGTCGGTGATCACGTCGAACAGGTTTTCATCGATGGTTTCAAGCTGGTCGAGGACGCCGGTCATTTCCCAAATCGTATACAGCTCGATCGAGGTCTTGAGATTAACCTCCCACGACGTCTCCGTCGTGTTGAGCGTCGGCATTGGAATCGCGCGGCGCAGAATCTTCAGGGGCGCATCGACCTTGGAAATATTGGGACCCCAATCCGCGAAATGGTCCGGGTTGATCATGTCCGGCGAAAGCTGGTTGCCGGTCGAGATGAGTTTCAACATGACCCGGCTGAATGGCCGCAGCACTTCCTTCGCCGATTGCATGCCATGTTTGATTGCGACTTCGCGCAGGATCATGACCAACCCGCCCGGCGAATTGCTGAACGGACACCGTGCGGCGCAGGTGTAACATTGCGCGCAGGCCCAAATTTTTTCCTGCATGGCATCATAAATGCCTTCGAGATTTTCGGTCCAGAGCAACTGAACGATCTCGCGCGGACTAAAATCGTAATAGTGCGCCGCCGGACAAGTCGCGGTACAGATTCCGCAGTTCAGGCAGCCATTGAGTTCGTGATCATAGCGAATATCAGACTGGATATCGCCAAATATCTCTTCAAGTTGATCGTAATCAACCACCGGCACGTCCGAAACCGGATCTCCGATAAACGCCTGAACGCGCGTTCCGCTGGAATGCATTAGCTCCGCCCGATCATCAGTAAGTTAGGACCTTGCAATCGCCCTCCATGACCTCCTCGATGACGTGCGCGCCGCCGACAATTCCCTCGCATTCGGGGATCAGGTCGTCTTCGGTCATGTCGAACAGGTCCAGGTTCGGAGAGCAGCAAAAAAACTTCACCCCTGCCTCGTGAGCATCCTGAATGAAATCATATACAGACTTCGGCGACCCTTCCTTGACGTAAAGGTTTTCGGGCACCCCCTTTTTCATCAGCTTGCCTGCCGTTGCCGTGCAGATCACTTCGACCTCGTATTCCATCGCCGCCGCGACGGTCGCTTGGAAGATCGGGGCGCCAAGTTCTTCGCCGTTTTTTGGGTCCGTATTCACCATGATGATGACCAGCTTATCCGACATGGCGAATCCTTTCACGGCGCTGTATTGCGCCCTCTATTTGTCTCCAATGAAGTGACGCTAGGGTATATATTCACAAAATGCAATATGTATATATCGCGTTGTGTTAGCGATGTTTAGGGCGATGGTGGACACCTCCCGCAACAGCTTACTTATGTAGCGTTTGCTTAGCGTTTCGGTTGCATCAAACCGGTCACTTGGATCAAACCGGTCATGATCGGCACCAGCGAATCGGCGATCGGCGTTTGCGCGGCGCGCAAGCCGTCGAGCCCCGCTTCGAGGTCGGGCGGTGTCTCCTCGAATTCCATGATTAAATCCTCGATCATCGCCAGTTTAACGCCCGGGTGCCCGACGAAGCCGAAACAATTGCTGTTCGTCTGAAACAGCGCGGGACGCCCATTCTCGTCTTCCGCCAGCACGCGCGCGCTATCCGGCGGAACCGGCCAGTCTCGCATATAGACGGCGATTGGAAACCGTTCGGGAAGGAATCCGTTGAGGGCGTGGTCCAGAACGCGGTGCGCCTCGCCGATCGTGAAGGACAGACCGGTCTTTTGCGTACCGCCGCCCGATGCAATCGCCAGGATTTGTGCGCCGAGGCCGATGCCGATGACAGGGACACGGCGCTCCAAACACGCTTTGGTCAGTGCGATTTCAGCCTCAAGCGCCGGCAAATCTTGTCCACCCGCGGACCCCCAGGGACCGCCACCGAGGAGAAACATGCCGTCGGTGAATCCAACGGTCGCGGGCAAGGCCCCCCCCACGACATGAGGACGCATATAGGTAAACCGAATGCCCCGTCCTTCAAGATGATCTTCAATCAGACCGAGAAATTCGCCGTCAGTGTGCTGGATGACATAGAGAGAGCGAGTTGGTTGAGGCATAAAGAGGGATATGGTGCGGCGTAGCTACCAGAGTTCCACTTTCTTGCCCTCGGCGCGCATCCTCTCGCCCTTTGCAATTAGATATTTCTGGAAATGCTGCTTCTCATATGCCCGGTCCTTCACGAATTCGAACATTGTCATGAAATGGAAGGGCTTGAAGTACCCGGGCATGCGGGTAACCTCCATCTCCTTCGCGCCCCTTTCTTTCGCCTTTGTCACGTCATCATCGAAGAACATGATTGTCGGCGTGAAAAGGATGCCCCATTTCCGGGCCAGCGCGCGTTCCTCCATTTGTTCGCCGTCGAAGTCGGTAACTTCCCGGGACCCCCAAATGTTGAGTTGCACGACATTGAAATTTTCCTTGATGTAGGACTGAATCGCTGGTTTCGAGAAGTTGATGAAATGCGTTTCCTTGCAATAGGGGCAGCCCTTTTGTTCCCAGATCACGGCAAACCGTTTGCCTTCGTCTTTGGACTCGGCAACGTCTTCAGACAAGACGAGGAAGCTGTCCAGGAACCAGGACTGATGATACATCCCATCTTCACCGAGGACGGGTTTCGTCGTCGCGTCCACCGCCCCCGCTACCCGCGGCATTGCCCCAAGAGTTGCCAGCGTCGCGCCCACGCTCGCCAGTTTACCAAACTCACGTCTGCTGATCATGACAGGTCTCCTAAGCTATATGCACAATTCATCATATACGATTTTTCGAATGAAAGGGAACCAGTCGCAAAACTGTTATCTTAGCCGCTATCCGCCAGCGCGGTTTCGACCGCGACGGCAAAATCCCCCGGTGAAATCGTTAGAAGGTCGACCGGTGCACCGGCGAAGAATTGTTTGGTTTCGGCGGTCAGATCGGTGATCGGCACGCCGCGCAAATGCGCTTCGAGATCGAAAATCATGCGCGGTGGGGTCACGAAGAAATCACCAGTGAACAGTATTTCGCGCACCCTGTTACGAACTGGTCCTTCGAGCCGTAGAAAGCACGTGACCGTGCCACCAGGACTGGTATGGCTGCCACTGATCACATCGTCCGCCACGCCGGGGTCGTCTATCTCATGAACGAATTCGTCGGTTCCAATTTCCGTGTCGTGCAGCGTCTGCGCCAGGGACTCCTCACCCGCGCCGACCGTGCCGCGAACCGGCGAGACGCCAAGCCGTTCTGCGAACCCGGCAAGAAGCGCATCCTGTATCGTCGTATTGTCCGGTAAGGAGTCACCAAGAAGCTGCCGCAACGTCACGACCCGGTCGGCTGCAGAGTCGAGCTTGCGCTTCGCTAGTTTCGCTTCCGGTACCCGCAGGGCGGCCACCATGTCTCCCGGGTTCATGTCGATCAGCAATGTGCCTTGATAGAACAGGGTGTCGCCGTCGAAGAACCCGCCGGTGCCGCACAGCTTGCGACCGTCGACCTCAATGTCGTTGCGTGGTCGGTAGGCCGCGGTAATGCCGAGCCTGCTCAATCCCGCCGCCGCCGCTTCACAAATAGCGCGGGTGAGATCAGCAAGGTCGGTGATGCCGAGGGATTTACGGGCGAAGACGAGTTCCCAGCCAAGCTGTCCTTCATCGAAATAGATCGTGCCGCCACCGGTGATCCGGCGCCCGACGCCGATGCCTTGTTCGCGGCAATAGTCGAGCCTGACCTCGCGGCTCAGCGCCTGATGCCGTCCCACCAGCGCCGTTGGCGGAAAGCGGAGGAACCGTATCGTGTCGGGAATGTCGCCCGATTTATGTGCCTCGATCAACGCCTGGTCGAACGCGATATTTTCCCGCCCATCGCGCAGGCCGGTATCGATGACTCGGAATTCGGTAGTCATGTCACTATTGCCGGTCCGCCGATCTGCCGGCGGATTTTCCGGATATCCCGTTTGTTAGGCTGAAACGGAAAGCTAGCGATATCACTCGGCGGCGAGTCGCCATAGGGGCGGTCGCAGGCAGATATGTCATCCTGAAATTTACCGGGGCAGCCCGACGTGCGGAAGGCAATGCCGGAGTCGATAATCATATCGAGCTCGCCTTGCGGTAGGCCGAAATCGGCAACGCGCCCGGCCTCGTCGAAACGCATGTGATCGACCCGCGCCCCGCAATAGTCGATCAGGTAGCGGCCGAGCTGCACGCGCCGCCATTGGTCACGCGGCGTCGCCGGCAGGTGATCCATCAACGACCCCTTTTCCGGAAAGAATCAGTATATGTGGATGTGAGAGACCATGTCGAGTAGTCCCTGCACCATTTCGAGAAGCTCGAATTCGGGTTC
>JAJFJB010000156.1 GCA_021774435.1 Alphaproteobacteria bacterium
CCTCAACGACCAACGACTTGAGATCCTTGTAGAAGGCCTGCGCCGTGGATTTTTCCATATGCGCAGTGAAAACCGCCTCTGCATGACGCGCCGCAAACCGTCGGCCTGTATCCGAGGAACCGGCCTGAACCAACACCGGGCGGCCCTGCGGCCCCCGCGGCACGTTCAGTGGGCCCGCCACCTTATAAAAATCGCCTTCGTGATCAATCGCGCGAATACGGTCCGCGCGCGCATACAAACCGCTTTCCCGGTCATCGTCTACCGCATCATCGGCCCAGCCATCCCAAAGCCCCTTGGCGACCTGAAGGAACTCTTCGGCACGCGCATACCGGTCCGCATGGCTCACCTGGCCCGAGTCACCGTAGTTGCGCGCCGCCGGCACAGACCAGGATGTCACAATGTTCCAGCCGGCCCGACCCCTGCTCATATGGTCCAAAGAGGCGAATTGGCGGACCAGATTAAAGGGCTCCGTATACGTGGTCGAAGCTGTCGCAATCAGGCCAATTTTCTGCGTCGACACCGCAAGTGCGCCCAGAACGGAGATTGGTTCAAGCCAAGTGCGCGCCGCCTGCGCGATATCGTCGCCCAACGCCAACTGATCGGCGAGAAAAATGGAATCGAAGAGCCCCTCTTCCGCCCGCCGCGCCATTTCCTGGACATAACGAATATCGGTCAGCGGTAAAGGTGACGCCTTGGGATGCCGCCATGACGCCTCGTGGTGTCCGCGGCTTTGGATGAATAAATTGAGGTGTAATTGTCGTTTCATGCCGAAATTCTAAGCCCTCACCTCTTATTCGTCTATTGATGCGGTGCCGCCATCGTTGGAGCGGGCTAAAGACCGACGACGTCGGAGAGGGTTGTACCTGCTTGCGCCCACGCTGCTTGGTTTCGGGCGATCAACTCCTGCAGTGGCGCCGGCGGCAGTACCTCTTGTGCGAAGCGTTCATCACTCGCAAGACCCTGGCGCCATTCATGTATGTTCGGAAAAAGCCGGGCAAAGGGATAACCGCCAAGATGCAAGCGGCTGGCATAAACGAACCAGGCAATATCCAACACACTGATCTTTTCGCCCAAAAAGTAGGGAGACGCCGATAAGCGGGTTTCCAATTCATCGAAAGCAGCCCAAAACTTTTTGGCCGACACCCGCACGAGATCGTCCGAGAGGCCTTCTTCGGCGAGCCGCTCATAAAAATCCAGTTCGTGTTCCCTACGATCGATATCGGGTTCTCCCGCAACCTTCGCATCGTACCCGCGATACTGGTCTAACACTGCCGACGATTTGTTGGATCCGGTACGGCCCAGAACGAAACGAAAGCTGAGTGTCCTCAGGTCCAGATGCAGATCGTCTTCTTGCTGCAGCAAGGCATCGATTTCCCTGTGTTTATTGGCCGGGAATAGGCAGGGCTCCGGAAACTTCTCCTCGAACATGGCGAGAATGTCGTTACTCTCGATAAAGACACGGCCGTCCCAAACAACGACAGGTACCAGGCCACGCGGATTGATACCCATGAACCAATCCGAATAGGTCTCGCTTTCCGCGAGGTTCATTTCGTGGCCCTGCCACTCAATGCCTTTGAGGTTCAGGAAGATCCGGAGCTTTTGCGAACAAGACGACATGCGGCCATGAAGGACATGCAAACCGTCCCACGACAGAACTTCACGCGTTCGGATATCGCTATCTATCAGTTCAACCATTTCTGTCCTGACTTTCTTCGCTAAGCCAATAACGCGGCGGCAACCTCTTTCCACTCATCGTCCAAAGTTGCCGTGGAATGCGGCTTGTCGGCGCGTTGATACCAATAACCGGCATTGCGTTCATCGCCTTCGACGCGGTGCAGGTGCGCATGCACCCATGCACCGCGTTTGTCATCTTGCTCCTGCGCAAGCTTATGCGCGGCGTCCCAATGACCATTGGCCTGCTGCCACAGCGCTTGCAAAGCGAGTTCCAATCCCTCCGGCGGTGCGTCTTGATTGGTCGACGAGACGAAAGTTTCCAGATTCATAACACTCACTCCTTAAAGCGCAGCGGGCCTACCTAAGCATATTGCTTGAGCGTCCTGCGGGCGATGACCATGCGATGAACTTCCGTCGGGCCTTCATAGATCCGCATCAGGCGAAGACGCTGGGTCATGATGGCGAAGGGCATTTCGCGGGCCATGCCCATGGCGCCGAAGCTCTGCATCGCATTATCCAGGACTTCCGTCGCCATATCGGTAGCGAATACCTTGATCATAGAGGCAACGGTGCGGACATCCTCGCCACGGTCCTGCTTCTCCGCGGCATCCAACACCATCAGGCGCGTCGCATGAATTTTAGTCGCCGCATCGGCAATCCACCATTGAATCGCCTGACGGTCGCTCAGCATCACGCCGAAGGTTTCGCGCTGCTGCGTATGCTCGCACATCATTTTGAGCGCGCGTTCCGCCATACCGACGCACATTGCGCCCATTTCGAGCCGCCGCACGGTCAGCCGCTTTTGCATCGGCGCAAAGCCCGCCCCGACTTCGCCAAGGACCTGACTGTCCTTCAGACGCAAATCATCCATGATCAGCTCATAGGTGCGGTGGCCGCCCAACATGGGAATTTCCCGCTCTATAATGAAGCCTGGGGTTCCCTTCTCGACAATGAACCCGGTGATCCCGCCGCGTGCGCCAAGGTCTGGGTCCGTAACTGCCATCAGGATAATGAAATCCGCGCTCGGTACATTCGAAACCCAGATTTTTCGGCCATTGATGACCCATTCATCGCCTTCGCGGACAGCGCGGGTTTTCATCTGCGCCGGGTCGCCGCCGGCACCCGGTTCGGATATCCCGATGCAGGACTTCATCACGCCCTGCGCATAAGGCTCCATGTATTTGGTCTTCTGCTCCGGTGTCGCCACCGCCATCAGCATATGCAAATTGGGCGAATCCGGCGGAAAGATGAACGGTGTAATCGTGCTCTTCAGTTTTTCCTGGATCGCCAGCATCACGCGGGTCGGCAGCGCCATGCCGCCGACTTCTTCGGGCGCATCCAGCGCCCAAAGGCCTAGCTCCTTGCACTGCGCCAGCAGTGGCGCTTCTTCCTCCTCCGTCAGCGCCAATGCGCCGCCCGCGGCTTCCCGTTCCATGACGGCTTTCTCGAGCGGCATCAGTTCATTTTCGACGAACTTGTCGACGAGGTCGATAATCATCCGCTCTTCATCGGCAAATTCGACAGTCATGGGCTCAGTCCTTCTGTGGTAATGCTGAAACTTTTCGTTGCACCGTATTTTGCTGCTCTCAATGAGGCAAGCGGACGACGGCCTATGCCGCGATTTCCAAGATCTCGCGCACCTCGGACGGGCCTGGTATCGGCCTCGGATTATGCGGCACCCAGGGCGTGGCCATCGATTGCTCCGCGATGCGATCGAAGTGCTCCGGGCCGACTTCCACGGCCGACAGACTGCGCGGCATGCCGAGGCCTTCAATAAATTCGTCAAGCACATCACCCGCATCATCGCCTGGTCTTGCCATGGCAGCGGAGATCAGAGCCTGGCGCTCCGGATTCGCATCTCTGTTCCAGCGCATGACGGCGGGCAGCATGATGCAGGACGTATAACCATGCGGAATATCGAACACGGCGCCGAGCACATAGCCGATGCCGTGACTCGCGCCCATCGGCACGCCGCTCGCAAGTGGACCCATCGAGAGCCACGTCCCCATCTGACAATCCAGCCGCGCCTGCACGTCCGCCGGGTCCGCCTTGATTGCCGCGAGGCCGCCGGCCAGCAGGGCGAGGCCTTTGAGCGCTTGTGCATCGCCATAAGGGTTGGCGCGGGGTGAACAGATGCCTTCAACACAATGATCGACGGCGCGTATTCCCGTCGACAACCAAAGCCATTCCGGCGTGTGACGAGCCACGGCGGGGTCGAGGATCACCGTCTGCGGCACGATATCCGGATGGCGGAACAACTCCTTGATTTGCGTGGCCTCATCGGTCACGCCGGAAACGGCGCTGAATTCGCCGCCGGACAGGGTCGTCGGCACGGTTATCTGCCGCACCGTCGGCGCCGTGCAGGGCGGCGGCACCATCATCCCATTCGGCCCGGCAACGGGCCGGAAGGCGTCGAGCCCCTGCACCGTCGTAATATCGTTCGCGAGGCACAGTTGTACCGCCTTGGCCCCGTCGGTGATGGATCCGCCGCCTATCGTGACGATGAGGTCGGCCCTGGCATCGCGCGCCCCTTTGGCGGCTTCGATCACTGCACTGCGCGGCGTGTGCGGCGGCATGGCCTCGAAACTGCCGACACAATGATTGCCGAGCGCCTGGCGGATTTGCGCAATCTCATCCGTCTCGCGGGTCAATGTGCCGCTCGCCATGATGAAGACGCGTTCGGCACCAAGCCGTACCACCGTCTCCGCGACCGCTTGAGCGGCCGGTTTCCCATAAATCACATCATCCATGCGGCTGAACTGAATATGGCCTGAATCCGTCATCCTTCACCCCACTGCGAATTGTTTGTATTCGTCAGAATACTGAAATTCGCAGGACGCGATAGCTTGGCTTTGCCAAATCAGTTCTGCGGCTTAATCCGCACCATCAGCATGATGGGGATCGCCGCGAAGGAAACCAGTGCGTATAGCGCAAATGAATTCGTGTAGCCTACCATCAGCGCTTGCCGGTTGACCTCTGAACCGAAAGCGGCGAGGCCCTGAACAGTGTCGAACGACCACATGCCCGTCACTTGCGGCAACCGAAACGTGTCGCCGAACGCCGTGACATTTTCGGACAGTTCGGAATAGCTGATCCGCCCGGTCCGCGAGACCGTGAGCACGCTCACAGAGATGAAGATGCTGCTGCCAAAATTGCGCAGCAGGTGGAAGATCGACGACGCGTCCGCCAACAGCCTTACTTCAAGCGTCGCAAAGGCGACAATCGAGAGCGGCACCCACATCACCGCTGATCCAAATCCCTGCAGCGCCCCATTCAGCGCGACCGCCAAGGGACCGACATCGAGATTGAACAAAGCCATATTCCACCCGGACAGCCCTATCGCGCCGATCCCGATAATCATACCGATACGGGGGTCCAGTTTGCCGACGACGGCGACGGCAATGAACCCGATCAACATCCCGGCCCCTCGCGCCGCCAACAGGATACCGATCATCGAATCCGGATAGCCCATGAGGTTCTGCAACATCGTCGGAATCATGACGGTCGGCGTGATGTTCAGCATGCCGTAAACGAAAACGAGAAAGACGCCGATGCTGAAATTCCGGTCTCGAAATAGTCTGGGGTTGATGAAGGGCCGCTCGGACGTCGCCGTATGCACGATGAAAACCCAGAGCGAAACCCCTATCAGCGCCACATAGCTCCAAATCTCATAGGATTCCAGCCAGTCAAGCCGGTCGCCGCGATCCATCATCAACTGCGCGCAGGTGATCGCGACCGAAAACATCAGGAAGCCGCTCCAATCCAGACTGGCCGACGACCGCGCGCCCGTGTCGTGCACCCAAAGCCAGACGGCAAAAAGCGTCGCCGCGCACATCGGCAAGATCAGAATGAAGACAAACCGCCAATTATAGGTTTCCGCAAGGTATCCGCCCAAGGCAGGTGCGATCGCCGGTCCGATGACGACGGCAATGCCAAAGATGCCTTGCGCGAAGGCGCGCCTTTCCGGCGGGTAAACGGCAACGATGATGGCTTGCGCGAGCGGCACCAGCGGCGCCCCGAACGCGCCCTGCCCGACCCGGTAGATCAGCAGTGGAATCAACGAATCCGCCGTCGCGCATAATAACGAACTGAACGAAAAACCGATGATCGACCAGATGATGACGTCTCGGTGCCCCCAACGCGCGACCATCCAGCCCGTCGCAGGCGTCACTACCGCTGTCGCGATGACATTGAGCGTTACGACCCATGAGACCTGCTCCGGCGTCGCCGACAAGGCGCCTTGCAGTTGTGGCAACACCACATTGACGATGGTCGCGGTGACCGCATAAAGCATCGTGCACAGTGAAACGGCGAGCAGGATAAGCCCGCGCGGAATCGATTTGCTCTGCGATGCAGCCATGTGTCGTACGGTCGTTGATGGATAGAAGCGAGTTTATAGCACTTAATTCCCGCCGCTGCTTCCGGGAGCTGCGCTAGATCAATGCAGCCAAACACAAAAAGTCCGAAAAATAAAAATAAGACCCGATGAATTCGCCAAAATTCGGCGTTTCGCCCGATTTGTTAGAAGAGGTGCCTCTCAATGAAAGTCCGTTCGATCGCAACGATTTCCAGCCTGCCGTCACTGGTATTCGCAACATTTTTGGCGGCGAACGCGCCAGAAGCGCACGCGACAGCCTCCGCGTTCGCGCAAACTACCGTCGACTGGTCCAGCCTGAGTGTCACGGCGCCCACCGGCAGCACGTTCGGCGAATTAAGCAGTTTTTCGGAAGCCGATACGACGGTTTTTACGGGGCTTTCGGACCCGGGCACAACGGTCCCCGGCTCCGGTGATCCCCAAAGTGATTCTTCGACGGACTGGGGCAACACGTCCCTCAACGGGTCCCAAACCGGCGCAACCGGCATAGGCTCGACGACAAGTGGCCAATTGCAGACGACCGGGAACGTTTCGGTGTCCGGTCAGAACAACGCCGCAGAGGGTGGCGGACATGTGATCCGCAACGGCGTCTTGACGGTCGCGGCAGACGGCCTTGTCACAATCTCTTTCAATTACGAAATGGAACTTGTCCTCAGCACATCCGAAAATGGTGAAAACGCCTTCGGGTTTACCGAAATCCAAACCGCCTTCATCCCGGTCGGTCCGACTGGTGGTGGCGTCTCCGCGCGTCCGATCGGACCAAAGACGGTCAGCAACGGCAGCGACTTCAATGATACGCAATCGGGAAGCTTCAGTTTCAGCCAAAACTTCTTGGCCGGCCAGCAACTGGGATTCGAAGTCGATATAAGGGCCTTCGCCCGCGCGGAAGCCGCCATTAACTTCGACGATGATGACGAAGTCCCGGAACCATCCACGGCGCTATTACTGTTGAGTGGATTAGTTCTGTTGAAGCTTCCGCGTTTTCGCCGCGCAAGCGGTCATTCCGCTGCCGTAACCGCTGGAAGATCATAGCTAGGCACGACAAGCAGGCCGGCGAGCGCGCTAATGTTCGCCGCCTTTGGCAATTGCTTTACAGCGGCGGCAATCGCACCGATATCGATTGCCGGATCGATCATCGCAGCGAGGCCGCGGGCTTTCTCCAGGACACCGTCATAAGAGAACGGATTCCCCGGCGCACCCAACGCTTCGATGACTTCCGCCTTGCGTTCGCTGCCGTCGGCAAGATGCAAAACGACACCGCTCGCCATATTGTCCGGCAGATGGGCATCAAGCTTCGGGTCGTGGTGCGCCTCGGTCTTGTCGATGAGGCTTAGGATTCGAGAATCCTGATGAAATTCCGCTTCGAAGGCACCGTAGTTTTGCGGTCCTTCGGCAAGCGAGGCCGCAACGATATACGGCATGCTGTATTGCGCCGCCATCACAGAATCCGGGCGGCGAATCGCATGTTTCTTAATGGCGTTACCCGGTGAATAAGCGTCGATCTTTTCAATCCGCCCGATATCAAGCGAGAATCCATCTGTGACTATCTCAAGGCAATCGATAAGCGAATGAAATTTACGGCAACAGGAGTATGGCTTGAAGCTCACTTCGTGAATTTGCAGCGGCGCGCCCGGCGCACGCTTTAGAAGCTCCGGTTGCGGATGCTTGCTATAGAGGTGGTAAAAGCCGAGTGGCCCTTCCAAAGGCTGTACCGGCGCCGTTATGCCAAGCCCCGCAAGATCGGCTGCCAGCACACCATGCATCGCCGGGATACCCGCATGCATACGCTTCACCATCGTGCCTTGGGGTTCATGCGCGAATTGTTGCGCCCCGCCCGCCATCGAGAGTGCCAGCCCCCACGCGCGGGTCAACCCTTCCGTATCGAGGCCCTTGAGCTTCCCTGCCGCCGTCGCAGCGCCAAAAGGGCCGAACAGGCAGGTTGCGTGAAATCCCCGCTCCGTAACCTCCGGCGACGTGGAGGCTCTGCCTATGCGCGTCATGGCTTCGTACCCGGCGGCGATCGCGGCCAAAACATCGCGCCCCGTCGCGCCTGTTGCCGCCGCCGCGGCAAGGGCCGCGGATATTACGACGGCGCCTGGATGGCTGTTGGAGGCCTCGTGGGTATCGTCGAGTTCGTATCCATGGCCCGAGGTCCCGTTGGCGAGCGCCGCCGTCGCCGGATTAACAAGTTCGCCCGACCCGATCAGCCGGGCCGTGCCTGTGGTATTTTGCTCTCGCGCCCAATCCCGCAACTTGCGTCCCCACGGCTGGACCGAACCGCATAGCGCGACGGTCGAATAATCGAGCATCAGCCGCTCAAGCTGTGCAATATCCGACTCCGTCAACGCGGCGCCATCGATAGCGATCATTTCCGCAGCGAGGTCTAGACTGCTGATTTGGGTAGCGGACATCGGCTTGTCTCCGAATCTGTAGGTCCTGAATATTCCAAAGCTTAGACAGGAACGTCATTCGCGGTCCAGAGGGACCCAGATAAATGGCGGATTGCATAAAAATTCCGAAAATAGCGCCAAAAATTTTCACCTTCACGTGCATGCCCTGGAATTGTTTGATATACGCTTCCGATGCAACTCAGAACCTGGCAACAAAAAATTATCGACAGCTTTCCGTCGATCATTACCAAACAACGTCGTTTCATCCTGAAAGCGCCCACGGGTGCCGGGAAAACGGTGCTTGCGAGCGAAATCGTCGAGCGCTTCTTTAAAGACAAGAAGATCATCGTGCTATGCCACCGGCTCGTCCTGCTGGAACAGCTCGAAAAGGCACTGAGCGCCAAGCACAGAGTCCGCAAACTCACCGTATCCGACAGCGGCCCTGCCTTCGATGACTACGAAATCCTCCTGTCGACCAATATGCGTGCGAAAGAGGTGCTCGCCGACGCCGTCCCGAAAGCTGACTTGATCATCGTCGACGAAGCGCACCGTGTATCGCCGAATGGTACAGGCTATAAGCGCATCCTCGATGACTTCGACAAAAACAGCAAAAAGGAAGCGCTGTTTATCGGCCTCACGGCCTCGCCCGAGCGCCGAACCGGTGATCAGCGCGACCAGCTCCATCTTGCCTTCGATGCGATTATCGATTGCGCGAACATCGAAAACCTTATTGACGAAGGCGTTTTGGTGAAGCCGGTGTACCGGCCGCATTTCGTCCATGATCTCGAACTCGGCAATATCGATATCAGTTCTGGCGATTTTCCGGTCGCGAAACTGTCGCCGGCGATCATCAAGTCCTCCATGATCGACTATGCGATCTGGAGCTATAAGGAAGAACGGGAAAAACTTGAGACGCCGCCAATATCCGCCTGGTTTTGCGCGGATGTCAGTGTTGCGGAGGCGACCCTGGACGTTATCCGACAACACGGCATCAAGGCTGCCATCGTTACCGCCAGCACGCCGATAGGCGAGCGCATGAAACTTCTTGCGCAGCATGAGGCAGGTGAGATCGAAGCGATGGTGTCGGTCGGCGTCCTGGCGGAAGGTTGGGACAATCCGCATTGCAACATTATCGTCCATTTGCGCCCAACGCTTTCGAAGGTCCTTTGGGGTCAATCCGTCGGCCGGGGCTTGCGGTCGGCACCAGGTAAAGACAAATGCATTGTCATCGACGTCAGTTCGAATTGGAGCACCTTCGGGCCGGTCGAGAAGCTGGAATGGAGCCTGTGGAGCCACCGCCGTTCCTACATGCAGTTCATGAACCGCTTTAGCTGGATCGGGCAGCAACAGGACGACGAAGATACACCGGAAACCTACTTGCTGTGCAAGAACGAGTTGGCCAATGGTACCCGCTGTTCTCATATCTACAAAAAGGACGCTTACGAGGACGACACCTGCCCCGTCTGCGGCACCTATGCGGCCATCGATATTTACAAGGAGCAGAAGCTCGACAGCACGCTCAACGAGAACGGCCTGCACCGATTATTCTTCGAGCGCGTGCCGAAAGTTTTCGAGGAAATGGACCTGTCGATCTGGAACAGCCTCGGCGGCACGGCCTGGAAATCGGCAAACGAGAAGGAGCAGGTGTTCCTCGCCTTCTGCCTGGCCTTCAAGGAAGTTTCCGGCGAGAAGACCTCGACCGAATCCGACTACTGGGATGTCGCGCTCGCCGCGGAAGCCAGAATTCGCGGTTATCTGGTGAAGAACAAGATACAGATCGTGAAACAGATGGAATTCGACCTCGACCTCATCGCTGACGGCATGTTCGCCGGCACGAAAATCCGCACGCTGCAGGCGCATTACGGTATTTCCCTATGCGGCACGGAGTTCCAGGAAAGCGACCGTGAGGAAAGCGAACGCAAATACCAGAAGGCGATCCGGATTGCCGAACGATTGGCGGTCATCGGTTGCTCACCGAAGGACAACCTGCCCTATTTCAACGCCAGAGATCACTTGGCGTCGCTCTAAACCGCCTGCTTGGAATCCAGCTAAGCACCCCGTCACAAAAACCAGGCACCACCGCTTATTGATGTGCTAGCGTCTAAATACCCGGCGGAACTGCGCCGGGTTTCAATTTTGGATAAACGTCGATGGGAGCTAGCGCATGGGGGCGGATGAGCGGAACGACGAAACCGCCGGCGGTGGCGATTACGATATATTTATCTCTTACGCACAGCCGGATAGATCGTGGGTTTTGTCACTGGCAGAGCAACTTGCGGGCCTTCGCCTGCAGGTATTGTTGGAGGATTTTGAAAATGGGCCCGGAGAACCATTCATAGAACGCATGAGGCAAAGACTCGAACACTGCCGTTATCTGGTATTCGTAATTTCCAAAGATACGCCCGATTACCAACTGCCAGAAAGAACGCTCGAGTTTTTGTTAGACAGCTATTACGTACCCGAACGGTTTATACCAATCATAATTGACTCGATCGACTGGAACTCGCTTCCGCCTTTGTTGCTAAGATTGCGGCCGCTTGACGTAAGCGACCGTGATATCGAATTTGCAGCGCAAAAGCTTTTCGAACTTATCCACGCCCCAGATGATACGGCACCGACACCGGCACAATATAATTCTGCCTGGAGACGCATCCCCGAAACAGATCAATCAAATACAGCAAATTCGCAGGCGCTAGAGGTCAACCTCACTAGCGGAAGGGACGGTGCTACGCGTGCCCTTCGTTCAGGTCCAACAAATGTTCTTCTTCCTGACGCACTATTATTCCAAATTAGCGCACGCTTGAGTCGACCGCTTCGCACTAAAACTCTCCGACGACAAGAAATGCATTCCAGCAGCGACCTCCCCCTTAAGCCGCGAGCCACTCTAGCCCGATTGGCAAGCTCAAATAAATTAGATAGCACGGAAGTCCATCCCACAGACCATGCAATGCTCTCCAACAACGAGCAAACACTTGAACCGCCAGTCACTCACGCCGGCGCACCGCCACCTCCGCCTGCACAAGCTACACCAAGTTCTCAAAGTCATAGTTCGAAATTCTGGATTAAAGTTGGTTTATGGGGTGCCGCCGCTTTGGGCCTCCTGTATTTCGGTGCTGATGCCATCGGCATCAAAATTTTGGCTATTTTCGGCTCGACGTCCGACGACAATCCACTTCACGACGCCGAACCCACCAATCCCGTCGATTGCAGCGTCTTCGCACCACCAGACGCGCCGATAGAAACACCAATCCTCGTCCAGGTCTTTCTCCACCCACCTGAATTAGAAGACGATGCTGAGCGCCGCGCCCTTGCTGCAGACGATTCGAGCCGCTGGCGTGGCTTCACCTCACTGTCTCTCGACCTTCCGAGCGGCGCGACGGTGGGGTTTGAATTGCGCATTCCCGGATTCGAAATAGGCGATGACGGAATGGGACAGATTCGCTGGAACAATCGTATATCCGGTCAGCAATTTGAGGTCAAAGCGCCAGCGGGATGTAGTCTCGGGGTGAAAAATGCAAAGCTCATTATCTCCTCAGACGGTATTCCCGTTGGCCGAATTCTCTTTCGAATTGAAGTGACAAGTGAGCTGGCGCAGCCCGGCGAAGCGGAGCCCCGCGGCCATACAGCCAAACGCTATTCACGTGCCTTCGTATCCTATTCGTCGACGGACCGGAGCGAAGTCATCAAACGGACTCAAGCCTTACAACTGGCGCGTGTCAGCGTCTTTCAAGACATATTGAGCCTGGATGCCGGCGGCGATTGGGAGAAGACCGTGTACGAAAAAATCGATAGCTGCGATCTTTTCCTTTTGTGCTGGTCGTCGTCCTCCCGCGCTTCGAAAAGAGTACGCGAGGAATATCTCTATGCAATCGATCGTCAGGAAGATGACCCCAATGGCGACCCGGATATCGTGCCGATGATTATCGAGCGGCCGCCCCCCTTACCGCCACCTAAGGAATTAGAGCATCTTCATTTCAACGACCGGCATCTCTTCTTTATGGAAGATTAAGCAGTCGTCTTCGCTTTCCCTCTCACGCTTCCCAGCGCAACCAAAGTTCCTTCGGTCCCCGGAAGGTAAAGTTCGGGAAATAGCTGAAATTTTGCTCCGGCACCAGATCGAGCGATGGGATGCGTTGGGTAAGAACCTCGAGCGCGATGTTCGCTTCGATGATTGCCAGGCGGTTGCCGAGACAGAAATGAATGCCACGGCCGAAGGCGATATGCGCCT
>JAJFJB010000157.1 GCA_021774435.1 Alphaproteobacteria bacterium
GCGGCACGACGGTTTCCGGCGGGCCGATTCATGCGCAAGCCTGAGGAGATGGACTATCTGAGCGAACCGGACGTTTTTCACGACGTTTTTGGCCATGTCCCCATGCTGACACATCCTGTCTTTGCCGATTACATGCAGGCCTATGGCGAGGGTGGTTTGCGTTCATTGGAATTCGACGCCTTGCACCATCTCGCGCGCCTGTACTGGTACACGGTAGAGTTTGGACTGACCCGCGCGAAAGAGGGGCTGCGCATTTACGGTGCGGGTATTCTTTCGTCGCGCACCGAAAGCTTCTTCTCACTCGATAGCGACTCGCCGAACAGGATTGCCTTTGATCTGAAGCGTGTCATGCAGACCGATTACCGGATTGATGACTTTCAACAGACCTATTTCGTGATCGATAGTTTTGATCGGCTTCTGTCGGAATCCTACAAAGAGTTCAAACCGCTGTATGAGGCGCTTGAGTTGTCCGAGACCTACCGCCCGGATACCATTGCCGAGTATGATCGGGTGCTGACGGGCGGAACGCAGTCGCATGCGTTGGCCACGAAAACGCCGGACGAAAACTAATCAGGTCCGAACAATGGCGGACACAGTTGCGGATTGGATAAAGGATACCGAAGCGCCAACTTGGATATTGGCGACGGGTATCTATGCCTGCTGGATATCATTGATCTGGTTTCATGCCGAATTGCCGTGGTGGGTTCTGTTGCCGGCAGGAACCTATGTCACGGCCTGGCATTTCAACTTTCAGCATGAGGCGGTGCATGGCTGGCGCTCGATCCCCGATTGGCTGCGCATTGCCGTTGTATGGCCGCCGCTCGGATTGTGGTTTCCGTTCGAAATCTACCGCCGCAATCATGCCATTCATCATCGCAATGCGCGGCTGACCTACCCCGGTCAGGACACGGAAACCCTGTATCACAAGGCAGAAGATTGGAGCCGGTACACAGCCATCTGGCGCGGCATCCTGATCGCAAACCAGACTTTGGCCGGGCGCTTGCTGCTGGGTCCCTTTATTCGCTGGTGGCGATTGCTGAAGAATGACATCGCGCCGTTATTTCTGGGGCAATGGGACGATTTATGGGTCTGGGTCCGACATTGCATCGCTGTGAGTGTTATTCTCTGGTTTGTCGTTTCCGTCGCCGGCATGCCGCTTTGGCAATTTCTGGTTTTCTTTGTCTGGGGTGGTATGGCGCTCGGGATGCTGCGGCCGTTTTTAGAGCATCGCTGGGCCGGCAAACCGTATGAACGCATCGCCAGTGTTGAGTCGAACTGGATTTTCGGGTTGTTGTTCCTCTGGAACAACTTGCACATCGCGCACCATCTGCATCCGACATTGCCCTGGTTCCAACTGCCGAAGTTCTATCGCGAAAACCGGGACGACCTTCTTGGTTTGAACAATCACTATGTCTTCAGCGGGTATGGCGTTTTGGCGCGCCGTTATCTTCTAAAGCCAACATTCGTCCCGAAACATCCGGAGGCCTGAAACGTGAGCGGACTGACGATAAAGCAGGTCACCGGCAATATAGGCGCTGAGATTGAGGGTGTTGATCTTTCCGGTCCGGTCGATGCTTCTATTGCCGACGCGTTGCGACGGGCACTCTGGGACCATCAGGTCCTTATCCTTCATGATCAGTTTTTGGATATCGCACAGCTAAAACAGGTCACGGCACTGTTTGGCCCGCTGCAGCGTCTACCGTATGTGGAGCCTATCGCCGAGGACCCACTGGTGATTGGCGTCCGGAAAAAGGCGACTGACAAGAAAATTGCGGTGTTCGGCGGCAATTGGCATTCCGATTTCAGTTTTCTTGAACATCCGCCTGCGGGATCGCTTTTGAGCGCCGTGGAAATACCTGAAGTGGGCGGGGATACGGTTTGGTCAAATCAAATAGCAGCTTATGAAACCTTGCCGGATAATTTGAGGGACGTGGTCGAGGGCCGCGCGGCGATTCATGTCGGAAAACCGCATGGCGTCAAATTCGCGCCGAAGGGAAACCAGCGGAGTACCATTAAAATGGTTCGAGGCGATCCGGAGGCGGATCGTGAAACGTTTCATCCCGCTATCCGGCGGCATCCGGAAACGGGGCGCAGGGCGCTCTTCGTCAACCCGGTTTACACATCCCGCCTTGATGGCATGTCGGAAGCAGAGAGCGAGCCGATCCTGGACCGGTTATTTTGGCATGCGACCCGGCCCGAATTCAGTTGTCGGCACCGCTGGCGCGCAGGCGATCTCGTGGTGTGGGATAATCGCTCAACGTTGCATTTCGCCGTCAACGATTATGATGGGTCGGATCGCTTGCTATATCGGACGACGTTTTCCGATGCGCAACGCCCTCAGGCTTGAAATACCGCAATATTGGAAAATATTACTCTCAACCGCCAATGGGAGAAAACTATGAATGCTGAGAACAAACCGCGGCTCATCGGTTTCAACCACGTCGCGCTGGAAGTTGGCGATATCGACGAGGCACTGGACTATTATGCGCAACTCTTCGACTTCAAGCTGCGCAATAGAAGCGAAAACGCTGCTTTCATCGATTTAGGCGATCAATTCATCAACTTCTCGAAAGGGCGCAAGCAAGCGGCCGATGATGCACGTCATGTTGGTTTCGTCGTGGATGACAAGGACGCCGTACGCAAGCGGTTGGAAGAACTCGGTATCGAGATATTGCCAGGCCGGTTCCTCGACTTCCTGGACCCCTGGGGGAACCGTATCGAAATCATCGGCTACACTAATATCCAGTATACGAAAGCGCCGCATGTGCTACGTGGGATGGGCATCGAAGGTCTCGAAAAGACGCAAAAAGCGATCGATGAGCTCACCGAGAAAGGTATGGCGCCGGAGTAGGCGCAGTACCAAATTACTTACCCACAGCCAATTTTAATAAATTTGTTGCCTTGTGACGGTCGTCACAGTCCTTGACCAAATACCTTGGCATGAAGGTACAGGGAAAATGGGGAGAAGTGAGGAAACGGGCAATGGAAACTGAACGTATAGATGATATCAAGGCGATTATCGGTCAAATCGACCACCTGAGCGCTGCCGTGAACGGTCACTTGGAAGCCGTGAGAAATCAAGCCGATGAAGAAGACGGTGAAGACGCCGCGCAAAGGCTGGAATTCGCATTTGCGGAGCTGCGCGCTGCACGACGGGAATTGACTGAAGCGACCAAATATGTGCCTGCGCACGCTTAAGCGTGCGATTTTAGCGCTAAGGTATATCAGCGCGCCTCGCGGCTGATCGTGGTGCGCGGTGGGCGTGCCTCGGGATCGATAATGGCGTCGATGATACAGGGTTCACCCGTTGCGACTGCGTCTCGTAAGGCCGGACCGAACTGATCGGGCTTATCCACCCGGTAGCCCCGGCATCCGAACAACTCGGCCAGTTTCGCAAAGTCGGGATTGCCATGATCAACGCCAATGACGGGGCCGTAGGCTTCAACCCGTTTGCGTTGCGAGCCCAAACGAAAATTGTTGAATACGACGACAGTGATGGCGAGACGCTCGCGAACCATTGTTTCGAGATCGCCTAGCTGCAGCATCAGATCGCCATCGCCGATACAAGCCACCACAGGCTGATCCGGCCGCTCCAGTTTCGCGCCGAGCGCGGACCCCAGGGCGCACCCCATCGCGCCAAGCTTCGTTGACATCAGATGCGCGCCAGGATGCGCAACCGGCACCATAAATCCATAGAATCCATGATCGCCAGCGCCATGGGTGTAGATCGTATCGGACGGCAATTCCCATAAAGCGCTCACCATTTCCTGAGGCTGCACGAGGCCGTTGTCCGGTGTCGCGTCAATCCAGTCGGCACGCCAGGCGTCAATTCGCTCGATAAGGCTGTCTACCCATCTTTTTCTTTCATCGGATATATTTATCTGTTCGTCGTCGAGGGCGTTATTGAGCGATTCCGCAAAGGCTTTGGCATCCGAAACGATACCCAGCGTCGGCGTATGATCGCGCCCGACAACGGCGCCTTCGATATCGACTTGAATGATGGGCGCATCCTTCGGGAGAAGGTCGCCGCGCGATGTCTGTAAATCGGAGAGGCGAGAGCCGACGGCGAGGATCAGATCGGCTTCGCGGATCGCCTCGCCGATCGGTTCGTAGCCGACGATACCCGATGGCCCCAGGACAAGCCGATGCGTTTCCGGTACCGCCGAACGGGACGTCGGTGTGTTGACCACAGGCATATGCAGCCGTTCCACCAGGGTCATCAGCGCGTCGCCGGCGCTGGAATAACTGGCACCGCCTCCGACAAGCAGCACGGGCCGTTTGGCTTTTAGAATGAGCTCGACGCATTGGGCGACCGCCGACGGATCGGGCCAGGCGCGGAGCAACGGTGCCACGTGCGATGAAATATCCGGCAACGGGCTATCGTCACCCAGGGGTTCGGTCGATACATCGATGGGCAAGTCGATTTGGGAGACGCCCGGCCGTCCCGTGACGGATTCCCGGAGCGCCCGCCGAATGGCGCCCACGGCTTGATCCGGGCGTTCCACACGGGTCTGCCACTTGACGATGTCGCTCATCGGGCTGAGGACACCCATCGTTTGCCACCAGCCATTCTCCATCGCGCGCTTTTCTTGTGTCGCACTCAGGACGATCATTGGTGTCGAATCGAGTGCCGTCGACGCGATACCGAGACTGGCGGCGAGGAGACCAGACGCACCGTGCACCATGACACAACCGGGGCGCCCACTGAGCCGCGCGGTGGCATCGATCATGGCGGCTGCGACCTGTTCGTGCCGGACTCCGATATAGCGGGCATCGTTACGGGTTGCCAAGCTGCCGGCATAGGGCGCGCTCGTCGAGCCGACCATGCCGGCGAAATATTTCACACCACCGCGTGTTAACTGGTCGAGGACGGCTTCGTATACCTTCATGAATTTTCTCCGCGGTTCAGCGCTTCCCAGATGCGTCTTGGTGTTGCCGGCATGTCGAGGGTACGTACCCCAGTAGGGCGAAGGGCGTCGACAATGGCATTCATAAGTGCAGGCATGGCGCCGACGCAGCCGGCTTCGCCAGCGCCCTTGATCCCCATTGGGTTGGTCGGCGAGGGCGCATCCTCGTTCACCGCGGATTGAAAGTTCGGCAGATTGTCGGCGCGCGGCATCACATAATCCATGAAGGATCCCGTGTTGAGCTGCCCGCTTGCGCTGTCCCAGACGACATTCTCCATGAGGATCTGGCCGGCGCCCTGGACGATGCCACCGTGGAGTTGCCCGTCAAGCAGCAGCGGGTTTAATACCGTGCCGACATCATCGACCGCTACATAACGCGTAATGTCCAGTTCTCCGGTTTCCGGATCGATCTCGACCTCGGCAACATGGCAACCATTGGGATAAGTTGGAGCGGGTGGGCGCCAAGAGGCCCATTCGTTCAAGCCGACATCCATGCCTGGCGGCGCTGTCACGAAGTTCTGTAACAGCTTTGCGCATTCGATGAGGCTGATGGACTTATCCGTTCCGGTGACCGTGAAGGTACCGTCCGCGAAGGCGATATCTTCCTCGGCGGCTTCGAGATGATGCGATGCCATCTGGCGCGCTTTATCGACGATTTTTTCCGCCGCCATCATCAAAGAGGCACCGCCGACGCCGGAAGACCGCGACCCGAAGGTGCCGGTCCCGGCCATGCCGTGATCGGAGTCACCCTGTTGGTAATGGATTTGTTCGAACTCCAGGCCGAGCTTGTCTGAGAGCATCTGGCGAAAGACGGTTTCGTGGCCCTGACCGTGATTGTGGGTTCCCATGACGACGGTAACGGTACCGGAAGGGTCGAAGCGAATTTCAGCCCATTCGGGGAAGCCGCCTGCGGCTTGCTCGATCACGTTGGAGATACCGATACCGCGGAGTTTGCCTTCAGACTTTGCAGTAGTGCGCCGCTCTTCGAACGTGTCGTAGTCGGCCATCGCGAGGGCCGTATCCATATTCTTCTCGAACTGACCGGAGTCGTAATTGAAAACAAGGCCCGTCTGATAAGGCAGCGCTGCTTCGGGAATATAGTTTCGCCGTCTGAGTTCCGCCGGGTCTATGCCCATTTCAGCCGCTGCGGTATCGATGATCCGTTCCAAGACATAGGCCGCCTCAGGACGGCCCGCGCCGCGGTAAGGGCCCGTCGAAGGCGTGTTACTGAAGACACCGGTGACATGAGTGTAGATTGCCGGCGTCGTGTAGGTGCCTGCGAGGGTGCCGAGATTGTTCGTGGAGGAGTGCGGGCCGAACATGGTCAGATAGGCGCCGAGATTGGCCACCGTCTTGACGCGGAAGGCGAGAAACTTGCCGTTTCCGTCCAGGGCAAGCTCCACGCTCGAAAGATTATCCCGGGCCTGATCGTCGGCCATGAAATGTTCGGCGCGGTCGCCGACCCATTTGACGGGACGACCGAGCATTTTCGCGGCGTGCAGGCAAAGCAAGTTCTCGCAGTACGGGCCGCTTCGCATGCCGAAGGCGCCGCCCATATCGTAACTGACGACCCGTAACTTGTTCTGCGGCACGCGGAGCATGGGTTCTGCCATCGCCTGCCGGACGAGATGAGGCCCCTGGGTTCCGGTGTAGAGCGTGTAGCGTTCCTCGAACCGGTCATAGTCACCGATGCAGGCGCGCGGCTCCATCGGCGATACGGCAACGCGGCTGATTTCGAGGTCGAGTGCGGTGACATGGTGGGCGTTTTCGATGGCGGTATCAACCGCGTCTGCGTCGCCTTGTTCGAAGACAAAGCAAACGTTGCCGGGCGCTTCATCCCAGACGTCCTGAACGCCGTCGCGCCGCGTATCTTTGGTTGCGGTGACCGAGGGCAGCGGTTCGTAGTCGATCTCAACCAGTTCAGCGGCGTCACGGGCTTGGCTCAGCGTTTCGGCAACGACGAACGCGACATAATCGCCGACATAGCGGGCCCGGTCCTGTCTTAAGGGCAGGTTCGGCGGGCTGAACATCGGCGAGCCATCCGCTTTCTCCCGGGCCACGAGGCAGGGCACGCTGCCATACCCGGCTTCCAAGATGTCGGAACCGGTATAGATGGCGAGAACGCCCGGTTTCGCCGATGCTGCGTTTGCATCGATGGACAGAATTTTAGCATGGGCGTGGGGCGAACGAACCACATAGCCATAGGCCTGGCCCGGCCGATTGAGATCGTCGGAATACCGCCCGCCACCACGCAGAAGCCGAGGATCCTCCCAACGGGGAACGCCTTGCCCAATGCCGAATTTTGTCATGCTTTCCCCGAACGGCACAAGCCGCTGTTATTGATTTCATGATTGGATCGCTTGGATGGTAAATCATAGCGCCATGGAGGTCTCTAGCGTGACGAAATTATGTGCGTCTGTTCGAATTCTTTTTATGGTAACGATCGTTGGTTGCGATGTCCGCGTCCGCGTCTGAGCGTTTTGTGATTCCGTATGGGACGAATGCTTTGCATGCGGATCAGGTCGTT
>JAJFJB010000158.1 GCA_021774435.1 Alphaproteobacteria bacterium
AGCTCGGCTGGGTCGGTACAACGATCCCCGAGGAATATGGCGGCGCCGGTTTGAGTCGGGAAGACCTTTGCGTCATTGCGGAAGAATTGGGCCGAAGCCTGGCGCCAACGCCGTTTTCATCGTCCGTTTATCTGGCGACGGAAGCGCTATTGATCGCCGGCAGCGAAGCGCAAAAGCAAGAATATTTGCCAGCTCTCGCGTCGGGCGACCGGATCGGCTGCTTTGCAGTCTCTGAGGGCGTTGGGGTGGCGAACGCCGCGTCGATCAAGATGCGGGGCGGAGATGGCACTGTCGGTGGGACGAAGGTGCCGGTTGCCGACGGCGATATCGCCGATTTTGCTATCGTTCTGGCGCGCTCCGGGGGCGGCAACGACCTTTCTCTTTTCATCGTCGATCTAAATGCCGACGGGGTTAGCCGCACGCCGGTTGAGACCGTCGATCCGACGCGCTCGCACGCTGAAATTACATTCGATAACGTCGCGGCCGAGCCGGTGGGTGAAACCGGCGAGGGCTGGTCGATCACGCAATCGGTCTTCGATCACGCTGCCATTCTGATGGCCTTCGAGCAGGTCGGCGGGGCGCAAGCCTGTCTTGAGATGGCGACGGACTACGCCAAGAACCGCTTTGCGTTCGGCCGTGCCATCGGATCGTTCCAGGCAATCAAGCACAAGCTGGCCGACATTTATATCGCCACCGAATTGGCCCGGGCGAATGCCTATTACGGTGCGTGGGCGCTGGCGACCGATGCGCCGGATTTGGCGACGGCCGCCGCCGCGGCACGGGTCGCAGCAAGCGATGCGTACAATCTGGCGGCACGCGAGAATATTCAGACCCATGGCGGCATGGGCTTCACTTGGGAGTTCGACTGTCATCTTTACTATCGCCGTGCCAAATTACTGTCGTTGGCGTTGGGTGGTGAGCGGCGCTGGAAGGACCGTTTGATCAGCCAGCTCGAAGCGCGCAACAGCACCGGAGAGGAGTAGGCGCCATGGATTTCAACGATACACCGGAAGAAGCTGAATTTCGCGCCGAGGCCCAGTCCTGGCTTGAAGAAAACGCCGAGCGTAAGACGCCGGGAAAGGTTTACAAATACAAGCGGGGCGAACCCGAACTGATCCCGGCGGCGCGGGCCTGGGAGGCGAAGAAATTTGAAGGCGGGTTTTCCGGCATTGCCTTGCCGAAGGAATATGGCGGGCGTGGTGCGACACGCTTGCAGCAGATCATTTTCGGCGAGGAGGAAATCAACTTTCTGATTCCGCCGCCGATCTTCAGTATCAGTCACGGTATGGCGGTGCCTACTATGCTGACCTACGCCACTGAAGAGCAGAAACAGCGCTATGTGCCGGCCACGTTGCGGGGTGATGAGATCTGGTGCCAGTTGTTCTCTGAACCGGCAGGCGGGTCCGACCTCGCGGGCCTGCGCACCCGTTCGGTGCGCGACGGGGACGACTGGATCATCAACGGGCAGAAGATCTGGACGTCCGGGGCGCATTACGCGGATATGGCGATCTTGGTCACGCGAAGTGATCCCGACGCGCCGAAGCATAAAGGTCTGACCTATTTCTTTCTCGACATGAAGTCGCCGGGGATTGAAATCCGGCCCATCAAGCAGGTATCCGGCTTTGCGAATTTCAACGAAGTTTTCATGACCGATTTGCGGATACCGGATTCCCAGCGCCTGGGCGATGTCGGGCAGGGGTGGCAGGTCGCGATCACGACTTTGATGAACGAGCGCGTCAGTTCTGGTGTTCGGCCGGCACCGGACTTCGAGGATGTGTTTCAGCTTGCAAAGGATACGGAACTCGAGGATGGCCCCGCAATCGCCGATGCGGCGGTGCGCGAGAAACTGGCCGATTGGTACATTAAGGCGCAGGGCGTGAAATTAATCCGCGCCCGCCTGATGACGGCACTGTCACGTGGCGAACGGCCCGGACCGGAAAATTCGATCTCCAAGCTGGTGTCGAGCTTCCGGCGTCAGGAGATCGCGCATTTTGGCATGGATCTGCTGGATATGAGCGGGGCGATGATGGACCCGGACAAGATGCCGTCGCGCGCGCTTTACCAGCAGGCGCTGCTGGATTCGCCGGGCGGCCGGATCGCGGCGGGATCGGACGAAATCCTGCGCAATATTATCAGCGAGCGGGTGCTGGGACTGCCGCCGGATATCCGTGTGGACAAGGAATTGCCGTTCAATCAACTGCCGAGCGGTAGCGACTAGGGCGTCGGTCTAGCGCACGTCGGCAATGGTGCGGTCGGTATAGTTCAGCGCGAATGCCCGTTGATAGGCGGGGCGTTCCCCGACGCGAAGCTGATAGTCGCTCAGCGCGCTGGGCAATTTGATGCCGACATTGCAGCCCCAATCGAGCACGGTCATCAGCAGGATATCGGCGATGCTGAACGCGTCGCCGAATAGATAGGTGCCGGCTGACTCGACCCGGTCGGCTACCGCGTTGAGTTGCTTCAGGTAGTATTCCTTGGCCGAGGCGACAGCGTGCGGCGCCGCGCCGTAAATCTCAGGCAGTCCTTCGTGCCGCCGAACCACGTAGAGGGAATGTGCATCCAGCTCCATAGCGACGAACACGCACCATTCATTGACCTTTGCGCGGCCCACGGGGTCGCGCGGGGCGTAAAATCCAGCGGGCGGATCGAAAGCATCTGCCAGATAGGCGATAATCGCCGGGCTTTCCGTTAGAACCAAATCGCCATGCTGCAAAGTGGGGATCTTTTGCTTGGGGTTAAGCCTCGTATAGTCCTCGGTTAGCGTTTCCCCGGTCCGGGACCCGACGGGGATTACATCGTATTCGAGGCCGAGTTCCTGCAACATCCAGTGCACGCGCATCGCACGGCCCGATCCGTGTCCCCACAAAGTGATTTGATCTTCCGGCATCCCGTTGTCCTTTTAACTTCGATCGGCATTTGGTGTATACGCGCTAGATTATACACTCCCGGCGAGCTCACGAAGGAAGAGGATAATGTTCGAAGGCTTCGAGACAATGGATATCGATACCGCGGGCGCGCGCATTCACCTGCGGCACGGCGGCGAGGGACCGCCTTTGCTGCTGTTGCACGGCAACCCGCTGACTCATGTCGCCTGGCATAAGATGGCCAATCAACTGGCCGAGCATTTTCATGTCGTGGCGACCGATTTACGCGGCTACGGCGACAGCAGCGCGCCCGAAACCGATGAAAACCATACGCCTTATACCTTCCGCGCCATGGCGCAGGATCAGGTCGAGGTCATGGAGACGCTGGGCTACAAACAGTTCATGGTCGCAGGGCATGACCGAGGGGCGCGCACGACGCATCGTATGGCGGTCGACCATCCCGACAAGGTCTTGAAGGCATCGCTCGTCGACATTCTGCCGAATTGGCATATTTGGAATAATGTGTCGCGCGGTTGGGTGCTGAATTCCTGGCACTGGACCTTCATGGCGCAAGCGGCGCCCTTTCCCGAGACGATGATGGGCGCGGTCGATCCGCGCTGGTACATGGAAAAGAAGCTGTCCAAGACGGGTATCGGCCTCGCGCATTGCGAAGGCGAGGCCTTCGACGAATATGTTCGCTGCTTCACCGAGAAGACGATCTTTGGATCGTGCGAGGATTATCGCGCCTGCCCGACATCGGATTTGGAAATGGATTCCGTTGATCGGGAAAACGGCGTCACCTGCGATATGCCCATGCTGGTGCTGTGGGGAGCAAAGAGCCATACGGGCAGGCTTTATGACGACGCCTTGAATATCTGGCGTGAGTGGTGTCCCAACGCAGTTGGCGGCGCGATCGATTGCGGTCATTATGTGCAGGAAGAAGCGCCGGAAGAGACCTTCGACTGGTTCATGAAATTCTTTCCCGATTGATCGGAAATCCCTCTATGACGGCAGAGTCGAAAGAAGATAGGGAACTTGAGGCGCGCCTTAAGCCCTATGCGAAGCGGGACAGTCTGTACAGCATCGTCCTGAGCCTCGCGGGTTTCGCGGGAATCATCCTTATATTGCAGGGCAGCGCCTATTTCGCGATAGCGGTTATCGTGGCTGCCGCCGTTGGGATTGCGCGTCACATCGTACGTAAGAAATCGCTGGAAATTCGGGCCGAATTCGAGAATGCGTCCGATCCGCGTGGCCGTGGCATCCGATATCCTGGAAAGACCACAAACGACTCTCCGTTTTCGGAACTGTTGCGCAAACTTGGTCACTGAACCCGCTACAGAAAACCCATCGAGCGAAAGCTGACATGATCGCTTTTGCCGATCACGACATGGTCGTGCAGGGTGATTCCGAGCTTCTCTGCTGCTTCCTGGACCCGTTTGGTCATATCGATGTCGCCGCGCGACGGTGTCGGATCGCCTGACGGATGGTTGT
>JAJFJB010000159.1 GCA_021774435.1 Alphaproteobacteria bacterium
GTAACGGCGACTGCGCTTGGCATTGTTGTGGATGACTCGGTCCACCTGTTGACGAAATTTCTTAGAGGCCGCCGGGAAAAAGGGCTGAATACAGAAGACGCCATTCGTTATGCCTTCCGCATGGTTGGCCCGGCCATTCTGACGACGACCTTGATCCTCACCACGGGTTTTGCTGTCCTTGCCGCGTCGACCTTCAAGATCAACGCCGAAATGGGGCTGCTGACCGCCATGGCCATCGCCATCGCCCTGATTTTCGATTTCCTCTTCCTCCCTGCCCTGCTGCTGCTCGGCAAAAAGAAAACGGAGACGACAAATGCTCAACTCGCTGCTGCGGAATAGCGCCGCCGCCCTATTAGTCGCCGCGTCGTTCGCACCGGCATTCGCGGAAACGCCCAAAGAAAAGGGATTCGCCGTCGCGGCCCGCGCAGACCGCTCCGACCGCGGCTTCGAAGACAGCCGGGTCGAAATGAAAATGGTTCTGCGCAATGCCGCTGGGCAGGAGTCGTTTCGCACGCTCGCGCTAAACACACTGGAAATTCCCGATGAACAGGTCGGCGACAAGACACTAATCGTTTTCGACAACCCCGCTGATATCGATGGTACGGCGCTGCTATCGCATGCCAAGATTCTGGAAGCGGACGATCAGTGGCTTTATCTCCCGGCGTTGAAACGGATCAAGCGGATTTCATCGGTCAACAAATCCGGCCCCTTCGTTGGCAGCGAGTTCGCCTTCGAAGATTTCACCGCGCTTGAATTGAACAAATACACATACCGCTATTTGAAAGAAGAAAAGTGCGGTGAGTTTATGTGCGATGTTGTTGAACGCAAGCCGCGCTACGAACATTCTGGTTACACTAGACAAACCTCCTGGGTCGACCAAACGCATTTTCAGGTGCGCAAGGTCGACTTCTACGACCGGCGAGGCGACCTTCTCAAAACACTCGAGCAAAAGAACTGGAAGCGTTATGAAGACAAATACTGGCGCGCACATTTGCTGGCGATGCAAAATCATCAGACAAAAAAAGCGACCGAACTGGTTTTCAGTGAATACAAGTTCAAGTCCGGCTTGCGCGACCGCGATTTCGTCAAGAATGCCCTGAAACGCATTCGATAATGCGGCGCATTCCGATCCTTCGATGGTTTCCCCGGCTTGTCAGGACAGCACTTGTCGTGGCACTCCCCATCGTGGCCGCCTTTTCAGCCGCCGCCGGAGAGGTTCGAATGTCCGGATTTGTGGCGTCCGAACTTCGTTTGTTCCCCCAGTCACCACAGTTTGAAGGCCAATTTTCCGGGGTCGAACCCTCCTTTCTGTTCAACCCGGAGTTCCGCTATCGTAGCGACGACAGACAGACCCAAGGCGTGTTCATCCCCTTTCTCCGGCTGTCCGGTCGAGATGACCAGCGGACGCATTTCGATATCCGCGAGGCCTATGTCGCGACACGCGCCGGCGATTGGGATTTCCTCGCCGGCCTAAACAATGTGTTTTGGGGCGTCGCCGAATCCCGTCATCTGGTCAACATCATCAATCAGACCGATGCGATCGAGGACACCGACGAAGAGGACAAGCTCGGCCAACCGATGATCAATATCGGTGTCCAGAAGGACTGGGGCCGGGTCGATTTCTTCGTGCTCCCGGGCTTCCGCGAGCGCCCCTTTCCGCGAACGGAAGGCAGGCTGCGCGGCGGCCTGGTTGTCGATGACGACCTTGCGACTTTCGAGAGCCGGGCTGAAAACACCCATATCGATTTTGCCGGCCGGTACTCCCACGTTCTCGGAGACTGGGATATCGGCGTATCGCTGTTCCACGGCCTGAGCCGCGAACCACGCTTCCAATTGAGTGCGGACGGAACGCGGCTGGCGCCGCGATACGACAAGATCACGCAACTCGGAGTCGATTTGCAATACACAATCGAAGCGTGGCTTTGGAAGTTTGAAGGCATCGCTCGTGAGGGCCATACCGACGCGTTCGCCGCCATTGTCGGCGGCTTCGAGTACACGTTCTTCCAAGTGGCGGAAAGCGATGCCGATATCGGGCTGCTGGCCGAGGTACATTTGGATGGCCGCGATGAGGACCGGGACCCGCCGACCATCTTCGACAATGATCTGTTCATCGGTTCGCGTCTTGCCTTGAACGATGTCGACGACACACAGGCGCTTATCGGCGCTGTCATCGACGCCGAAGACGGTTCACTGTCCCTCTTTCTTGAGGCGGAACGGCGCATCGGCGATTCCTGGAAAATCGAAGCCGAGGCTAGGCTGTTGGGCAATATAGATGACAAGAACACACTCGCACCATTCAAGCGCGACAGTTTCCTGAACTTCCGACTTTCACGGTTTTTCTAGATTGGTCTAGTCCGCCCGTCGCAGCCCGTGCACAAGCGACACGTAGTCTGGCTCGTTTTCCGGCGTGATATAGCCATGCCGGATGAGAAAATCGATGATGGCGAGGTTGCAGTTGAACTTGAAATCGAAACTGCTCCGAACGCGCGCCGCAACGTCCTCAACCGGCCATAATTCGAAACGCTCGATCTCGCCGTCCTGATTGACCGGCGTGAAATCAGCCGGCATTTCCAAGTCGTAACAGAACATCTGATCCGGCTTCACACCAGCCGACGTCTGATGACAGTAGCTGATGACACCGACCGGCCAGGCCGTGCGGGAAAGCCTTTCCTCAATCCCGGCTTCTTCGGCGCATTCCTTAATGAGGTTGTCGAATGGCGTGATGCCGATAGGCTGGCCGCCTGCCACCGTATTATCGAGCATCCCCGGATAAGTCGGTTTGTCCTTCGCGCGGGTGGCGACCCACATATGCAAGCCGTCGGATTGCCGGACAAAACCGTTCATATGCACGCCCCAGGCGCGAATGCCGAAATGAGGGCAAGCAGCGCGCTCCATCTGCAACAATGGCGGCTCGCCCCAGTTTGCCATGACGGGATAAGGTTCCTCCCGCCATGCGTCGATGACACCGGACTCAGCCAATTCTCTCAGCGGCTTGTCGATCGCGCCGCTCCGGGCATTGAAGCTTTCGAGTTCCGGCGATAATTCAATCGCATCCGTTTCCTGCACAAAAATATCGGGCCACGCTGCGAGGCGTGCGGAAAATTCCGCCTGTAGCCAGCCAACGCGTGTACCAGCGACCGTGAAGAGGCGAAACTGGGACAAGTCTGCGTTATTGCAGGCCTGGATATGATCAAGATAGCGCATCGAGCCGGACCTTACCGTGTTACATCGCGCCTGCGTAGCGTTTCCTCACCGTACGCGGAAGCGTCTGGGCGAGCGCCATTAAACCTGCCCTTAAAGGAGGTCTTACGCGTTATTTCGTTCTGCCAATCCAAGAACGGCGGTTGGCGTCGCATCCCCGCTAAAAATTTGAATTATTTTAGCGGTTATCATTTCGAACAAACTTGTCTATAGGTCCCTCTCCGTCCCTGTATCGCAGGCAAGAAAACAGATGAGCCTCCCGAGGCTTCAATAATTCGACCGAGAGCGAAAGAGAACACTTGGGGAAACACTCATCCATACAAATTTAGACGCCCTAAACGGGGCGAATCGAAACGGAGGAACTATGTCACGAACATTAAACCTGACGACCGCATTTCTTGGTGCGGCCATCGTCGCGGCGTCTGCCCAAATTGCAGGCGCTGCAGATCCCGTCAAACTGCGCTGGGCATCGGATCACAATGGTCCGCCACACCCAGCAGCGATCGCGGAAGTCTATTTCGCCGAACAGGTGGAAAAGAAAATTCCCGGCAGCAAGGTGCAAATTTTCTGGGCCAAGTCGCTTTACACGGTCCCGCAAGGCGTAAAGGCGCTGACGCAGGGCAATCTGGAAGTCCTCACCGGCCAGTTTGGCAAGACCTCCAGCATCGAACCCCTGGCGAATGTCTTATTGGGGGCTGGTAAGCTGTCCACGGTCGGCGCGATTGATGGCGTCGATACGACCAAGACCTTCAAGGAACTGGCAGCCCATTTCGACAAGGCGCACGACATCACCATTATGGGTGCCGGACATTTGAGCATGTATATGGGTGCTGGTGCCGTGAAGGGCCGGTTGATCGGGCCGGCAGACTTCAGCGGCAAGAAAATGCGGTCGATGGGCCCGGCTGAAAACGCGCTGCTGAGCGCGCTGGGTGCCAACCCGCAGGCCATGGCCTTCGGCGACGTGCCACCGGCATTGCAAACCGGGGTTATCGACGGCCTTCTCACCTCGCTCGGCGGTTTCAACGCGACGAAAGAACAAGCACCGTACTTCACGGTAGCCGGTCTCAACGGAATTGTCGGCGACTATTACTGGTTTGGTCTCTCAAACCGGTGGTGGACCAGGCTCGCGCAGGATCAGCGCGATATCCTGACCGATATCATCAAGAACGACTTCATCCCGTTCCAGCGCGTCATCAACTACTGCAACGACAAACGCACGCTCGCGAAATTTGTCACCACGGACAAGAACGCCCCCGGCATCTATGTCCTGAGCGCATCGGAAGCGTCTGTCATCAAGAAGGCCGAAGGTGGCGCCACAAACGCCTGGATCAAAACCAAAGTGAACGATACCGGCGACAAGCTGGTCGACCAATTCACGATGGAAGCCGAAGCGTTGGTGAAGGCCAATCCTCCGGGATCCCACCCGCTCGAAAAAACCGACTGCGCACAATACGAAAAGTATTTCGCGAAGTACGGCAAAGGCGCGGATTTGTATAAGGCGAAAAACCGGAAATAACGGTCGCCACGCAACGAGACTGCAAGGGGCCGCCGCACTGTTGGTGGCTCCTTGTGATCTCGAATGTTCGGAAAATCTGCTGATCGGGGGTGGTCATGGACGGGTTTCTCGCTTTTTCGCAACGGGTAAAAGACCTAATTCATTCGGTACTTGGATGGATCGCCTCGGCCATGCTGTTGGGTCTGACCCTGTTCGCGCTGCTCGAAATTATTCGTCGCTACATATTCAGCGTCGTATTCGAGTGGGGCCAGGATGCGATCATCGTTGGCATGGTGTCCGCGGTCGCTTTCTATTTCGGCGTCACCCAGATCCGCCGCAGCCACCTGGTGATGAACGCGATCCTGCAATGGATCCATTCGCGAGGCCACTTCAAGGCAGTGGGAATGATCAAGATTGTCGTATCGGCGGCCATTGTGTTGTTTTGCGGTGCCATCGGCGCCACCGGCTGGTCCACGCTCAGCTATGCGTGGCAGCGAGATTTGACCACCTACAGCCTCCTCATTCCGCTATGGCCGTTCTATCTAATCTTGATGTTCGGTTTCCTTTTGATGGCCTTTGTCGCCTTCTTGCAGACGATAGAGGACATCATCAGTTTCGTGCGCGGAGAGTATCTCGACGCCGAAATCGAAGTGACGACGGACGTTTAATCGGCCGCCGGCCGTGACTTAGGGGCTACCTCATGTTGGCTTTAGCATTTACCCTTTTCGGATTGCTTTTAGTGGGGGTACCGATTGGTATCTCTCTCGCCGGTTCCGCCGCCACGTTAGTGCTCTTCGACGATTTCCTATCCTTCAGCACGCTGTTCGAAGCCTTTTTCAACTTCATCAGCAAATACACGCTGATCGCCATACCGTTCTTCATCTATGCCGGATTTCTGATGGAACGGACCGGTCTCGTACGCGGGCTTTTCAATTTCGCCGATGCCCTGATCGGTTGGGTGCCGGGCGGCTTTGCCTACGCCACCTTGATCGCAGCTGTGCTGTTCGGCGCCATTTCGGG
Source organism: Alphaproteobacteria bacterium (assembly GCA_021774435.1). Lineage (GTDB taxonomy): Bacteria > Pseudomonadota > Alphaproteobacteria > UBA8366. The sequence continues at coordinate 5,717 of JAJFJB010000159.1, forward strand.
CTCCTCCACCGCCATGGCCGCCGCCATGAGCGTCATCGCTTACCCGGAAATGATCAAACGCGGTTATCCGAAATGGATGGCAGCCGGCGTGATCGCCTCCGCCGGTGGCATCGCGCTGCTCATTCCGCCAAGCATTACATTGATCCTGTTCGGTGTGATCACCGAGATCTCCATCGTCGATCTGTTCTTTGCTGGCGTTATTCCGGGCATCATGCTGGCGATCAGCGATGCGGTCATCATCATTTCTGTGTCGATTTTCATCGTCAAGCTTCCGGCAGGTACCTTCGAACTGCGCAAGTGCTGGACGGCCTTTCTGGAAGCCCTGCCCGCGTTGTTGATGCCGGTACTGGTTCTGGGCGGCCTATACGGCGGTCTCTTCACTCCGACCGAAGCGGGCGCCGCCGCGGCGTGCTATGCGCTGGTCTATGGCGTGCTTTTCAAGGGCAAGCCGTTTATCAAGGAATTGATGGACGTGACTCGCCGCGCCATGAACTTGACCGCGGTCGTATTTTTTCTCCTCGGGTGCGTCGGGATATTCCAATTCTTTCTCGCCAACATGGGCTGGCCGCAGGAGATCGCGGCCTGGGCCGGCACGCTTGGGCTCACGAAATACACGTTTCTATTCGCCCTCATGGCCACCTTGCTGGCGCTATCCATGTGGCTTACCGGCGTCGCCATTCTGGTGCTCACGGTGCCAATTTATTTTCCCGTGGCACTGGCGCTGGGGGTGGACCCCGTACATTTGGGAATCTTGACCGCATTGTGTATTGAAATTGGCAGCGTGATACCGCCCGTCGGCCTGAACCTGTTTGCCGTTAGCGGCGTCACCGGTCTGCCGGTGACTCAGGTAATCCGCGGCTCCTTCCCATTTTGTATCTCGGACACGGTGGTCTTGATAATTGTGCTATTGCTGCCCGCACTGGCACTTTGGCTCCCAAGTTTGCTGATCACGTCGCATTTCTGACCCTGCAGAACGGAATGCAACAGCCTGTTAAACCATTGCCGTCGATAGCAGTGATGGCGTTACGTCTACGACCGTCACACGAAGGAGTTCTCCATGCGTGAGTTCACTATAGCGGCCATTCCCGGCGACGGCATCGGGAGCGAGGTCATCGAGGCCGGTCTGCAGGTTCTCCAAACTGTCGCCGCTCGAGACGGCGGCTTCAAGCTGCGGATCGAAACCTTTCCGTGGGGCACCGACTACTACCTTGAGCATGGCAAAATGATGGCGGATGATGCGCTTGATACCCTCAAGCGTTTCGATGCGATCTATTTCGGTTCTGCCGGCGATCCGCGTGTGCCCGACCACATCTCTTTGTGGGGCTTGCGGCTCGCCATTTGCCAGCCTTTGGATCAATACGCCAACGTGCGCCCGGCACGGTTGCTACCGGGCATTCAGGGCCCGCTTCGCGATGTCGGCGCGGATGATTTGGACTGGGTCATCGTACGAGAAAACTCCGAAGGCGAATATGCGGGAGTCGGCGGTCGGGTCCACACGGGATTGCCCGAAGAAGTCGGCATGGATGTCGCCGTGTTTACCCGCAGCGGCGTCGAGCGCATCCAGCGTTTCGCCATGGACCTTGCGCGATCCCGGCCCAGGAAGAAATTGACCCTCGTGACCAAATCGAACGCCCAGCGACACGGCTTGGTATTTTGGGACGACGTGTTTGAAGTGATCCGAAAAGACTATCCGGACGTCGAAACGGACAAAATGCTGGTCGACGCCATGACCACGCGGATGGTCTTGGATCCACGCTCGCTCGATACCATCGTCGCCACGAACCTCCACGCTGACGTGCTTTCCGACCTGGCGGCCGCACTGACGGGATCGCTTGGCATCGCGCCCACGGCCAACCTTCGCCCGGAGCGGGATTGGCCGTCGATGTTCGAGCCGATTCATGGCTCCGCCTTCGACATTATGGGGCAAGGCATCGCCAACCCCATCGGCTCCTTCTGGTCGGCCGTGATGATGCTCGATCATCTCGGCGAACCCTCTGCGGCGAGCGCGCTGATGACGGCAATCGAGCATGTCACCGCCCACGGCAATGTGCTGCCACGCGACCTGGGCGGCAACGCCCCCACGGTTCAGGTGACGGAAGAAGTGATTGCCGCGCTCGAAGGTAGAAACGCATAGCATCGTCAACAATGCGTTGACGTATGAGCGGTTACGCCGCGTCGGCGTAGCGTTTCTCTGACACCTGCACGCGATCGACTTCGAAAATCCGATCAAGGCAACGCCCGATATAGCGTGCCAGCTCCAATTCCATATCGATCATGTGCAGTTCGACGGACAACGCATCGCCGGACCGTGTCGCTTCAAAAAAATCGGGAACCAACCCGCGCTTCGAAAAATAGTCGAGAACGCGCGGCAGAACACTCGGCCCCGCTTCAGCCGTGACCGAAAAACATACGGTGGCTTTTTCAGATGTGAGTACTGACATGACGTACAACCTTAAAACTCGTTTCAGCAAGACGAATAACTACCAGCCGATCCTGTAGGGGGACCGGGGTGGTAATTCGAATGCTAAATAGGGTTTGCACGTTCATGTTCGTGCTTATATCAGGGTCTGGTCGTAATTTACAGCGTGATTTAGTCGGACCGGAAAGGTCGCTTTTATGCATGCAAAGGCTCTAACACTGTCAATCCTGGCCATAACTCTCCTCACTGCCGCGTGCAGCGCACCGGAAAAAACGCGATGGAATCGGCCCGGAGGTGGTACGGGACCCAAACCGTCTGATTTGGCTGCCTGCCGCGCCGATGCCGACCGGCGAGCAGAGCGTGAATTTCAGCTCGAGACGGATCCCCGCGGCGACCGGGATTTCGCGTCTTACGGCAGCTTAGCCACGGAATTGGCGCGACGCGATGCGAAACGCTACCGGCAACGGATATACGACCAGTGTTTGCGCAGCCTCGGCTACGAAAGACAGCCATCGTCGCGGTAAAGCACGATTGGCCGCGACTCCTGGAGCGTGGTATATGTCCGCGAATCGCCATGTAACGAGCCAAAATTGGCAGAACGAAAGAGCAAACGGAAAAAACTGCGGCTGGATGCGCCAACGCGAAAACTCGCGGGTCGGATCTGGCGCGATTACGTGCGCCATCACCTTGGTGCGATTCTGATTGCCGTCGTCTGCATGATCATCGTCGCTGCCGCGACGGGCGGACAGGCTCGTTTGATCGAGCCCGCTCTGGATCGCGTCCTTGTAAGTGGCGACGAAAAGCTCGTTTGGCTCATCCCATTGGCATTTCTCGTTATATCGATCATTAAGGGCTTTGGCAGTTACGGCCAAACCGTCTTGATGAACCGCGTGGGTTTGCGTGTCGTGACGACGCTGCAGAGCCAAATGTTCAATCGGATCGTCGCCGCGGATCTGGCCTATCTGCAAGGCGGTGCAACAGGCACGTTGATTTCCCGCTTTACCAACGACGTCAATTTCTTGCGCGAAGCCGTCATCAAGACCGTCACCGGGTCGGTCCGCGACCTGTTGACCGTCGTCGTCCTCGTCGGTGTCATGTTTTATACGCATTGGGTCTTGGCCAGCATGGCCTTTATCGTGTTCCCCCTTAGCCTGATCCCCATCATTTATATCGGCCGTCGGTTGCGCCGCGTCTCGGCTGAAACCCAGGCCGAGCTTGGTGTCCTTACCGCCCTGCTCGACGACGTCTTCAAAGGCGTTCGTCAGGTCAAGGCTTACGGTATGGAAGCGCACGAACAACAGCGCGCCGACGGGATGTTCGAGTCGATTTTCCGGTTCATTCTGAAAGCAGCCCAAGTCCGCGCACGCTCCTACCCGATTATGGAAACGCTCGGCGGCTTGGCCATCGCCTCCGTATTGTTTTATGGCGGCTATCAGGTTCTGAACGGTGAAACAACGGTCGGCAAGCTGATCGCGTTCCTAACGGCCTTGGTCATGGCGTTTCAACCGATCCGGAGCATCGCCAGCCTGAATGCGAGCCTGCAAGAGGGCCTCGCAGCGGCGCAGCGCATCTTCTCGATGATCGACTACAAGCCAACCATCGTCGATGGTCCGGATGCAAAACCGCTGACGGTGACACAAGGCGCGATCCGATACGACAATGTATCCTTCACCTATGGGAACGATATATCGGCCCTGCGAAATGTGTCGATTGCGGCGCAACCCGGGCAAAAAATCGCATTGGTCGGTCCGTCGGGCGCGGGAAAATCGACAATCCTGAACCTGCTGCCGCGCTTCCACGACGTGTCGGACGGGTCGGTTTCGATCGATGGACAGGATATTCGCGACATAACGATCGACTCCTTACGGCACTCGATCGCGCTAGTCAGTCAGGAAACCGGCCTGTTCAATTCAACGGCGCGCGACAATATCGCCTATGGTGATCCCAACGCGGATGAAGACGCCATTATCGCCGCGGCAAAAGACGCCGCAGCACATGACTTCATTTCGGAACTTCCCAACGGCTATGACACCATGATCGGCGAAGGAGGCTTGCGGCTCTCCGGTGGGCAGCGCCAGCGTCTGTCGATTGCCCGAGCCATGTTGCGCGATGCACCTATCCTGCTACTCGACGAGGCGACATCTTCCCTCGACACACAATCGGAACGGCTTGTGCAGGACGCCCTCAAACGGCTGATGACGGGCCGCACCACCTTGGTCATCGCACACCGGCTTTCCACAATCATCGACGCCGATATCATTTACGTCATGGATGAAGGGCAGGTCGTCGAGCAGGGCACGCATGACGAACTTATGGCGCGCAGCGGACTTTACGCCGAACTGAGCCGCCTGCAGCTTTCAGGTGACATCGACGCTGAAGGCGACGAAAGCCCAACCGCTACCCACGCCCAGGCGTAAATCCATGCGTGCGCTTCGGCCCATAGTGCGTCATCCGAAAGTTCAAACAATTTTGTGTTGGCTGATTGCCCAGTATATCCGCTTTGTCTATTGGACCGGCAAATGGACCCTTGTCGGCGAAGCCGGCCCCGTTGCGCTCGCTGTGGCACGGAAACCGTTCATCCTCGCTTTTTGGCATGGACGGCTCCTGATGATCCCCTATTCGCTACCCGGCCGCGGCACCGTCAGCATGCTGATTTCCTCGCATCCGGACGGGCAACTCATCGCGCGCACCGTTCTCCATTTCGACATCGTCACGATCGCCGGTTCGACATCCAAAGGCGGCGCCAGTGCCATTCGCAATCTTGTTCGGGTCCTGCGGAATGACGGCATCGTCGGCATTACACCTGACGGCCCGCGCGGCCCCCGAATGAGGGCCAGTGAAGGCGTCGCCGCGCTGGCGCGCATCGCGGATTTGCCGGTATATCCGGTAACTTTTTCAGCGTCGCGCGGTGTCGTAATGGGCAGCTGGGACCGTTTTTTCCTCCCTTTTCCCTTTGCACGCGGCATATTCGTTTGGGGCGATCCGGTATATGTTCCGAAAGATGCCGACGCGGCTGTCATCGCCACAAAGCGGCAGGAAATCGAAGCGGAACTCAACGCGATTACGGAGCAGGCGGACAAGCTGGTGGGCGCCCGGGAAGTGAAACCCGCGCCGAGCGAACTCGATTCCGCTCCCGTGGAGCGCTAAGGCATGGTGGGACTCGCACTTTATCGCGGCCTGACGGGTCTCGGCACGCCGCTCATCAATTTCTATATGCAGAAACGGCTGGCGGCAGGAAAAGAAGACCCGAACAGAATTTCCGAACGCCGTGGTATCGCATCGCGTGCCAGACCCAACGGGCCGCTTGCCTGGGTCCATGCGGCGAGCGTCGGAGAAGCGCAGTCCGCCCTTTCGCTGATCACAAAGATGCTGCGCGCCCGGATCGACCTGCACGTACTGATCACAACCGGCACGGTGACATCCGCCAAGTTACTGCAGGAACGCCTTCCACAGCGCAGTTTTCATCAGTTCGTTCCGGTCGATCATCTGCAATGGGTCCGGCAATTTCTCGATCATTGGGAACCGGACATGGCGGTCTGGATTGAATCCGAGTTTTGGCCCAACCTGATAACGGAAACCACCGAACGCGATATTCCAACCGTCCTGGCGAACGGCCGAATTTCGAAAAAGTCCGCCGCGAACTGGCGGTTTATGCCTGGTTTCATTGGCGAAATCGTTGGTGAATTCAGGCTTTGCCTGACACAAACGGAAGAGGAAGCGGAACGATTTCGCGCGCTCGGTGCCGACCCGGTCAAATGTGTCGGCAACCTTAAGTTCTCCGCGGCCGCCTTGCCGGTCGACGAAGCCGAACTCGCTGCGGTTACCGGTCAAATTAAGAAACGCCCCTGTTGGCTTGCCGCGAGCACGCATCCGGGCGATGAACGGTTGGCCGCCGATACGCACCGTATTTTACGAGAGCAGCACCCGGATCTGTTGACGATCATTGTCCCGCGCCATCCATCGCGCGGTGAATCGATCGGAAAGGAAATCGCCAAACCGGACCTTCGCGTATCCCGGCGCGCCGCCGGGCAGCCGATCGAACTTGAAGACCAAATCCATATCGCAGACACGCTGGGCGAGTTGGGTCTATTCTACAGGGCGGTTGAGATCGCCTTCATCGGCGGGACTATGGGCGGGCATGGCGGACATAACCCTCTCGAGGCAGCGCAACTCGATTGTGCTATTTTGCATGGTCCGGACATGGCCAACTTCGCAACCGTTGCCGAGCAGCTCAGTCAGGCCAAGGCGACAATCACAATTACCGACGCGGCGTCGCTTGCGGCAGGTGTGCATCGGCTTCTCCTAAATCAGAACGAACGTCGGGCCGCCGCAGTGGCAGCAATTAACGTGGCGCAATCGAATGCGGCTGTGGTCGACCACGTGCTCGAGGAGTTACAGCCCTTTCTGGACGCGCTCCCACGGGGACATGCGGATGCGGACGCCTGACCATTTTTCGAACGCCGGTGGCGCCGCCCGTCTTCTCGCGCCGCTCTCCGTCTTGTACACATTAGCCTCCCGGCTGCGCCGAAAATGGACGCAACCCTGGCGCGCGCCTATTCCCATCATCTGCATTGGCAATCTGACCGCGGGGGGCGCCGGGAAAACGCCCGTCGCACTCGCCATTGGTACCCTGCTGCGGGAGCAGAATAAGGTCGTTCATTTTCTTAGCCGGGGGTATGGCGGCCAATTAAAGGGCCCAACGAACGTAGACCTGAACGTTCATACGGCGCGCGATGTCGGCGACGAGCCCCTCTTGCTTGCGGAAATTGCACCCACCTGGATTGCCCGCGACCGCGTTGCCGGTGCCAAAGCCGCCATCGCTGACGGGGCCGAAATTATCGTCATGGATGACGGGCTGCAGAACCCGACGCTTACGAAAACCCTCAGCTTCATTGTGGTCGATGGCGGTTTCGGTTTCGGAAATGACCGCGTTCTGCCGGCGGGGCCCCTACGCGAACCAGTTGCGGACGGCCTAGCCCGTGCGGACGCCGTCATCTTGATCGAACCGGACACCGTTGGAATTGCCGCGTCCTTGTCCACGAACGCTCCCGAAACCAAGATCATCCGCGCGCGCATTGCGCCGCTGCTAGCTGCGGAGCGGTTTTCCGGGCACAAGGTCGTTGCTTTCGCCGGTATCGGGCGGCCCGAGAAATTTTTCGCAACCTTGCAATCTCTCGGCTGCACATTGGTCGCCCAACAGGGGTTTCCGGATCATCACAATTTTAGCGCAGATGAAATTATGCAGCTGGTCGAGCACGCTCAAATGGAAAATGCGGTGCCGGTAACGACAACTAAAGATCACGCCCGCCTGACACCGGAAGCGAAAGCCATGATCGAAACCGTTCCTGTCGCGTTGGAATGGCGTCATCCCGAAGAGATCGAATCCTTGATCCATCGCCTGACGGATAGCTGACCGGCTATTCCCGGTCTTTCTTGGCCAGTAAAAAGGCCGGATCTAGCCGGCGGTCGAACCAGTTGATGCGCCAATCGAGATGCGATCCCGTCGCGCGGCCGGTCGCACCCATTGCGCCAATCTGCTGGCCCCGTTCGACCACATCTCCGGCCTTCACTGACAAGGCGCTAAGGTGCAGGAACGCCGACGTCAAACCGTGCCCATGGTCGAGAATAATCGTGCCGCCGGTGTAATACATACCCTTATGCGCCAGCACGACGGTGCCGCCGGCGGGGGCGCGGACAGGTGTCCCGACAGGTGCGGCAAAATCGATCCCGAAGTGGGGCCGCCGGGGCTTGCCATTCAGCACGCGCTGGCTGCCATAAACGCCCGTGACCCGGCCCGTCGCGGGCCGCAGCCAGGTGCCCCGTTCCGGTATTGTGGCACTGTCGCGGGCGCGCACTTTTGCAATGGCGGCGTTTTCCGTCTTGATACGTGCCAGAACAGTGGCCGGCGGCGTTACCATCCGCCTCGGCAACCCATCGATACGCTGGATGCGATATTGACGCGGCGCGATTTTGAGCTTTCGGCTTTCCTTATTGCCATCTGCGCGCTCGAGATGCAGCGTGGCCACAGGCGGCGCGTCACGGCCAAACCCGAACACGAAGTCACCGGTCGGCGAGACGCGTAAGATACGCTCGCCCAGCCGCGCCTTTGTGCCCGGTGCAACCTTTCCAAAAATCAAGCCACCTTGCGTCAATTCTCCGTGCAGCTCGACCGCCCCGACGGGCCATGCCACCGCCAGGAGCAGGAACGCCAACAACGTCCTCACAGGAGTTCACCCTGCTTTCCGCCCGCTGCAGGCTTCGGCGTCCGCTTGGGGCGGGCACCGGATACAACCGCCTCAACGGTATCGTCCGAGAACTCGATCTTCACCGCATCGCCCGACTTAACCGCTTTTGCCGACGTAACAGGATCCCCCTCGGCTCGCCGCACGATTGCGTAGCCGCGGGCCAAAACATGCGTTGTCGAATAGCTTTCCAGAAGCCCGGACAAGTTCGCTAGGCGGCCCTCATTCTCGTCGACCCGCCGTTGCAGCGCCTCGACCAACCGCGGGGCCAAACCGTCCAGCGCGCGGCTCGCGTTGTCGACCGTGCGTGCCATCGGCGCGGCCGCCAAACGCCCCGCGAGGCTGTCGTAGCGATCCTGCTGTCGGTCGACACGGCGTACCATGGCAGTCTGCATCGCCCGGGCTTCGCTTTCGACCCTCCGGCCCGCATCGTCGATAATTTGCGCTGGGCTCTTGAGCCGCGCCGCCAACAAGGCCACGGCCTGTGCCCGATTTCCGACAACCGTTTCGCCGGCATTACCGAGCCGTTCCGTAACCACATCGAGCCGCTGCATCTGCACGCCGAGCAAGCTGGTAATGTCGGGCAGGCCGCGCGCGAGGCCCTCAATTCTCAACCGGCGCGCCTCAAGCATCCGCGCCATGCCGCCGACCATCCGACGTCCGGCATCCATGACCGTCTCGGCCAATTCGACGCGAACCGGCACCGCCATTTCAGC
>JAJFJB010000160.1 GCA_021774435.1 Alphaproteobacteria bacterium
GCGGGCCTTGGCCTTACCGTATTTCTTCCGTTCAACGACGCGCGAGTCGCGGGTCAGGAAGCCGCCGGATTTCAGCGTCGGGCGCAACATCGGCTCAAAGCCGGTAAGCGCCTTGCTGATTCCGTGGCGCACCGCACCGGCCTGACCGGAAAGACCCCCGCCTTTGACCGTGCACATCACATCGTACTGATTCTCACGATTGACCGCCGTAAATGGCTGGTTGATGACCATTCGCAACACAGGACGTGCGAAATAGGTCTCGATATCGCGACCGTTGACGACAATGCGGCCGGCGCCAGGTTTGATCCAAACGCGTGCGACGGCGTTTTTACGTTTCCCCGTTGCGTATGCCCGGCCTTGCTCGTCGAGCTTGGCCACAGTCGGATCTTCAGCAGGCGCGCTATCAGCGGTCGGCGCCGCTGCGGGCGTCAATCCTGTCGCGGCGCCCAAATCGGCCAAATCGCGGATGGGCTCCGACGGTTTTTCCGGCGCAGCGGCTGCTTCAGGTGTCGCTTGATCGTTATCGTCGGCCATCTCTATGCGCTCCGCTTATTCTTCGGGTTCATCGACGCGATATCCAATACTTCAGGGTTTTGTGCCTCATGGGGATGTTCCGCGCCGGCATAGACCTTCAAATTGCTCAACTGCTTTCGGGCCAGACGGTTCCTCGGCAACATCCGTTGCACAGCCTTGATCACGACGTTTTCCGGAAACTTGCCATCCAGAATTTCGCCGGCCGTGCGCGACTTGATACCGCCCGGATACCCTGTGTGGCGGTAATAGGTTTTGTCGTCGCGCTTTTTGCCCGTCAGATGCACCTTGTCCGCGTTGATGACGATGACATTGTCACCACAATCGACATGCGGGGTAAATTCCGGACGATGCTAGCCGCGTAAGATCTTGGCGATTTCCGCGGCCATCCGGCCCAGAACTACGCCATCAGCGTCAACGACGAGCCACTTCTTCTCGACGTCCGCCGGCTTTATGGAAAATGTCTTCATTTCTGCATTCCTACTGGAATTCGGCTTCGGATACCCAACGCATCCGAACGGCGGCGGAGTATGCCCATATCCAACATACAGTCAATGATTTTTATCGCCTGTTCCGGTTGGAAAATCAATTAGTTTCATGAGCGGTACTATAATACCGTTCTATTAGGCTATGTTTTAACAGGCGGGATTGAATATGTCGCGGTAACATGCGCGACGGGCTCTTCGTACCCGTCGGCATAGACGGTCCCTTCCCCCACCGCGAGCCGTTTGCCGCGCTTGAAGACACGGCCCTCACAGACCAGATCATTCAGCCCCGCCGCGCGCAGAAAATTAATGTTCAGGCTGGTCGTTACCGCCATTTTCGCCATCACGCCGTAAGCGCCCACAATTGCCACCCAAACCGTATAATCGCCGATCGCCATCATCGCCGGTCCGCTGACGGTTTCGCCCGGCCTTACATGTTTGCGTTCGTAGGGCAGACGCACGGTCGCCTCACCATAGTCAATCCGCTCCGCCTGAAAATCATAAACTTCCAGAAAATCGGCTTCATCGGCGCAGAAGGCCTTAAATTCTTCGAGCGTGGCGAGGGACTGTTTTTGAGGCATGGGATAAGGCTTCGCTTGAGGTAAAGGCGCTGTTAGAACTACAGTCCGAGCCAAGTAAGGCAAAGCGAAAACCGGAGAAATCATCGTGCAAACCGCCGCAAAACCGCAAATGGATGAACCTATCATCCTGCGCGACGACCATGACAGCGTCACGACCCTCACCTTCAACCGGCCGAAGGCGCGAAACGCCCTGTCGCTGGAGATGCTGGGTGCGATGAATGCCGCCGTGGCGGATATCAAATCCGACACGTCGGTCCGCGCCGTCGTCATCGCGGCCAACGGCCCCGCTTTTTGCGCCGGGCACGATATCCGTCAACTCCGGGCGCATGGCGAACGCGCCTATTACGAGGAAACCTTGGCTGCCTGCGCCGAGATGATGCTAGGCGTCATGCGCCTACCGCAACCGGTAATCGCGCGGGTCCAAGGCATAGCGACAGCCGCCGGTTGCCAGTTGGTCGCGACCTGTGACTTGGCCGTTGCCACGGAAGGGGCGACATTCGCGACACCGGGCGTGCATATCGGCCTGTTCTGCTCCACACCGATGGTCGCGTTGAGCCGCAATGTCGGCCGAAAGGAGGCGATGGAGATGCTGGTGCTGGGCGATCCCGTTACCGCACACCGCGCCCAGGAGATGGGGCTGATCAATGCCGTCGTATTGGAAAGCGAACTCGATGCGAAAGTGCGCGAAATGACCGATAAGATCGTTTCGAAATCCGCGCTGACCATATCCATTGGCAAGGAAGCCTATTACAAACAGCTCGAAATGGGTGTTGAGAACGCCTACGCCTATGCCAGTGAGGTCATGGTGAGGAACATGATGGCGGAAGATGCCGAGGAAGGCATGGGCGCCTTTATCGAGAAACGGACGCCGGTCTGGCGGGGGAGATAAACGTTGAATCACGACACTTACGAAGACGCTTACATCAAAGCCATTTTGAAAGACGTCAAGACAGTCGCCATGGTCGGCGCGTCTACGAATTGGAATCGCCCCAGCTATTTCGCCATGAAATATATGCAGACGAAGAAGTTCCGCGTCATTCCCGTCAATCCAGGCTCCGCCGGCCAGGAGCTCCTGGGCGAAACCATCCGCGCCAATCTCGATGAAATCGAAGAAACGATCGACATGGTCGATATCTTCCGCAATTC
>JAJFJB010000017.1 GCA_021774435.1 Alphaproteobacteria bacterium
GGATTTTTTACGGTCTGGGATGAAGAAGACGGGGTCGTCCGCCGCGTCCCGCTTGTCGCCCGCATCGGGAAGGATATTCGCCCCGCGCTGACCGTCGAAATGCTTCGCGCGGCGTTCCAAGGCAACATGGTATTCACCAAGCGTAACGAAGCCGGCCTGACGAGCATCGGTCTCCAGACCCGGCAGGGTAACTTCGAAATTCCGACCGATGGACATGGCCGGATCTGGGTACATTTCGCAAATCCCGATGAATATAATTCCAAGAATAATTCCGGGCGCCTTTACGTTTCCGCCGCAGACATCATCAAAGGGCGCGTACCGCCGGAGAAGCTCGCCGGACGGCTATTCGTTGTCGGCACCTCTGCGGTTGGATTACTCGATATTCGAGCGACTCCGATCGCGGGGCGGTTGCCTGGGGTGGAAGTTCACGCGAATATTCTTGAGACGATCATTTCCGCGTATACAAAGAAGACCCAACAACAGCAGTCAGTTATCAATAAAATCAAGACCGAGTCAGAACAGTCCGGGGTCAAGCTGTCGCAACAGGACCTGTTCAAGAAAGCCGCGCCGGAATTGGCCAAAATCAAGGATGAAGATTTTTATCTGAAATATCCGAACTATGCGAACAGCGTCGAGTTGGCGATGATCCTGTTTGCCGGCCTGTTCATGACAATCATGATACCGCGCCTTGGTCCGATGCTCACCTTGAGCGGTATCGTTGTTGCCGGTGGCGTGCTTGTCGGACTTAGCTGGTATCTATATCGCGAGCACCTGCTACTGATCGATGTGACCTACCCGGGCATCGTCACCATGGCGCTCTATTCGGTGCTAACATTTGCCAACTACACACGCGAAGCAGCTGAAAAAAAGCAAGTTCGCGGCGCCTTCGCCCAATATCTCTCGCCGGCACTGGTGGAGCAGCTCGCCGAAGACCCCGACCGGCTGCAGCTCGGCGGCGAAACCAAGGAGATGACATTCCTGTTCTGCGACGTGCGCGGATTTACGGCGATTTCCGAAACCTTCAAATCAAACCCGCACGGCCTCACCGTTCTGATCAACCGCCTGTTGACCCCTCTGACCAACGTCATCCTGTCGCGCAACGGGACGATCGACAAATATATGGGCGACTGCATCATGGCGTTCTGGAACGCCCCGCTCAATGACGAACAGCACGCCGTCCACGGCTGTGAGTCGGCACTGATGATGTTCGAAGCGCTCGACATATTGAACGAAGAGCGGCGGCTCGAGGCGGAAGCGGAAGGTGTGAAATTTATGCCGCTGAATGTCGGTGCGGGCCTCAATACCGGCGAATGTGTGGTCGGTAATATGGGCTCGGATCAACGGTTCGACTATTCGGTGCTCGGAGACCCGGTCAATTTGGCAGCGCGTCTGGAGAGCCAATCCAAGAATTACGGCGTAAAAATCGTCATCGGTCCGAAAACCGCAGAAGCCGCAGAAGGCCGCTTTGCCTTGCTCGTGCTCGACCTGATACAGGTGAAAGGACAATCTGTCGGTGTCGAAATTTTCGCATTACTCGGCGACGCTGACTTTGCCGCACAGCCTGACTTCGTCGCGTTACTGGAAAAGCACAATGAGATGATCCATTCCTATCGTCACCAGCACTGGGATGAAGCGGAAGATCTCTTACAAGAGTGCCGGAATATGACTGGAGACGAGTACGAAGTTCTTTATGACATGTATCATGAGCGGATTGAGTACTATCAGGAAGTGCCGCCACCGGTCGATTGGGATGGCGTCTATATTGCGGAAACGAAGTAGACTCTGCTCTTACGCCACAGGCCCTTTTGTTTTCGACTTTCGTTTCGCGCGCGCGCGCGACTTTTTAGAACCGCGGTGCAGCGCAGAGGCACCCGGCTCTGGTGCGATATCACCTTGCCCTACGCTAGTCTGCGGCACAGCTTGACTATCGTCAGGCTCCGCTCCTGCCATTTGGGTTAGCGCAGCCCCAATGCGCTGAAACACTGGCCGCCAATCGCCCAAAATCTGTTGCCGAAAGAGCCGCATGTTGGGATACCAGGGTGTGTCTTCGCGTCGAAAGAGCCAGCGCCACTCCCCACCGAACGGCAGGATCGTCCAAACCGGTTTTCCAAGCCCCCCCGCCAAGTGGGCGACGGCCGTGTCGATCGCGATCACGAGATCAACCTGCTCGATAATCGCCGCCGTCTCCGCGAAATCAGTCAGCTTATCGGTCATGCTGAACACATTTTCTCGATGCAAGTAAGGCTCCAACTCTGCCGCGCGCGGGCCCCATTGGATGCCGTAAAAATCGACCCCTGAAATGTCGAACAGCTTGGCAAACCAATCCAACGGACAGGACCGAAACCGGTCGTCGCTGTGGGTTGGGCGCCCTGCCCAGACAAAAGCGACGGCAAGTTTCGCTTCCTTACGCCGCTTGATCTTTGTCTTGGTTCCCGCCGGCACCTTTACATAGGGTGTCTTGTTCGGAATCGTTTCAAGTGTCGTGCCAAAGCGATGCGGCAGACTCATCAACGGCACCTGCAGGTCATAAGTTATTTTGGCATCGGACTGAAGCTGATAAAATTCATCGACGCCCTCAAGCGTTTCCAAAATCCGGAATAGCTCGGGTTCGCAAAGCATAAGGATCTTTCCGTCCCCGACCCGCTCGCGGACGAGTGGAACGTACCGCGCGAACTCCAACGTATCCCCGAACCCTTGCTCAACATGGATCAGAAGCCGCTTGCCATTCAACGGACTGCCGTCCCAGAGTCGCTCATGAACGTTTTTGACATTGGTCTTATAGGCGGCCATGTCGAAACGCGATTCATACGCCGCCCAGCCGTCTTTATATTGCCCGTTCATCAGCAACACGCTGGCCGGTGCAAAATAGGCGCGCGCGGTATTCGGCTGTAGCTCACGTACTTTCGCATAGCACGCAAGCGCTTCTTGTAGTCGCTCCATCCGGAGCAAGGCATTTCCAAGCGTGTAATGGGCATCCGGATCATCAGGTTTCAATTCCGCGGCACGGCGAAGCAAATGCAATCCCTCCCCTGCATGACCGAGCTTCAAGATCACATGACCAAGGTTTTTGAGCGCGGCCGGGTCGTCCGGCGCCAAAACGATAGCGTGCCGCAGGATCACCGCCGCCTCCTCATAGCGGCCGAGCTTCTCCAACGTCGCACCCAAATTTGTCAATCCGCGCAAATGATTGGGGTTGAGATCGATGCTGCGCTGATACGCCCGTAAGGCGCGTTCAAAGTCGTTCCCTTGAAACAAGACGTTCGCGAGCTTGAACCAGGCGGTTGGCCAGTTCGGCGCGGCCTCCACCGCTTGGCGATAAGCCTCGAGAGCCTCATCGGCTTTTCCCTGGCTGGCGCAAGCATCGCCGCGGTTCGCATGCGCTTCCGCATAATCCGGGCGTAGTGCAGTCGCGGCTTCATAGGCGGCAAGCGACTCGTCCACGCGCCCCATGCGATATAACAAATTGCCCAAGTTGTTTTGCACTTCCGGGAAATCGGGCCGAAACCGCAGGGCATCACGATATGCGGCCTCAGCAGCCTCGAGAGCACCGGACTCGGCGTAGGCAATACCGAGATTATTATGCGCGTCGGCATAATCGTCCTGCAAAGCGATCGCACTCTTTAAGGCCGCGGTCGCTTCAGGATATTGCCCACCGATCCGCAGCAAATAACCCAAAGTGTTCTGAAAAGAGGCAATCGACCCATCGGCCGCCACGGCACGACGTACATAGTCGAGTGCAACATCGTTCCGGTTGCCGCGATGCGCGATGACCCCGAACAGGTGCAAGGCTTCCGGATTATTCGAATCGGACGCCAGTACTTCCCGGCACAGCGACTCAGCCTTTGACAGATCACCGGCTTGGAATTGTGCAACCGCAGCGTTAAGAGGAGAGGTATCGTCAGGCATGGTCCCGTATCATAAGCGAATTCATTCGAATATTCGCGGCGAAATCCTAACGAATTCCAAATGCCTCTTCATTCAGTAGAGGTAACCCGCTATTGTGCCACGCCGAAATCCCATATGTACGGACAAATATGAACACGGAAACACCCCTTGCAGGCCTGAAAGTGCTCGAACTTGGCAGTAGCGTCGCAGTTCCCTATGGAACCTGGATCCTCGCGACGCTAGGCGCAACCGTTGTAAAAATTGAACGCCCGGAAGTCGGAGACGACTGCCGACACTGGGGAACCGGGTGGTACCACGGCGTCAGTGGGTTTTTTGTCGCCTTGAACGCGGGCAAACACTCGGTCACGGTAGATTTATCCGACGAAGAACAGCGTGCCTTGTTGCACAAGTTTATTATCGAAGAAGTCGATATCGTTGTGCAAAACCTGCGACCCGGCCAGGTTGAAAAGATGGGTCTGGACGCCGACACCCTGCTCGCTGAGAAAGAGACGCTGATTTACGTCAACAGCGGCGCCTTCGGCGCGAAGGGCCCACTGAACATGCGTCCCGGTTACGACCCACTGATGCAAGCCTTTGGCGGCATCATGAGTGTGACAGGCGAAGAAGGACGTCCGCCGGTGCGGGTCGGCACTTCAATCGTGGATATGGGCACAGGAATGTGGTGTGCCCTTGGCGTCCTTTCAGCCCTGCGGAACCTTGACAAAACCGGCAAAGGGGGACGCATTGACGCTTCGCTCTATGAAACCGCACTTGGTTGGATGAACTACCACGCCACAAGCTATTTCGGCGACGGATCGATTGCAGAGCGGCGCGGCACGTCCGGCCCTGGCATGGCACCCTATCAGGCCTACAATTGCGCCGACGGATACCTGATTATCGCCGCACCGAACGACCGCCTCTTTACGATATTGTCCGGCATATTGGGCCATCCCGAATGGCCGCAAGATGCGCGTTTTGATATCAACAAAAACCGATGGGACAACCGGGTTACGCTTAATGTCCTGATCGAAGAAGTTACACGCAAGCAACCCATAGCCTACTGGCAAGAAAAGTTGGAGGCCGCGGGCATTCCCAACGCACCCCTCCAAACCATTGATGCCGTGGTCGCGCATCCGCAAACGGAAGCACTTGGCATCATTCAGGAAACCGATGACGGCCGATTCAAATTGATGGGCATGCCGCTGTCATTCGATGGAAAGCGTCCACCGCAACACGACGGCGCGCCGGAGCTCGGTGCGGACAATGACATTCTTTTCGGAGACAAATCTGCATGAAAATGGACTACGAGACCCTGAAGCTCGAGAGGATTGAAGACCACTTACTGGTGGTGACGCTAAATCGTCCGGATGCCGCAAACGCGCTGAATACGCAGATGGGCTATGATTTACGCGATTTGTGGTCGCATTTTTACGTGGATCAGGAAGATCTGCGCTGTGCGGTCGTCACGGGCTCGGGTGACCGTATCTTCTGCGCAGGCGGTGATCTCAAAGAACGCAACAACATGACGGACGAGACCTGGCAGAAACAGCATGCCCTGTTCGAGCAGGCTATGCTGGCCATGACCGACTGCCCGATCCCGATCATTTCAGCCGTGAACGGTGCCGCTTTCGCTGGCGGGCTGGAATTCGTTCTCGGCTCCGACTTTGCCTACGGTGCGCCGAATGCTCGATTTGCGCTGACGGAGACAACACTTGGCATCATGCCCGGTGCCATGGGAACACAAAACCTGCCACGAGCCGTTGGCGTCCGCCGCGCGAAGGAAATCATCCTCACCGGCACCCCGTTCACTGCCGAAGAAGCGCTGGAATGGGGTGTGCTCAACAGAATTTGCACCGAAGGCAAACTCATGGAAGAGACACTCGAAACGGCACGCAAGATTTGCAACAATGCGCCAATTTCAACGCGGCAGGCCAAGAAATCGTTGAACGTCGCCACTCAGATCGACCTCAAAAACGGCTACGCCTTCGAAATTGAAGCCTATAACCGCATGGTGACGACAGAAGATAGACTGGAAGGCGTCCGCGCCTTCAACGAAAAACGCAAAGCTGAATTCAAGGGAAGATAAGGAGAGCGATTATGCGACCAGGAATCGACGTAGAATGCCGCGAGGTCGGACTTCGCGATGGCATCCAAATTCAGAAAGTCTTTTTTCCCACCGAAGGCAAGATTGCCTGGCTTACGGCGGAAGCCGCCGCTGGGATGCCTGAGATCGAAGTGTGCTCCTTCGTGCCGCCGAAACTGTTGCCGCAGTTTGCAGACGCAGCAGAAGTCGTCGCCGCTGCCAAAAAGGTCGATGGCTTTCGGATTGCAGCATTGAGCCCCAACCTTCGGGGGGCCATGGATGCGTTCAACGCTGGTGTCCACAAATTGAACTACGTCACCTCGGTCAGCGAAGAGCATAACCTCGCGAATGTCCGCCGTACGATCGACGAATCACTCGAGGACTTCAAACGCATCGTGGCACTGCGAAACGAAACGGCTGGCGCGGAAAAAACCATCCTATGCGCCGGCCTCGCAACGGCACTCGGCTGTTCAATTGCCGGCCAAGTCCCGATTGCCGACGTGATGAAACTCGCTGGGCGTTTCGTCGAAGCCGGCGCGGACGAGATATCGGTCTCCGACACGGTCGGCTACGCCAACCCTCTGCAAGTGAAAGAGATGTTCACTGCCGTCATGGGAGAATTTAGCAAGCAGGTTACCGTAACGGCCCACTTCCATGACACACGTGGCCTTGGCTTGGCCAATGTCTTTGCGGCGCTGGAAACCGGTTGCCGGCATTTCGACGCGTCCCTCGCCGGTCTCGGCGGTTGCCCGTTCGCGCCGAAAGCCACCGGCAACATCGTCATGGACGATCTCGTCTTCCTGCTTGAAGGGGCCGGCATGAAAACGGGCGTCGATCTCGACAAGCTGGTGGAAGTGCGCGAAATCATCTCAGCAAATCTGCCGGAAGAACCCTTGAACGGCATGTACGCAAAAGCAGGCGCCCCAAAAGGGTTTGTGCCTGCCTCACAAGCCGCATAACGAAACGTCTAAACCAAATGCCTATCGGCGGCGCTCCAAAGCGTCGCCGTTCTGCCGTTACCCGTTGCCAATCCTAGAGAGTGACCGTTCGCATGTCTGATCAATTGCCCGTCCTGGAACTAGACGATAACGACTACCCGGAAATCCGGGAATCCGTCGCTAAAATCTGCGAAGGCTTTCCCGGCGAATATTGGCGCAACCTGGAAATGCAGGGCGTCGAAGGCAGCTATCCGACAGCATTCGTCCAAGCGTTGACCGAGGCGGGTTATTTGGCGGCGCTCATTCCGGAAGAATTTGGCGGTGCCGGCCTGCCGATCCGTGCCGGAGCGGTCATACTGGAAACGATCCATGCGTCAGGCTGCAATGCTGCCGCCTGTCATGCACAAATGTATACGATGGGTACCGTCCTGCGGCATGGCTCGCCGGAGCAGAAAACTAAATATCTACCCAAAATCGCGAGCGGTGAGCTACGGCTGCAGGCCTTCGGTGTCACAGAACCCACGACCGGTTCGGACACGACGCAGTTGAAGACCCGCGCGGAACGTGACGGCAACGATTATATCGTCAATGGGCAGAAAGTATGGACAAGCCGCGCCCTGCACTCAGACTTGATGCTGTTACTCGCCCGAACGACCGCACCGGATCAGGTAAAACGGCGCAGCGACGGTCTTTCCACCTTCCTCGTCGATATGCGGGCGGCACGTGGCAACGGGATGGAAATCAAACCCATCGACGCTATGGTCAATCACAACACCACCGAAATTTTCTTCGACAATCTGCGTATTCCCGGCGACAGCCTAATCGGCGAAGAAGGCAAGGGGTTCCGCTATATCCTGGATGGGATGAATGCGGAACGCATCCTTATATCCGGTGAATCGATGGGAGATGGCCGCTACATGACCAAACGTGCGGTCGAGTACGCCAACGAGCGGGTCGTTTTCGGACGGCCGATTGGCCAGAATCAAGGTGTCCAGTTCCCCATCGCCAAGGCATATGCTGACTTGCAGGCTGCGGATCTGATGGCAAGAAAAGCAGCAGGTCTCTTCGAAGCCGGCCGTGACTGCGGTGCGGAGGCGAACATGTCGAAACATCTCACCAGCGAGGCGGCCTGGGCCTGTGCCGAAGCCTGTTTCACGACATTTGGCGGATTTGCGTTCGCGACCGAGTATGATATCGAGCGAAAATGGCGGGAAATACGGCTTTATCGAACGGCACCGATCTCAACAAATATGATCCTGGGCTATATCGGACAGCACGTTCTCGGCATGCCACGCTCCTACTAGTCGGACGTTTTTTCGATGGCATGCGCGGCATGCGCCAGGTTTGTCATTTTTTGCAACACCGTCTCACGGTCGAGCATCGCCAGCCCGCAATCCGGTGCGGCGATGAGCCGTTCAACATCAATGTGCTGACACGCCGCGCCCAAACGACTCGAAATCTCTTCCGTGGTTTCGACGCGCGAATTGGCAATATCGACGCAGCCGAGAATAACCGCCGTTTGAGAAAACC
>JAJFJB010000161.1 GCA_021774435.1 Alphaproteobacteria bacterium
TTATATTTTATTATTTTAAACATAGCCTGCCAAGGTTATGGTGAATGTTTGGGAGTATACTCCAGAGTTGATAGTTAAGACTTCCAAACTGCCCCTGGTTTCCCTGAACAGAAGATCTTCTCAAGTTTACACACCAGGGATTTGCAAACATTGCGCACTGTATCATCTATTGAAGACAGGTTAACGGGGTATCAACGGCGTTGCGGATAGGATCATGAGCGTTAACGACAGAAATGACGACTAAAGCATTGCGTGTTCTAGTATTTGGCGACGATACGCGGTCCTTTTTGGCTGTCGTGCGTTCCTTGGGCCGAACCGGCGCAGTGGTCATCGCCGCGCCTTATGATTTCGCATCACCCGCCTTATCGTCATCCTATATTTCCAAAATTGCCCAAATCCCGCCCTACTCCATCTCCCAAGACCAATGGGTTACTGCCGTTACAAGTGCCGTCAGAGATAATGAGATCGATTTAATCGTCGCGTGCGACGACCGCGGAATTTTACCGCTTCACCGACACCGCGAGAAGTTCAAGTCCGTTCAGCTGGCAATACCCAACAAACAGGTCATTGAATATTTCTACGACAAACATAAAACGCGCGAGCTCGCCTCGCGGTGCGGTGTCTACGTCGCCGCCGGCCGACTCCTCCAAGAATCCGACACGGCAGAGAAACTGATTGCAGAATTTGATCTACCACTTGCCATAAAGCCAAGACGAAGTTTCGATATCGATAACATCGCGCAACGGAAATCCGTCGTCCTATGTCATGCTGAAAACGATCTCGACAACATCCTACAGAGCATAACGGATAGATCAGCTTATATCGTTGAAGCGTTCCTTCCCGATGGTCAGGGGCTCGGCATATCTGTCCTGGCCAAGGATGGAACAATTTCTCAAGCGTTTCAGTATTTGCGGGCACGGGAAATGCGCCGCGGCGGCGGCAGTTCCTATAGGTACAGTACGACGATCAGCAAGGAACTGTTATCAGCCGTCCAGCGGATGGCAAAAGAGGTCAAACTCGATGGCGTGGCGATGTTTGAATTTCGAAAAAGCGCGCGCGACGGGCGGATTATTCTCTTGGAGGTAAATGCACGATTTTGGGGAGGCCTCCCTCTAGCGATATTTTGCGGAGTAGATTTTCCCGCACTTTACATAAAGCAGCTTCAGGGAAAGACCCTCACCTCACAAATTGGCTATAGACCGTCTGTTTATGCACGCTCCCTCGTTGCGGACCTGTACTGCATAAATGAAGAATTGAAGCACGCAAAAGAAGAGTCGACAATTAGGATGATTTCCCAATTGTTCAAAATCTCATGCGAGTTAGGAAGATTTTTCTTACTTAGAGATTCCATAGACACCTTCGACACACACGACCTGAAACCTTTTCTCGAAGAAGGACGCGCCATTCTTCGAGAAATTAGCGCTAAAGTGAGATACACTTCCCCGGGTCTTCGAAAGAGGAAAATACTAGAATTCCGTAAAGCCTATATGGAAGCTCTGGAAAAGAAAAATCGAAAAGATCCGGTAAATTTTCTATTCGTTTGTTTTGGTAATATTTGCCGCAGTCCATATGCTGCAGTTCGTGCGCAATCTTATTCACGGAAAAACCTGGAATTCTCCTCCGCGGGAACTTTGCCAATAGAGGGCCGCACCTCGCCTCACTTCGCGATAGACGCCGCCGGCGACAATGAACTTGATCTGTCCGGCTCTCGGTCCCAATACGCAAGCTTGGAGTTGCTTAATCGACAAGATTTTATTGTTGTATTTGATCAGAAAAACAAAGATTCCGTTCGGTCACTCGGTTTTACAGAGATGGATAAGGTAATTTATCTAAGCTGGTTTTTACCCGAAAACCAATTCAACAAAGATATCACTGATCCTTACGGAAAGAGTTTGCAAGAATTCAAACACACCTATTCACTAATTAATAAATCACTCGATAAACTAATCCGTATCACAGACAAAGCTTTCTGATCCAATATACATTTACAATAGGCGGTTAACGTAATTATTTCTAAGCAGGTATTTTCTGTATTTCAATATGAACGATATAATCAGACACTCTTGCGAAAAGTTCCTCATCCTGCACAGGTCATTTAATTAGTTTACTTGCCGTCTAAGAAAACCTATTAAGCCAGATGTAAACGCATCCGCGAAACACAACCTAAAAGCGCCCTTACCATGCAAAACAACGCAGACCTCATTGTACAAACATTAAAGGCCTCCGGCATCAAGCATGGCTTCGGAATTCCAAGCGGAAATGTCCTGCCGTTGATGGAAGCCATGCGTAAAGGCGGTATCGAATTTGTCCTGACCGCGCACGAAGGTTCGGCTGGCTTCAGCGCCGATGTCACAGGCCGGCTTTCCGGCGCGCCCGGTCTGTGCATCGCCACTCTCGGCCCCGGTGCGACGAACCTGACGACGGGTGTCGGCAATGCCTGGCTCGACCGCTCGCCTTTGATCGCAATCACCTGCACTCTCAATACGGATCAGCTCGGCCGGCGCATTCAGATGCATATCGACCACGAGACTCTGTTCAAGCCGATCACCAAGGGCAGCTTCATGCTGAAGGCGGGAGAAATCGTGCCGACGCTGGAAAAAGCCGTGAAGCTGGCCCTGGCCGAACCGAAGGGTCCGGTACATCTCGACCTGCCGGAAGATGTCGCGCTGGCGCTGGCGACTGAGACTGCACCCGGTTCGATTGCGGACACACCTTACAACGCGCCCGCAGATGACAGCAGTATTGCGCGGGCGGCGGAACTTATCGCACAGGCGAAACGACCGGTTGCCGTTCTAGGCTCATCCGCTATGCGCATGCAGGACAAGACCTTGCTGCGCACGTTTGTCGAACGCCATGGCGTTCCGTTCGCATCGACGACAATGGCAAAGGGCTTGATCGACGAAGAGCACCCACTTTCGATCGGCTGCATCGAACGTGCCCGCCGGCAAGTACAACGTCAGTTTCTCCGCCGCGCAGACCTTATCATCGGACTCGGCTACGACACGATCGAAGTGGAATTTGAGGCGTGGATCGGCGATGTTCCGCTGTTACAGATCGACATTGAAGCGGTCGATACCGACGATTCCGTCACGGTCAGTTGCGAAGTTATCGGTGACCTCGATTCATCGCTCGCTCGGCTCAACGGGAACGATGCCGCGCAAAACGATTGGACCGACGAAGAGATATCCGGGCACCGAAACGCATTTCAGGAAGCACTGCGCCCGGAAAGCAAAAATCTCACGCCCCATCATGCAATCGATACCGTCCGGAAAGCACTGCCGCGGAACGGCATACTGTCCTTCGATGTCGGCGCCCATACCCATCAGATCGCGAGCCAGTGGTTCGCCTATGCGGAACGTACTTTCCTCATTACCAACGGTTGGTCGTCAATGGGATTCGGGATCCCTGGCGCCATAGCCGCAAAATTGGCGCGGCCTGACCTGCCCGTCGTCTGCGTCCTCGGCGATGGCTGTTTCCAGATGACTTGCGGCGAACTGGCCACTGCGTTGCGACAGAATATCACCTTGCCGATTGTCGTCCTGGACGACCGTTGGCTGAGCCTAATCCAAATCAAGCAGACGCGGCGCCAGTTCGGCATCTATGGCACCGCTCTTGATAATGTGGAGGCAGAAGCGCCGCCGGCACACTATTTCGGTGTTCCAGTCATTGCCGTCACGAATGATGACGAACTAAACACCGCACTCGAAAAAGCCTTCTCCGCGTCCGGCCCGACCGTCATCGAAGCGCGCGTCGATTCCAGCCACTACATGGATACGGTGTTCGACTAGCGCGCTTTTTCGTCACCTGCCGTGCGCGATAAACCGGGGCGAACTTTAAAATTTCTTATGGGCATGCGAAGCTTCGCCACGTAGCGAACGAGGGGACCCATGACCGACACGAACAGACAAGTTTTGCTGGCGAAACGCCCCGTCGGCGAGCCGGTTCCGGATGATTTTGAACTGGTCAGCAGCGCTATACCGACCCCTGGCGAGGGACAGTTCCTGGCGCGCACGATCTACCTCTCGCTCGACCCCTATATGCGCGGGCGCATGAATGCGGAACGCTCCTATTCGGACCCTGTGCCCATTGGCGGCGTTATGGAAGGCGGTACGGTCGGCTTCGTTGAGCACTCCAATCATCCCGAATTCGCCACCGGCGATCTCGTCGTCGGACGCGCCGGGTGGCAGGAATACGCGATCTCTGATGGCACCGGGATGCGTAAGGTCGATCCGGCAACGAAGCCGCTTTCTTATGCACTAGGCGTGCTCGGAATGCCGGGGATGACGGCTTACACTGGTTTACTGAACCTTGGACAACCGAAAAAAGGTGAGACGCTTGTTGTCGCCGCCGCCTCAGGCGCCGTTGGCAGTGTCGTTGGTCAGATCGCCAAGATTAAGGGTTGCCGTGCCGTAGGTGTCGCGGGAGGGGCAGAAAAATGCAGCTTTGTCACAGATGAGCTCGGTTTCGACGCCTGCCTCGACCATCATGCCGATGATTTTGAAGCGCAGCTCGCCGCCGCTTGTCCGGATGGCGTCGATATTTATTTCGAGAATGTTGCCGGCCGTGTATTGCGCGCGGTCATTCCCCTATTCAATTTCTTTTCCCGCATGCCCGTCTGCGGTCTCATTTCGCAATACAATTTGACAGAAGCGCCGGAAGGTCCCGATTATCTGCCTGTGCTTATGCGCGCCGTGCTGACGAACCGCATCGCCATGCGCGGGTTTATTGTCCGTGACTACGCCGACCAAGAAGCGGACTTCCTACGCGATGTCGGTCAATGGATTTCGGAAGGGCGGATCAAATACCGTGAAGATCGCACAGCTGGGTTAGAAAACGCACCCGCCACACTGATCGGGCTCCTGAAAGGCAATAATTTCGGGAAGGCGATAATCGAGGTGTCCGACGATCCATTGGATGCTTAACGTCGAATTTGGTACCTAGCGCTCCCGCAACCATTGCCAAAATCGCCGCTCCGACAGGGGGCGGCTGAAATAGTAGCCCTGCATGCCTGAACAAGGCATCCGGCGGATCGCCGTGGCTTGCTGGGATGTCTCAATGCCTTCCGCAACGGTACTAATATTCAGGCTGTGGCCTAAATTGGCGATTGCTTCGGCAATGGCGCGATCTGGAGCGGACGTCGTGAGATTTTTGATAAAGGTGCGATCGATCTTTAGTTTTTGTACAGGAAAGTTTCTCAGATAAGCGAGCGAAGCGTATCCTGTTCCAAAATCGTCAATTGCAATGCTAACGCCGAAGCTTCTTATCGTCTCGAGCTTAGTTCTCACTTTTTCCGGGTCCTCGATCAGCGAGTTCTCCGTGATTTCAATTTCGAGCGAGCGCGGATCTATTCCCGTGCTATCAAGCGCATCGGATACGGTTTGAAGAAATTGATCACTCATGAATTGGTTCGGTGAAACATTAATTGCCATGAGAAGAGAATTAATGCCGGCTTCGTTCCAATCCTGAACGGCACGACATCCTTCGAACAGAACCTGTTTACCGATATCAACAATGAGGCCACTTTTCTCCGCCAAAGGAATAAAGTCCCCAGGCAGAAGCAAGCCACGCGTCGGATGGCGCCATCGCACCAGTGCTTCCGCACCGATAGGCACATTGCCTCGCGTGGCTAGTTGTGGCTGAAAATACAGTTCGAGCTCATTACGGACCACGGCCAAACGCAAATCATTTTCGAGGACTTGTTCCGCGCGAGCATCCGCATCCATCACCTCGTCGTAATATTGGTAATTTCCACGTCCGCGCCGTTTTGCTTCATAGAGCGCCTTGTCTCCAAGACGCACGAGTTCTTTCGCGTCCTTCGCATCCCGTGGATAAATACTGATCCCGACACTCGTTCCTGTCGAAATAAGGCTGCCATCAACCACCATAGACTGAGACAATCCATCTACGATACGCTCCGCAACTTGCCGGATACGTAGCGGATCGACCACATTGTTCAAGATAACTGCAAACTCATCGCCGCCAATTCGGGCCACCGTATCGCTGTCGCGCACGGATTCTTCGAGGATACGTGTTACCGATATCAACAATTCATCGCCGACCGGATGCCCATAGGTATCGTTAACTTCCTTAAATTTGTCGAGGTCGAGCAATAGCAATGCAGCTGTTACACCTTGGCGGCCAGCCAAACTTATCGCCGTGTCGAGACGCCGATGAAATTCATGCCGGTTCGCCGCACCGGTGAGCTGGTCGTATAACGCGAGTTTTTGAATCGCCACTTCGGAATTCATGCGCTCTGTAATATCGCGCAGGACACAAGTATATTTTACCTGACCTGAAACAACGAGCCTGGACATAATCAATTCTGCAGGAAACGGCTCCCCGCTGCGGGGCCTAGCCCGGCAGCGCAGCGTGACACCGTCCTGCCCACAGATGTCGCCGCTTTCACCGTCTTGCAATACCGCTTCAAGATTGAGACCTTCGAAATCAAAGACGATGTCTCCAATATCTCCGCTAAGCAGTTCCGCTTCGGAAGCATCCAATATTCCAGTGCAAGACGCGTTTACCGACTCGATCATCCCATCCATGTTGATGGTAAAAATACCATCAACGACGGCGTCCAAAACCGATCTGGTCCGCAATTCGCTATTCTCGGCCTGACGGAGTGCCTTGTCCGTCATGCTCTTTGCAATTGCAAGCTCCTCTGCCAATGCAATTGTCTTCGCAGCGTCCGCCTCGACGCGTTGGGCAAAATCTTCCAACTCCAGAAGGCGAAGTTGAAGCGCCTCAGTAAGATCGCATTCCTCGGAATCGCAAGGAAAATCCTGCTTATTCAGCAATTTTATCCCTGAGGGAGATTGTATCAAGAGGCTTTCCTGTGCTGTGCTACCTGGATGCGATTATATCCCTTGAGGCGCAAGCCTATTGCCTTTGGGTAAAAATTTGGTTTCGAATGACGGTAAACAGATTCTTTCAGACAACATTTGAAATAGGGCAGGTAGAGTATGAAATTTGGAACATTTAGCCTCAGCCAAATGCCGGACCAGACTATTCGAGTTGAAGCTTTCGACAAGGATATGGAGCAATTCCAGCTTGCCGAGAAACTCGGTTACGACACGGTCTGGCTCGCAGAACATTTGTTTTCCACCTATGGCGTTGTCACGTCGACCCAGGTTCTGGCCGCGGCGGTTGCTCGCTGCACGAAAACGATCGCGATCGGTACGGCAATTGTCGCCTTGCCGTTCAATCATCCGCTCCGAACGGCGTCCGATTTTTCGCTGATCGATGTACTGTCACATGGTCGATTGAAATTTGGTGTCGGGCGCGCCTATCAGCCGCACGAATTTACCGGCCTCGGCGTGCCCATGGATAAGAGCCGGGAAATGTATACCGAGGCGCTCGATATCATCCTCAAGTCCTGGACCAACGAAACAATCAAATACGACGGCGAATTCTGGACGATTCCCGAAGAATTGGAACTGCTGCCGAAACCAGTTCAGGAACCCCACCCGCCGGTCTACCAGGCGACGATCTCGCCGGAGAGTTTTAAATCCGCCGCGCGGGATGGTTGGCATCTCCAACTGGCCTCCCCCTTCACCTACCGGACCTATCGTGAAGTCTGGATGGAGGAGTTGGAGCGGCACCTCAAAATCTACGAAGAAGATTGCACCGCCCAGGGACGCGATCCGAAAGGCGCCGAACGCATGATACTCCTGCCTTTCTTCGCGCATGAGTCTGAAGAAAAGGCACACGAAATTTTCGGCAAGCATGTCGAGTGGTTCTATAACAAGGTCGCGAGCAATCAGCTTGCCAGTACAAGCAACAACGAAACGGTCAAAGGATATGAGCTAACCATGGCGGAAGGCCGGAAGACCCGCGAGCTGGGTTATCTCAGCTACGACAATCTGATCAAGTACGGTGCGGCCATCGCCGGCAATCCGGAAACCTGCATCGAAAAACTGACGGAGATGAAGGAACGGTTCGGCATCACCGAATTCGTGCTGTGGTCCAGCATTGGCGGCATGCCGCCCGAACTATCCACCGAGTCGATGCGCCTGGTCGCCGATAAAATCATGCCGCGCCTGCGATAGGCTCAACAGGAGGTATCATTATGCAAGACCCGCGCACGGTGCCCGGCATCGACCCCGAAATGGCGGAAGCGATGTTGAAAAGCCGCGAACTGGTGCCGGAAGGCCGCCTCGATGTAACGACGTCGCCGATGTCGGATGTCCGTGCACAATATTTCGGCGAGCGCGCCTATTGGAACGAAGACGGCCCCGTAATGCACCGCACCGAAGATCTTACGATTGACGGCCCGCACGGACCAATACCGGTCCGGTTCTACTATCCGCGCGACGCGGAGAAGCTGCCGCTGCTGCTCTATTTCCATGGCGGCGGCTTCATCTATGGCGGCATTTCAAGCCACGACAAGGTCTGCCGTTGGATGGCGGACCGGTCCGGTGTCGCCTTTGCCTCCGTCGACTATCGCTTGGCCCCGGAGCACAAATTCCCGACCCCCTTGGATGAAGCGCTCGCCGTCCTCGACTACGTCAATAACAAGGCCGATACGCTGGGTATCGATCCCAGCAAAATTGGGATGGGCGGCGACTCCGCCGGTGCCAGTATCACCATGGGAACAGCCCTTTCCCTCAAAGCGACAGGCCGTGCCGACGCGCTGAAATTCATGCTGCTGTTCTATGGCAGCTACGGCCTCGGCTATGATTGCGAATCGTCGCAAAAGTACAACGATATCATTTTTGGGCTGTCGGAAACGCGACGGAAATTCTACCGCTCCTGTTACATCGCGAGTGAATCAGACCACGAAGATCCACGATTGAAGCATCTCGCCGCGGATGTCTCCGGCCTGCCGCCGACCTTCCTGGGTGCCGCGGAAATGGATCCGCTCTGCGATAATACGCCAGCCCTATCGGAGCGCCTGACGGCCGCCGGAGTCGACAATGACGTCAAAATCTATCCCGGCGTCCTGCACGGGTTTATTCATTTGACGCGGATAGTTTCCCGGGCGAAGGAGGCGTTGAACAACGCTGGTGACGCGACGCGATCCGCGCTCGGCGCATGACCCAAACCTATATCCAGCACGTTATCTCAACGAAACCGCGGCAATGGCAAGTGGTTGCCGACGAACTCCGAACTGCCGGTGCAGGTCGAATTGAACCGCTAGGAGGATCGGTTTTCGGCATCTGGCGCAATCAGATTGGCAGACCGCGCGACGAATTGACGGCCATTACAGCATGGGCCAGCGACAACCCAAGCGGTACCGCGCTCGTCGAAAATTCGGCGAACATCAAGCACGCTACTCACGAGATCATGGTACCGACTTTACGGCCCTCCTCTTCCGAGGCGCCACGCCGGCAAGGCAACTATGCCTTCCGTTCGTTCGAAACCCCGGTCGAACATTGGGACGAGTTTCTTGATTTATGCGCCGGTGCCTGGCCAGGCTTCGAGTCTTCATATGATTCACAGGTGATCGGCCTCTGGCGGTTCACGGAAGGCGACGGCGCCATGCGGCGCAGCCTGCTGCTAACACGGCGTCCCAACCTCGCCATGTGGGAACGATCGAAGATTCCCGAAGGCGAAGCGGAAGCTGAAGTGCGCCGCAAACTGAGCCGGCGCTATGATTTATGCGACGCGACCTGTGTCTATACGACGACTTTGCTCACCGCCGAAGACCAGGACGATACGGTGCGCTGGACTTAAGCGTATCGCCGGCAATGGACGCATTCACATCAGTTGGCTCATTTAGCGGAGCATCTCTGTCGGCTCTTCTGCTCACATCCATGGCACTGATGGGGAGTCCGGGACCGGCAACCATCAGCGTTACTGCGATGGCTGCAGCATTCGGCGCTCGCCGTTCATGCCCTTATCTCATTGGCATAATTCTCGGTACAACCCTTGTATTGGCTATCGTGGCAAGTGGCCTCACCGGTGCGGTTTTAGCCGTGCCGTTTCTGTCACCGATCCTTATAGCCGCCGCCGCACTCTATATTCTCTACCTTGCCTACAAAATCGCCACGGCGCCGCCTCTCCCAATGCAGAAGGCTAATGGGTCGCCACCGCCCTGGTTCGGTGGATTTTTGCTCGCCATCGCCAACCCGAAAGCCTACGCCGCCATCGCTGCTGTATTCGCAGGGAACACAATCATAAACACCGATCCCGTTTGGGACGCGATTGTGAAGTTCGGCATCCTTACTCTCATGGTCGTGGTTATTCACATCGTGTGGCTCTTCGCGGGTGGACTCATGTCTCATGCGATGACCGACCCCCGGAAGGCACGCATGGTCAATATGTCCTTTGCTACAGCATTGATTGCAGCGACGCTTCTAGCCATGGCACTTTAGAAAAGCGTAGAAGTGCCATCGCGGCTATTGAGCCCCCAGCAGAGCCAGAGAGTGGACCGAAATGCCTCCCGACATTTCAGGATTGCCCGCGTCTACACCAACAGCAGAAGTCGAAATCGACGTCTCGCGGGCCCAAGATCTATTGCGCGCCCAGTTTCCTGATTTGGCGAATCTGTCGATCGAGCACGTCGACTCCGGCTGGGACAATGTAATATTTCGTCTCGGCGACAACTTCGCACTCCGCTTTCCACGCCGGGAACTTGCCGCAAAACTCGTCGAACATGAGCAACGTTGGCTGCCGGAGCTCGCACCTCGACTGCCGGTGCCGATCCCTGCACCCCTTCATATGGGCAAGCCGGCAAACGGTTACCCATGGCGCTGGAGCATTCTGCCTTGGCTGACTGGCGCCCCCGCAGACCAGTCGGAGCTAACTGACGACGGGACGCTCCCGGCATTTCTGACAGCGCTCCATGTCACAGCGCCAGAGGATGCACCAAAGAATCAATCGCGAGGCGTTCCCTTACGTCAACGCGCGGAAGCAGTTGAGACCCGCATGCAGAGGCTCAAGGAAACCACTGCGCTCCTGAGCGATAATGTGCTGAGCATATGGAAGACCGCACTCGCGGCACCTATTGATTGCCCCGCAACCTGGATCCACGGCGATCTGCATGCCCGGAACGTCCTTGTCGAGAACGGCAGGATCAGCAGCGTTATCGATTGGGGAGACATCGCCGCAGGAGACAGAGCGACCGACCTCGCCGCCATTTGGACATTGTTGCCGTCTGCAGCTGATCGACAGCAGGCCATTGACGCATGCGGACCGGTGTCCGAAGCAACATGGCAACGCGCGCGAGGATGGGCTGTCCTGTTCGGTGTCATCCTCCTCGACACGGGCCTCACCGATCATCCACGGCACGCCGCCATGGGCGAGCAGATTTTACGCCGCGTTTCCAAAGGACCTTGACGTCACCTTAAGTCCCCGGGTTCATCGCGCGAAAATGACGGCTAATCTCGCCGGCAGTGGTTTGCCAAACCTGATCCAACTGACAGATGTTTTCGAGAGCCGCCCCCAGATAGCGGATTCGTTGCGGTTGTCCGATCACCCAAGGGTGCAGCGACAGACCGAACAAGCGGCCGGATTCCCCGCCTTCGGCATGCAATGTCCGGAAAGCTTCGCCAACCAACTCCGGATAACGCGGATTGGGAATGTGCCGCAGCCAGAGCGCCTGGACGTCATCCCATTCCATCTGATTGGGAATCGCGACAAGGCCGGGCTCGGTCGTCATCAAATAGGGCTGATCGTCATTGGGCCAATCGAGCAGATAATCGTAGCCCGCCTCCGCGACCAATTGCGGCGTGCGTGTCGACTCGCCGGAATCGACACTTAACCAACCCGTGGGCCGGACGCCCGTGGCTGCGGTAACACGTTCGGTCGCTGACGCGATCAACTGACGTTCATCCGCTTCGCTCATTTCGCTCGTAATCATGCGGCTTTGATAGTCGCCGTGCGCCGCGATCTCATATCCGCGCCGTTGGCATTCTTCGATAAGATAAGGGTAGCGCTCGCATGCGCCCGCATTTGCCGCAACGGTTGCCGTCAATCCATGCTTGTCGAGCAGATCGAGGATCCGGAATATTCCCACGCGATTGCCGTATTCGCGCTGCGTGAAATATTTGTAGTCCGGGAAATAGTCGCCACGCGGCCCCTTGAAACGCGGATCGAGATACGACCCTTCCGGCGGTTCGAGTTCCCAATATTCCAGATGCAACAAGACAAAGAATGCCAAACGTTCGCCTTTCGGCCAACTCAGCTTCGGTCGTCCCGGTAGCGGCGAGAAACGGTAGAGATCATGGTCCATGCCGGGGGCGGGTTTGGTCATCTCAGCCTTCCTTCCCGGTATGCGCGGCCATGTGATCACCGCCGTTTTCAAGATACCAGTCGGCAATTTCCTCGCCCGTCGCTTTCCAGACACCGTCATGAGACAGGATGTAGTCCAGCGCCGCGTCGAGATGCGCGATGCGGTGCGGCTGGCCCATGATGTAAGGATGCAGCGCAATGCACATGACCCGTGCGCTCTCGGCACCCTCCGCATAAAGCGTGTCGAACGTATCCTTGATCATCTGCACGAACTCTTCGCCTTCATACTGTTTCAAGCTCAGAACCGAATCGTTCAGGTCCATCGTGTAGGGCACCGTGATCAGCGGCCCATGCTTCGTCCGAAGCGGAAGCGGCTGCTCGTCATGATACCAATCGCAGTAATATTTGATGCCCGCCTCGGCGACCAGGTCAGGCGTATTCAAGGTGAACGAGACCGCTGGCGAGAACCAGCCAGGCAGCATTCGGCCCGTCAACTCGCCATGCAGATCGACGCACTCCGCGATCGCTGCCCGTTCTTCGTCCTCGCTGTAGTACCAGTGGTAGCGCGTGTTGTAGAGACCGTGGCACAGGATGCTCCAATCCCGCTCCTCGCAGGCGCGGAAAATTTCGGGGTAATGCACATAATTGCTCATATTGAGCGATACGGTGCCCTTGATGCCGTGCTTGTCGAGCACATCGATCATGCGCCACACCCCAACCCGATTGCCGTAATCCCGGCTGCCATAGCCGATGACATCGGGATGCGGGGTGCGCGGCCAGGGATTGCGGGCGCGTTGCGGCAGAGGCAGATATTCGTAATGCTCGATATTCGGCACGACCCACAGCGCGACCCGCGCGCCGTTCGGCAAGGTCAGCTTCGGACGGGTCGTGATCGGCGAATAGGGTGCCCGATCCGCGTTGATGATGGTCATGACAATTTTCCTAAGTCCATGCACTTGAACGCTTGATGACGATAGGCCATCGTTCCGGCCCGCAGCAAGGGAGAGCAACGTGAGCACGAACGAACCATACAGCAACGATATACTGCCGACCGGTTTTCGGTCTCGTTTCGTTGACGGGATCAACGGCCTTCGGATGCATGTCTTGGAAGCAGGGTTCGAAGAGGCCGGGCGCCCTTGCCTTTTATTGCTGCACGGTTTCCCCGAGTTGGCCTATAGCTGGCGCAAGATCATGCCGACCTTGGCGCAGGCAGGCTACCATGTCATCGCGCCGGATCAGCGTGGCTATGGCAGGACAACCGGTTGGGATGGCGATTACGACGGCGACGTCGCTTCCTTTCGTTTTCTAAATCTTGTGCGTGACACCCTGGCACTTGTCGCCGCATTCGGGTACCGCGAGGTGTCCGTCGTCGGCCACGATTTCGGGGCGACTGTCGCAACCTATTGCGCCCTTTCCCGACCGGATACCTTTCGCAGCATGACCCTGATGAGCGCCCCGTTTTCGGGCCCGCCCGCTTTTCCATTCGATACGGCGAACGGGTCGCATCCGGCTGCGCCCACCGTCCCGGACATTCACACGGCGCTGGCGGCACTGCCCCGACCCCGCAAACATTACCAATGGTACTACTCAACACGCGACGCCGACGGCGATATGCGGAAATGTCCGCAAGGCGTGCATGACTTTTTGCGTGCCTATTATCACTACAAGAGTGCCGACTGGGCCGGCAACAACCCCTATCCGCTCGAGTCCTGGACCGCGACCGAACTGGCCAAGATGCCGACTTACTACGTTATGGATCTGAACGAAAACATGGCTGAGTCGGTCGCGCCCGCGATGCCCTCACCCGAAGAAATCGCCAATAGCGGCTGGCTGCCGGAATCCGAATTGCGCGTCTACAGCGGCGAGTTCGAACGCATCGGCTTCCAAGGCGGCCTAAACTGGTACCGCTGCCGAACCACCGACGCCCATAGCGCAGAACTCAAACTCTATTCCGGCGCGACGATCGATATTCCGTCCTGTTTCATCGCTGGATCCAGCGACTGGGGTATCCGTCAGAGCCCTGGCGGTTTGGAGAAGATGCAGAACGAGGCCTGCACAGATATGCGCGGCTGCCACCTCATCGACGGCGCCGGCCATTGGGTACAACAGGAACAACCGGAAGCCGTCAGCAAGTATCTCCTTGAGTTTTTATCGGGACTTTAACCCGCGTTCGCCGGCCTCTCGCCATCTGGCGGCCAGGCTTCGACACCCTCTTCAAGCGGAATTTCGAGGCTGCGCAGCAATTGCGAGAACATGGTCCAGTTGCCGATCGCGACGACCATCTCGACCAACTCCGCCGGTCCACCGACATGGGCGGCGCATTCGCGCCAAACCGCGTCGGAAATCTTGCCATCCTCCAGCGTATCGTCGACGGCGGCGAGGACCGCGCGGTCGGCGGGGCCGAACCGATCCGAATTCCGCCAGTCTTGTACCGCCACCACATCTTCCGGTGGCAGGCCGATAGCCTCCGCGAAGCGCCAATGCTGGGTCCATTCATAAGTCGAGCCGGTGACCCAGCCGATGCGCATGATCAGCAGTTCCCGCAAGCGGACATCGATCGTCTTGTTGGTGAACAGCAATGTCGTCAGAAGCGCGTTCACACCCGCGGCAAGCTGCGGATTGTTCAGCAGCATGCGATAAGCGTTCACGGACGCCATCGACTCGCGAATACCAACTTCCTTTGCGGCCTTTATTGCGTCCTCTTTCGAGAGCATGGCAACGCGTTCCGACATCATTTCCTCCGATCGATCCCTGTTCGGCGACGACCTTAGACATCCCATACCGGCCAACGCAAGGCACCAAAAGTCCGGACAATTTGCATCCGCCGTTCGGGAATGCCTAAACTCTTTGCAGCTTCCACTGATTCAAAAATTGCTGGGGATTGCGAGATCATGGAATACAAACGATTTTCCGCCGATTGCCATATCGACCTCTGCTGGATGCCGCCAACGCTATTCGTCGACGAAGCAACACCGGCGATGAAGGACCGCATGCCGTATGTCACCGAAGGACCCGATGGTCCTTATTGGACGTGCAAGAACGGAACCTCGTTCGGCCTAAAGAATGGTCTTGGCCCGTCAGGCGCGAAATACATCCCGGGCACCCATGCCCGCGCCGACATCATGGCTGCGACAAATCTGTACGAAGACGGCAAGAAGGATATCCGCCGCGTCTCCACACCGTCGCTGCGCATCGCCGATATGGAACGCGATCATGTCGACGGTGAGGTGATGTACGGCATCCTCGGCGCCGCCAGCAAACTGGCCGATCACGAAGCCGCCAATGAGATGTACCGGATCTATAACGACTGGCTGGCGGATTTCTGCAAGGAATATCCCGACCGGCATATCGGTCTTGCCTGCCTGCCCTATGGCGATATCGACGCTGCCGTCAAGGAAGCCTACCGGGCCAAAGATCTGGGTTTGCGCGGTATGGAACTGTCCTGCTCCTGGGATATGGAACCGATGTATCATCCCTGCTGGGAACCGCTATGGCAGGCGATGAACGACATCGACGTGCCGTTGCATTTTCATACCTTCCCGGTCATGCCGGGTAAGCAACTGGCAAGCTACGAGGGGAAAACCAAGCGCGCGGCAATTTTCAGTATCGTTTCAAGCTTCCAGATGAACCTCGTCAACATTGTCTCGGCGATCATTGGCTGCGGCGCGTTGGAGCGCTACCCGAACCTGCGAGTCGCGCTCGGCGAGAGCGGCATCGGCTGGCTGCCCTATGCGCTGGAGCGGATGGATTTCGAATGGGAAGACCGCTTCCACGATCTCGACCTCAAGATGCGCCCAAGCGATTATTGGAAACGCCAGTGCAAGGCAACCTTCCAATACGATCTGGTCGGTTCCCGACTCGTCGAGGATATCGGCGTCGAAACGCTGATGTGGGGATCCGATTACCCGCATGGCGATGGCGTATGGCCGGAGTCCGACAAATACATCGCCGAACAGTTCGCCCATCTGTCGGATGATGTTGTCCGAAAAATTACCTGCGACAACGCTGTCGAGTTCTACGGACTTAAACTTACCAACTAAATTTGCATAGCGGCGGCGCGCTGTGCGTCCCCCGGCGCTTCAAGAAGGTACGAGCAAGGACGGGAAACCAAGAAAGAGGAGCGGACAATGGCGCGTAACGGCATGAAGATCATGGATTCCGATATGCATATTATCGAGCCGCCCGATCTCTGGGAACGCTATATCGACCCGAAGTTTCGTGACCGGGCGCCGAAAGGCTGGCTCGGACACGAAAACCCGTCGGTCCTGGAGATCGACGGGCGGGTCTATCCGAAGTCGGCGAAGCGGGCGAACTCCAACTACCAGAAAATGTACGGCGCGCTGTACGAGCGCTACAAGCACGCTATCGAGCAGGGCTATGACGCGCCGAGCCAGCTTGTCGGAATGGACAATGAAGGCATCGACGTCGCCGTCCTGTTCCCAACCCGCGGCCTCTACGCGTTGGCGAGCGATGAGATCGAGCCGGATTTCGCCGCCGCCATTTCGCGCGCCTATAACGACTGGCTGGCGGATTTCTGCAGCACCGACACCTCCCGCCTACACGGCGCGGCGATGGTGCCGCCACATGATGTCGAGGCCGCAGTCGCCGAGACCCGGCGCATGGTCAAAGATCATGGCTTCAAAGCGATCTTCATGCGGCCGAACCCGGTGGGCGGCCGCAACTGGTCCGATCCTCATTATGACCCGCTCTGGCGGGAAGCCGAAGAGCTCGGCATCGCCGTGTGTTTCCACGAAGGCGGCGACGTAGATTTGCCGCAAACCGGCGACCACTTCCCGAACGCCATGATGAGCCACACCTGCACTCATCCCATGGCGATGATGCTCGCCGCGGTCGACATGATCGGCGGCGGGGTCTGCCAGCGCTTTCCGAAACTACGGGTCGGCTTCCTGGAGGGCAATTGCTCCTGGGCGCCATTCCTCTTCTGGCGCCTCGACGAGCATCACGAATGGCGGCACGAATGGGAAGGCAAGGAACTCAAGCTGAAGCCAAGCGAATATTTCCAGCGCCAATGCTGGCTGTCCATCGAGTGCGACGAGGAACCGGCAAAATACGCGGTCGACAAGTTCGGTGGTGGCAATATCGTCTTCTCGACCGACTATCCGCATGGCGATTCAAAATATCCCGAGTCGGTAAACAGCTTTTTCAAGCTGCCACTGTCCGAAGATGCCCAACGCAAGATCATGTGGGACAACTGCGCGGCACTTTACGACATTCAGTAGAGAACGCCGACAGCCGCGACACGAGGGAGAACGAAATGGCAATTAAAATATACCACCAGAGCTTCACCGTACTGGGCAATTTGCCAGCCTACGAGGCAAGGCTCCGGAAGCACATCGACGGGATCGTGCGGCCGGACACCGAAGTCGTGTTGCACGGCATGCATCCAGATACTTATGTCACAGAATATCCAGGCCACGACCTCAGGTACAATTTGCTATACGCCCTGCATGCCAACCAGTTCGTGCTCGGCGGGTTGGCGGCGCAGGAACAGGGTTTCGACGTCTATGCGGTCAGCACCCTGCCCGACCCGATGCTACTCGAAATTCGCAGCGCCCTCGACATTCCCGTCGTCGGCTACGGCGAATCCTCGATGCATTTGGCCTGCATGTACGGCCGAAAATTCGGCATGTTGACCTTTATCGAGGAACAGCTTCCCTTCATGGAAGAAAAAGTCACCAGCCACGGGCTCACCGACCGCTTTGCCGGGATCAAGCATGTGGGATTTACCTTCGACGACCTGCTCGCGAACTTCAACGACCCCGCACCGGTAATCCGCCAGTTCGAGGAGTCGGCGCGGGCGCTGATCGGTGACGGTGCTGACGTGATCATTCCGGGCGAAGTGCCGATGGGCGTAACGATGGCGGCGCACGGCGTGCGCCGGGTCGACGACGTTCCGCTGCTGGACGGGCTGGCCGCGACCATGAAGATGGCGGAACTGATGGTCGATTTACGCCGCAGTGTTGGCCTCGAGGTGAGCCGCGGCACCTGTTATACCGCCACCCCACCCGCCGAGCGGGTCTCCGAACTACTTGCCCTCTACGGCCACGACAAGCTGATGCCGGGGCGGGGGGAGTAGCCGGACCTACGCGGTCTCCGTCTTGATTACCCCTTCTTCGTGGAACGAACGGATCGTCGTGTCGTCGTATCCGATCTCGCGCAGCACATCGTCGTTATGCTCGCCCAACAGTGGCGTCGGACGCCCTTTTGCGTCGTTAGTATTGCCAAACCGGATATAATTCCAGGCGATCCGCAACTCACCACCCGTCGGATGCTGACGTGACATAAGCATGTCATTCGCAGCGCTATGGGGGTCGTCAAGGAAGTGCTCACTGTCAGGCTTCTGCGCCTCCATGCAAGGGACGCCTGCCGCTTTTAACGCCGCCAACGTCTCGCCAAGAGTACGGCCGGCAAACGCCGCAGCCAGCCCCTGCGCGAATGGCGTATCGATGGGATGCGTGCCGTTGCTTGGAACAGCTTCGTCCAAATTGGCGCCACTTTGGCCAGCCACGTCGCACAGGGCACGCCGCTGCGTTTCTTCCCTTGCCACAACATAGATCCAGCCATCGCTGAGACGATAGAGCCGGTGAAACGGGTTCAACCCGTATTGCTCTTTGTCCGAGAGGGGCCGGACGGGCTGGCCGTCAAATTTCGTGAACCAGGCAGAACTCAGCACCACAGCCGCGTTAAGCAGATTGGCATCGACGCGCTGTACCGTGCCTGTACGATGCCGCGCGAACAGCGCCAGAACCATGCCGAGCGCGCCCATCGCGCCGTTCGTAAAGTCGGTCGGTGCGAGCTGTGCTGGAAAGACCGGCGGGTTCTCCGGCCCACCCTGCGCCCGCTCCATCCCCATCAGCGCCTGGGCCAGCGGATCGATACCGGGCCGCTTCGAGTACGGACCCGTCCAGCCATAGCCCGTCAGATGGGTCTCGATCAGGTTCGGGTGGCTTTCGGCGCCGATCCCCATCCGCTCGGTCGCGTGCGGCCGCAGATTGGCCAGCATTGCATCCGCCGATGCCGCAATCTTCTGCACGATCTCCTTACCCGCTGCGTTGCGCGTATCAACGGAAACCGAGCGTTTGCCGAAATTGATGTTGTAGAAATAGGTCCGTCCGATCGGTCGGGACAAATCACCGGTCAGCGGTTCGAACTTGATGACATCCGCACCGAGATCGGCCAGCAAACGCCCCCCCGTGGGACCCGCGATCAGATTGGTAATTTCGAGAACCTTGACGCCGTCCAATGGCGCCGCATCCGGCCCCGAAGAGGTTGCAACCGGCGCTGTTTGCGATTCCGGATAGTCCACCGGTAATCCGTCGAGGAATTTTGTCGGCCGTGGCCCCTTAGGCGCGCCCGGCATTTCGCTGAGATGGATCGGGGCACCCATCTGCGTCACCGCGCCTAGTGCGGGATCCTCCAGTGTGACCACCATGCCGTTGTGGTTGATCTGCGGATCCGCCATGCCCTCGTCGATCATGCGACAGGGTCCGAAGGGCACGTCGGCTTCTTCGAACGCCGCAGCCCATTCGGCTTGCGGCTTCGTCTTGATGACCCGCGCGATGGCGTCGCGCAGTTCCTGCTCATCTTCCGGCGTATCGCCGCCGCGCCCACCCTGGAAGCGCGGTTCGGCCACCAGCTCACCGATCCCCATTAAATTGGCCGCGATCCCCATGAACCCGACATGCACACAGCCGAGCTGAATCCATTTGCCGTCGGAGCATTCGTAAACGCTGTAGAACGGCGCGCTGCCCGACGGATGCGTCTGGAATACCGTGCGAGCGAGTTTCTCGCCGATGACTTTCGGGTGGTACAGCAATGCACCCGCCATCAGCGAGGTCTCTACGGTCCGGCCTCGACCCGTTGTCTCTCGCGCCAGCAGCGAGGCCGCGATACCGAGATTGGCGAAAAGCGCAGCACCGACGGTCGGCAACGGATGCACGATATGCACCGGTGAAGGCCGGAAACCCGGCATGCCGCCCATCACGCCCATGCGCGCCAAGACGAGATCCTCGATCGGCGGCTCGTCCTTCAAGGGGCCATTCTTGCCATAGGCAGTGATTGAACAGCTTACCAAACGCGGATTGGCGCGCTTCAGCCAGTCCGCGTCGACGAGCCGCTGCCGGCTCGAGCTTGGTGCAATATCTTCCATCAGGACGTCGGCACCCGCGACCAGCCGGCGGTACAGGGCGGCAGCGTCACTATCGCCATCGACGTTTTCGGCGACACCGTCTAAGTCGAGCACGACGCCTTCCTTGCCCCTGTCCCACACAACGAAGCCGCCCTCGCGATGCACCGGCATCGACGGGTCGACCGCCCGCACCACCCGCGCGCCAAGATCACTCAAGAGCATCGTGGCAAATGCCGCGGCCGCGCCGGTACTGAGGTCCAGAACGGTGATCCCATCGAGTGTGCTAGCCATGATACGTCGTGCTCCTGCAGTCCCTGAAGGTGTGGCGCCAATTTCGAAGAAATAGGGGGATGCCATTTTCGGATAACCGGAAAACGGTAGGCCCCGAGACGCGAGCGATCAAGCCGTAGCGTGAATTATTACGTAATTGCCGGCCGGAAGTTCCACACCGCGATCACTATCAATTTAACAATTCAAAGAGGGCCGGCAAAAGTCGCCAGGGGGTTTTATCGAAATGAAGCCCGAAGCAACGAAATTTCGGCAGTTAATATTGCGCAATAAATTTTACTCGATTAGCAGAATTGACGATCTGATGAATGGCATTTGAGCGCCCAAGCCTATACCCACTTTCCATTATTTTATGCCTGATTTGCACTGAAAATCGGACATCGAGAGCGATACTGAATTTTAGTCAACGTCGACCCATTCGGGACACGAGGCGTTCCCGGCATCTCAGTGGACTGCAAATGCCTTTGCGGTCAAGACTTACGACCGGTAGTACTCTCGGGGACGGTCTAATGCGCTTGCTAGCAGGCAGTTGGGCCAATACAAATATTCGTCTAACGTTGGCGCTCTACCGTTATTCCCAAGCGCTTCAATCTTTTAAACATTCTAATGATGCAATGGAGGCGTACGTCCATGAGCAGCAAACTATTCTCCCCGCTCACCATGCGCGGCATGACGATCGATAACCGAACTATCGTCTCGCCCATGTGTGAATACAGCGCGGTCGACGGCAACGCACAGGACTGGCACCTGATGCATCTGGGTCAGTTCGCGACCGGTGGCTTCGGTCTTGTCATCACCGAGGCGGCCGCGGTGGAGCCTCGTGGCCGGATCACACCGCAATGCCTCGGCATCTGGTCCGACGACAACGAAGAAGCGCTCGGTCGCGTGATGCAATTCTGCCGTCAGTTCGGACAAGCGAAAATGGGCATCCAGCTCGCCCATGCAGGTCGCAAGGCATCGACACACCGGCCCTGGGAGGGCCGCAAACCTTTGGCGGCGGACGAAGGGGCCTGGGAGACGATCAGCAGTTCGGCCAATCCGCAGGATGAAGGCTGGCACACGCCGAAGGCCATGGACCGGACCGACATGGATACAGTGCGCGATGCCTTCGTCTCGGCGACCGAACGGTCCGCCCGGCTCGGCTTCGATATGATCGAGGTGCACAGCGCGCATGGCTATCTGATGCACGAGTTCCTTTCGCCCATCGCCAATACGCGCAACGATGACTATGGCGGCCCTCTTGAAAACCGGATGCGTTTTCCGCTCGAAGTCTTCGCAGCCATGCGCGACGTATGGCCCGAGGCAAAGCCGATGGGCGTGCGTCTGTCGGCGACCGACTGGGAGGAAAATGGCTGGACGCCGGACGATTCGGTCGTCTATGCGCAACGGCTCAAGACACTTGGCTGCGACTATATCTGCGCCTCGAGCGGCGGCATCTCGGGCAACACGCGCCTCGAACTCGGCGAGGGGTACCAGGTGGAATTTGCCGAGAAAATTCGCCGCGAGGCGGAAATCCCGACGATGGCCGTCGGCATGATCTACGATCCCCATCACGCGGAGAGCGTCGTTGCTAACGGTCAGGCGGACATGGTGGCATTGGCGCGGGGCCTGCTCTTCGATCCGCACTGGGCGGTGCGTGCGGCGGCCGCGCTCGATGTGGAAACCAGCTCGCCGCCACAATATGAACGGGCCTACGGCTTCCGTTTCCTGCGTGAAAAGGAGCGCGAATGGGCGCGGCCGCGCCCCGCTGAAGCGGCGGACTAAGAGGTGATCGGACACCATCGAGCGAAACCGCGTTTTAGTAACAATTGACCCGACCCAGACATCGAAGGGGCCGCGAACCGCTGCTCCTCAAACACCTGACATGGTCTAAACGAACGACAGGTATGCACTTTGAGAGCTGGTCCGTTAGATTATGCTTCTTACAAATTGCCGAGAAATCAAATGCCAATCATCGACGCGCAAATTCACCTCTGGCGCACAGGGACCGCGAATCCACCCCATCGTGCCACGCCGTATCTGGTCGAGGAAGCCATCCGCGACATGAACGACGCGGGCATCGACGGCGCCATTATTCATCCTCCCGCGAGCTGGGATCCGGACTCCAACGAGCAGGCGGTCGAGGCCGTGCAGGCCTACCCCGAGCGCTTTGCCATTTTTGGCTACCCGCCGCTCGACGAGCCGGAGAGCCGCGCACATATCCAGAACTGGAAAGAACGGCCCGGCATGCTGGGGTTCCGGTTTTATTTCAACAAGCCGCAGAACCGGACCTGGCCAACGGACGGCACCCTGGATTGGCTGTGGCCCGCCGCCGAGAAAGCTGGAATGCCGCTGGCCCTGCTCGCCGGCGATTGGCTGTCCGCGCTGGGCCAAATCGCGGAACGCCATCCCGCGTTGAAGCTCGTGGTGGATCATATGGGTGCGCTCCGGGGCGCCAAAGGCGACGCGGCATTCCCGGATATGAACGAGCTGACAGCGCTTGCCCGTTATCCGAATGTCGCGGTCAAACTGACGGGGGGGCCGTTCTATGCGGACGATGCCTATCCCTTCAAAAGTCTTCATAAACACTACCGCGCCCTGTACGACGCTTTCGGCCCTCACAGGCTCTTTTGGGGCACCGACATCACGAAAATGCCGTGCTCATGGCAGCAATGCGTCACTCATTTTCAGGAAATTGATTGGATTCCGGACGCCGACAAGAAGCTCATCATGGGCGATGCCCTGTGCGACTGGATTGGCTGGAAGCGGTAATGCCGAAATTTAATGCTATGCTCGGACCTTAGGCGGCGCTTAGTCGTAATCACAGGCAAAGGAAACAATCATGGCGGACAAAATTAGGGTTGGAATTGTCGGTGCAACCGTTACACCCGGCGGGAGTGGCTGGGGCGCCAACGCCCATGTACCGGCACTACAAGCGTTGCCCGGCTATGAACTAAAGGCCGTTTGTACCGCGCACGAGGAGACGGCCAAAGCCTCAGCCGAGAAGTTCGGTGCCGCGCTCGCCTTTCACGACATGAATGAGATGGTCGCGCACCCCGACGTCGATCTCATTACGGTCGTTGTTCGCGTCCCATTGCACCAACAACTGGTCATGGCCGCGATCGAGGCCAAAAAGCCCGTGTGTTGCGAGTGGCCCTTGGGAGCTCA
The DNA here is from genome assembly GCA_021774435.1 of Alphaproteobacteria bacterium. Taxonomy (GTDB): domain Bacteria; phylum Pseudomonadota; class Alphaproteobacteria; order UBA8366. The sequence goes on from JAJFJB010000161.1 coordinate 23,759, forward strand.
TCTCGCCGAAGCAACGGAAATGGCCGACAGCGCCAAAGCGGCCGGGTTACAGACGTTGGTTGGCTTGCAGGCGCAAAGCGATCCAGCCGTGGCGTATGCCCGCGACCTCGTCGCCAACGACGAAATCGGCGAGATCGTAACCGTTAACTTAAGCGTCATGGTCGGTGCAATTACCGAACGCGGGGATGGCCGCATCTGGCAGGGGATTCGCGCCAATGGCGCCAACCCGATGACCATCCCGGGCGGACACTCCATAGATGCCCTGTGCTACATCCTGGGTGAGTTCGCCGAGGTCAGCGCACGGGTAACGACGAACATCGACATGTGGAAACACGCCGTAACGGGGGCCGACTTTCCCGTCGATGCGCCGGACACCGTATCCGCCGCAGGCGTGCTCAAAAGCGGCGCGGAAGTGTCCTACCAACTGGCCAGCGTCCCGTACAACGCGAGTGGCACGCGTATGGAGATTTATGGCCGCAAAGGGACTCTGGTGCTGACCTCAAAATCCGTCAATATTGGACCGAGCCAGCTCCACCTCGCCATCGGGAAAGAGAAAATGGCCGAGATAACCCCGCCCGACAGCTACCGGCTTATTCCAGAGGATATGGCTGCCGGCCCCGGAAGAAACGTCGGGCAGGCATATGCCCGCTTTGCCAAGGCAATGCAATCGGGAACAGCGGACTCGCCTGACTTTAACGACGCTGTCGTCCGGCATGCGCTGATAGACGCCATGGAGCGCTCTCATGAGGAAGGCAAGGTCATCAAGTTGGCGTAGGGACCGAGCCGGAACGGGATGGTCACTAACCCGTGGTGGGGCACCGGGCCGCTGCGCTCGCCTCATCGATGCCCATTGCCACCTTAAAACCGGTCGTGCGCCTCACGGTCATAGCCATTCTATTAAGGTACCTGCTCTGCGAACTGGCCTCTGCAATACGCTTATCGGCGCAACCCGCTTACGTTCATTGAGAAACCGGACGCAGATCGTAACCAAGACGGGGAAAATGTACGACGATGTCGCCAACATCGCCGTCCTGGCGCCGAAGGGCGATTTCTTCCGCGTCGATCAGTACTAGTCTGCCTTCAATCGTGTCCTTCCCGTAGTCGTCGGCGCGAATGCGGACTTTGGCACCGGGTTTCGGATCTTCGTCAAACGGATTGGATTCGCGCAACGGTGCGGGAGACGCACCACGTGCAATGTCGAGGGCTTCCGCAGCAGTCATCGGTGAAGACGAACCATGCCCAAACGCCCGCATGCGTTCCATCCAGCCCCGAATGAGGGGGTAGGGCTCCAGCTCGTGCGCCAATCGCCGGCTACGCGCCGTAATGAACCATAAGGCGTGATAAACTGCGAAGTCGCCGACCGTCACAACAGGGCCGGCGATCCAGTCGCGGCCATCGGATAACAGTTCGTCGACCCTCGCAATCTGCACCCGCACGGCCGGCGCATTGCGTCGCGCCGCCCGGCGTACCGTTTCTTCATCGGGAACGGGCAGGCCGCGCATAAGAGATCGGTCTGCCTGCAGATTGCTTGGTAACAGATCCAGGTTGGAGCCAGACACGTAGAGCGACATTGGCCGGAACAGCTGATGTTCGGCCCAATAAGCGATCATATCGCCCAACGCCTTATACTTCGCGGGATAAAGCGTTGGTTCAGGCAGCCGTCGTTCGAGTACTCTTAGAATTAGCTTCGTGTCGCAATAGATGTCAGCGCCGACCTGCAGAACAGGCGTACGGCGATAGCCGCCAGTTAGTGGCGCCAAATCAGGTTTGGGCGCGACAGGCGGAATAATCACGGACCGCCATCTCAGCCGCTTATACCCAAGCGCCAGCCGCGCTTTTTCCGCATAATTCGAAAAATCATAATTGTGCAGGATAAGTTCTGCAGGGACTGACATATTCTTCCGCCGTTGTTCGAAAAATAATTTCTGTAAGGTTAGCACGGTCTACTCGATAGCGGAGAGATAGCAGCACGTCCGCCAACGACAACATGGCGAGAGATTCCGCCGAAAACTGGTACCAACCAATTATTGAAACTGGATCTTAATCCTGATCCAAAACTCTATATAAAATTTTGGCGTACATAGGATCTCACGAGCCACAATCCCGATAATGAACAACCAACTTAGCACCGGGCGCGCATTTCTGCTTTTTGGTATCGTGGTGTTCGCTTGGGGAACGAACTGGCCGGTAACGAAGCTCCTGGTAGAGAACGTTCCGCCATTGTGGACATCGGCAATTCGGTGCGGAATCGGTGCGCTGGCTCTACTCCCGCTTCTCCTCTTCCGGGGCCGTCTGACCGTTCCGGACCGAGGCGATCTGCCTGTGGTTCTCAGCATCGCATTATTGCACATGGTCGCGTTCTCAGCGCTCGTGGCGGCAGGGCTCCAATTCCTGCCCGCCAGTCAAGCCATCGTCTTGGGCTACACCACACCGATCTGGGTTGCGCTTGGCGCCTTCCTGTTGCTCGGTGAAGCACTGACAAACTGGCGGATTACGGGAATTATCCTGGGCCTCGTGGGATTGGCCGTCATTTTTAACCCACTCTCCTTCGACTGGACTGATCGACAAACGATCTATGGATGCGGCCTCACCCTCCTGGCCGCGATGTGTTGGGCGGCGAGTATCGTTTACGTCAGGGCACATAAATGGATCGGCACGCCTTTCGAGCTGACGATCTGGCAGTTGCTCCTGGCCACCATCATCCTTTCCCTTCTCGCTCTGATATTCGAAGGACCGCCCATATTCCAATGGAACACGCCCCTCCTCCTGCTCTTTCTTTACGGAGGCTGTATCGGATCGGGGTTGGCCTATTGGGCCATGTCGATGGTCAATCGCAGCCTGCCCGCGATTACCACATCGCTTGGCATCCTCGCGACACCGTTGGTCGGTATCGTCTGCGCCACGCTGGCACTGGCGGAGTCGCTGGAACCATCCTTACTCATCGCGGCGGGACTAATTGTGGGTGGCGTTGCACTTGGCGCATTGGACGACCGTCGCCGTAACCGACTAGCGGATGCGGCTGCAACTCATCGACCGCATTAAAATTTTCCGACGACGCTCACCATTTTGAAGCTAATCATCCATCATTCCACGCGTAAAAGACGATAAATGCTGATGTATTTCTGGTCTATAGTCGTGGCCATGAAGGTTCAAATCGAAAAAACCGACACCAAGCCGATCATACGAATTCATCGCGATGATAGTGTCTCATTGCGGATGCGACCGCCGGACCGGAAATTCTCACCGCCACACGATCTAGTCCATTTTGTCGTCGAGCAATCGCTCGGGCTGATGAAAGGTTTTTGGGGCACGGTCGCATTGGGCGCACTGTTTCCAAGCATGACCGTTATCGAAGGGCGGCAACCGCCGCACGCGAACACACGATCAAAGGCGTTGATGAAGAACAACCGCGCCTCTTTGAGCGAGGCGGAGGTATTCGTTGGCGCTTTCCAGCATGTGCTGTTGGAAAACCCTAAATCCTATCGGGAAAAGATTAGTCGCCGTCTGGCAAACACTGGACGACCGGTTGAGATCGATGATATCGAGCGCACATGGACCGCACTAATTTCGCTTCGAGACCGATGGAACGCGCTTGCGACCGGAGGCCGTATCGTCCTGGAATGGCAAGATTATGATAAATCGAGATCGAAGCGGTCTTAAGGACATAATGTCGTAGCGGGTTCGTCTGGCGCTATATTTTGACGTGTTCCCCGAGCCGGAAATTCAGTCCCTCTGACAATTCCGTTCGCCAACACTCAAGACTGCCACGAACAGCCTGCCAACGCCGCGTCAATCCGGGCGTTATTCATCACCCTTCCGATTTTGCGATCCATGTAATCTAATGATATCCGGGCATGTTCGTCGTCATACGAACCGATGCATTCTGCGGCCAGCACAACGCGCAGGTCGCGCTGATAGGCGTCCATGGCCGTCATACGAACGCAGGAATGGGTATTCACGCCCGCCAACACGAGCCCGCGCACGCCGAACGCGTTCAAAGTTTCGTCCAAGTTGGTGCCGAAGAAAGCGCTGTACCGCTTCTTAACAAGCAAGATATCGCTCGACTGAAATTCTAGATCACAGTGTATTTGGGAACCTCTTGTCCCTTCGATCGTTGTCGATATTTTCTTGTCGCGCATTTCCATGAAGGCGTCGCTGAGATCGGCTTTGAATTCTTGCCGGACCCAAACTATCGGCCGCTCCACCTTTCGGAACGCCGTGACGAGGCTGTTCGTACTCGCTATCAGCCGTTCGCGTCGGTTCGACTCCCACCGATCGAGAAAGTCATGAAGCATGTCGATAACAATAAGACAGTCCAAGTTCATGACGTGATGTTAGCACGCATTAGACGAACTTGGTGGGGCACACCAAGTTACGACGCATTCCCATCATTCCGAGTTCACAAGCCGTTCAGCCATGGATACCGATTGTGGGACACATTAAGTCGTCATAATCTAAAGTTGTTATGAGAAAGCGCCAAAATCCTGAAATCGCAACGCGGGAAATTTGGAAAAAGAAATTTCCCTCAGCAAAAGTCGTTTATCTTGCCGGTTCAATTATTCGAGGTGAAGCAACGCCTTATTCCGATTTGGATCTGGTCGTCGTATTTGACAAATTGGAGAATGCGTGGCGCGAGACTTTCATTTGGAAGGGTTGGCCCGTCGATGCTTTTATCCATGTTCCTGGCACATTGGCCTATTTCTTCGAAGAGTTAGACGCAAAATCGGGTCAGCCATCGTTGCCGCAAATGCTCGGCTACGGGGAAAACAATCACCCGCGTCCTTAGGAAGAACGATCCAGAATTTTTCGACCGGTTCAGTCGCGCATTCGATCAGCTATTTAACACCGGCGACGCACGGCAGGTGATCCAACTCGCTACCGAAGTGCTGGACCGTAACGGCGGATTCCTGTTCGACGGGCTCAAACTCGATGCCCCAGCGGAATGGCGAAAATTGGCGCCAAACTAACGGAAATTGGCTTTGGCAGCGCCGTCGGGCGGTTTCAGCGGAGGGCGCGGAACGAATAGCCAGTGGCTTCAATTCACTAAAATCGAAAAACTCTGTGGCTGACTGATCAAAATTTTGAGTACACCCCTTTTTTGTCTACCGTATGCGGCTGTAATCCATCGGTCGCAGGAGTGTACTTTCCACCCGGTCGACCGTTTCAAGCCAATCGCCTTTCATCAGGCCCGCAAGCGCGGCATCATTGTCCTGCGCTTCCCGCCAACGCTGCCAGCTCGCCAGATCGGGAAAGCGACGGATTTCAACGCTACGGTGCGAGCCAGTGTTGGTGGTGCCGGGACCGATGACGGTGTCGAAGAACCCGATTAGCGATGCGCCTTCCCGTGCTAGGGCAGGCCCGACCCTCTCGGCATAAATGGCGTGATGCGCCGCTGCCGTGCCCGGTTTCAGATAAAGTATGCGCTGTTCAATAAAGGATCGAGGTTGGCCGCGCACGTCATCGATCGCCGGCCAATCACCGGAAAATCCAGGCGAAAAATCCGTCAGCTTGAGAATTGCCGTATCGACAAAATCCAGCGCCGGATAAAGCCCCTTATCCTGTCCCGACCGCAAGGCGGTATCGGCCATGGCACGTTCACGATGCTGTTCCCACGTCGCGAGACTCTCATGCTCGCGCAATTGCCAGACCGCACAGCCGGCATCGACGCCTATCCAGATTTCCCAGGCACCGACCAACTTGGAACCGTGATCGTCCAGGGCCTGCATGGCAACATTCTGGAAATGCTTATGCCGTGTTTCGAGTTTGCCGCCGCGCGCGACGACCAAACGATGTTGGTAGATCATAATGTCACGCCTTTCGAAATTCATGAATTCGATTTGGGCTTTTCCCGTACCTCACCTTGTCTTACCTGTCCGCACCTGTTCAGCGCAAACCGAAGAGACGCCATAAAACCAGCCGGAACCCTGGATGACCTCTTCCCGGTTGGAGTCATGGCTTGCCAATTGCTAACATTCCGAACCCAACAGACAACAGGTACCAGCCAGCATGAAAACCCTCCGCGCAAACGATTACGACATGAGCTATCTTGACATCGGCGAGGGGCCGCCGCTGGTGTGCATCCATGGCTCGCTGAACGACTTCCGGGCTTGGGCAGCGGTGCTGAAACCACTATCCGCGAACCGCAGACTGATTGTCCCAAGCCTGCGCCACTACTTTCCGGAACATTGGGACGGCAAGGGCGGCCGGTTCAGCATGGCGCAGCACGTCGATGATGTAATCGCATTCATCAAGGGATTGGCACTCGGCCCCGTCGATCTGATCGGCCATTCCCGGGGCGGTCATTTGGCCTTCCGGCTCGCTCTGAAGAACCCGGAACTGATTCGTAAACTAGTCCTGGCCGAGCCAGGTGGCACACTCGAAGAAACGCTCATGCCGGATAGTGCAGCAGACGAACCGCCCGCCGCCGGTTCGCGAGCCCATGTGGCCCAGGCATCGGAAAAGATTGCCGCCGGTGACCTTGATGACGGTCTGCGCGCCTTTATCGATGGCATCAATGGCCCCGGTGCGTGGGACACACTGCCCGCAGCGGACCGACAAATGCGCGAGGACAACGCCTATACTCTGCTAGCGCAGGTCAACGAAGGCCGCCAGCCCTATACCAAAACAGATGCGGAAGCACTGTCCCTGCCGACCCTGTTTGTAGGTGGCGGTGACACCCCCGGCCTCTTGCCCGTGGTCCTGCGCGCGCTAGCCGCACACGTGCCTGACGCGAAAACAGTCATCATACCAGAAGCCGGACACAGCATGTTCCGGCAACAGCCCGCATCGTTTTGCGATGCCGTGCTGTCTTTTCTGAATTAAGGAAGCGCGCCGCTCAGTCCTTGCCTTCGACCGTTTCCTCTTCGATCGCGTAGTACTCATCAAGGCCGATATAGTCCTCGATCTGCTGCCGAGCCGTGACCGCTTCTTCGGCCGTAACGCCCGTATAGACGCCGGTTTCCTTCATTTCCTGCAGTGCCTTTTGCGCCGCGTGGAAACTGGCGATTAGATAAATCTGCGCGTCGATGCAGACGGCATAGCCCATATCCTCAAGCTGTTTGAGCGAATACAGCGGGCGGCCATCCCGGTTCCCCCGGCTTTGCACATAGGCGAGCGGCAGCGGCGACCGTTTTGCCGCCTCGGCGGCTTCCTCATCGTTGCGGGGAAAGATCAATCCCATGTCGGCGCCTTCCTCCGCCGCCACTTCCATGCGCATCAGGGATTCTTCCAACCCTTCAAACCGGCAGGTATCCGTGCGCGCAATGATGACGAAGTCCGGATCGCGCTTATCGCGCTCCCGGCAGGCCCAGCGGATCTTGTCGCGGTATTCCTCGACGGGAATCGCGTGCGCCACATATTTGTGATAATGCGCGCGCTTCGGATAAAGCTGGTCCTCGATATGAATGCCAGCGACCCCGCCATCGATGAATTCCCGAATCGTGCGGGTGACGTGCAAAGGCTCGCCAAAGCCGGCACCCGCATCCGCAACGACGGGAATATTAACCGAACGGGCGACGCCCGATGCCGTTTCGACCTGCTCCGTCAACGTCAGGAGGGGTTCAGTTACCGCCCTCGAGCCACCGGTCACAAAGCCTCCGACATAGGCCGCATCGAAGCCAACCTGCTCGACCATGCGCCCGCCCAGCGGATAGTAAACAGCCGGCATATATAGCAGACCATCTTGTTTCAAAAGCGACCGCAAGCGTGTCGTGGCCTTTTCCATAATTGACTCCCAACGTCGTTTGAAAAATATTGTCCGGACTTTTGCGACAGTATGGCCTCCGGCGCCATGGGAGAAAAACCGAAAATCATGATTACGCACCCGAGACTGATCGGCTCCGCCGAAAACCCGCAGCGTATCGAATTGCCCTGCGCCTGGTACCGCAACGAACTCGAAGCCGACACATCCTGGATATGGCCATTCGAGAAAGAACATATTGAAGAACTCGATGCCGCGCTGCGGCTTTCGAAAGAAGCCGGCCTCACGCCTTTCGCAGTCACGAAAAAAGATTTCCCACTGCCTGGCTTCGCTAACGTCTTGGATGCACTCCTCGATGAACTGGAGTTTGGCCGCGGCGTTGTCCTGATGCGCGGCTTCCCTGTCGAACGTTATAGCGAGGATGACCTCCGCCGCCTCTATTGGGGCATCGGCACCCATATGGGCGGCGCGGAATCGCAAAATATTGACGGCGAACTGATGCAGGACATTTCCGACCGCGGTTTCGATTACACCAAGACGGAACATCGTGGCAGCATGACGTCGGCGTTACTGCGGCCGCACTGCGATATCACCGATGTCGTCGGTCTGCTGTGCATTCGAGATGCGAAAGAAGGTGGAAAAAGTACGTTGTGCAGTTCCAGCACCATTTACAATGAAATCTTGGATCAGCATCCGGAGCATATTCAGACCGTGCATGAAGGATACCGCTTCGATCTGGATGGCAAGGGTCCAACCGGGCACCCAAAGGAAGTGACGAATCCTTTGCCTATTTACAGCTGGTGCGAAGGCAGGTTGAGCTGCCGCTATAACCAAAAGGCAATCGAAGAAGGTGCGGCGAAAATCGATGAACCACTAACAGAACAGCAACAAGCCGCCGTGTCCTTTATCGGCGACACAGCAATCCGTCCGGATATCCAGTATGAGATGGATTTTCAACCGGGTGATATTCAGTGGCTCAACAATTACGTCATTTTACATTCCCGAACCGCATATATGGACCACGACGACCCCGCGAAAAAGCGCTTGCTGTTGCGTCTGTGGCTAAATCACGCGAAGGCGCGGCCGCTGAATGACGATTTCGCCAATAAAGCCTTGATGGGCCCCCGCAAGGGCGTCAAGAAACGAACCGCCACGTACGAACTCGTCGACTAAAGGTAAACACATGACGAACGCCTTGTTCAGCCACAACCGGGTCAAACTCGGGGTCATGGCGTTCAATTGCTCGCATGGCTCAACCGTGACGACAGCCGATGGCGCCTGGGCAATGACCTGGGAGGAGAATGCCGCCTTGGCAAAAATGGCGGACGATGCCGGGCTTGAGGTCCTTTTGCCCGTGGGCCGCTGGAAAGGTTATGGCGGCGAAACGAATTTCAACAATCGAACTTTTGAGAGCCTGACCTGGGCCGCCGCGGTTGCTGCGGTCACCAATTTTAGCACGATTTTTTCCACCGTTCATGCGCCGCTCATCCATCCGGTTGCGGCCGCGAAAATGGGTGCAACGGTGGATCATGTATCGGGCGGCCGCTTCGCGCTCAATATTGTCGCCGGCTGGTTCAAGAACGAATTCGAAATGTTCAACGTGGAATTGGCGCCACACGACCGGCGCTATGATTACGCCGCAGAATGGCTTGACGTCGTAAAGCGCCTCTGGACCGAACCCGAGGCATTTGATTTCGAGGGCGAGTTCTTTCAGGGCAAGGCCTTATGGAGCCAACCAAAACCGCTGCAATCGCCGCGCCCACCCATCATGAATGCCGGAAGCTCCGAGACGGGGCACGCCTTTTCCGCGCGGCATGCGGACATGAATTTTGCGATGCTGCGGCAGAAAGACGAAGACAGCGACCGGGCGCAGATTGCGCACCTAAAGAATATGGCAACCGACTTGGGCCGAAGCTCGCAATGCTGGATCCACGTCTACGTCGTCTGCCGGGAAACGGAAAAGGAAGCGCGGGACTATCTCAACCATTACGTCGTCGAAAAAGGCGACGATGTGGCCGTCAACAACATGCTCGACATCTTTGGCGTGCAATCCGCCACCTTGAGCCCGGACGTCATCGATGCCTTCCGGTTTCACTTCAAGGCCGGTCATGGCGGCTACCCTCTCGTCGGCACGCCCGAACAGATCGTCGACGGCATCGAGCGGCTGTCGCGGATGGGCGTGGACGGGCTGCTGATTTCCTGGGTGGACTATCTGACCGAGTGCCGGCAATGGATCGACGATGTGCTTCCGCTTATGGAGCAGGCCGGTCAACGCAAACCTTTCACGCCGACGCGCTGATCAACCGCGAAGCGCGACGCGTAAATCGATCATCACCGGTGCATTCTGCGGCAGGCGAACCATACCCAGTACCGAACGCGCATGCCGCCCGTTCTCGCCACCGAAAGCCACCATGTAAACGCGCGACGCGTGGTCAGCGATCCGCGAAATAAATTCGAAGTCATCGGTGCAAGAAACATAGGCATTCAGGTGAAGGACCCGCTCAACCTTACCGAGCCCATCCAAATAATGCTTCAGCCAGGACAGCGACTGCAACGCACAGAGTTCCATCTGGCGGCCGGCTTCCGCCTCATCGATATCACGGCCGACCTTTCCCGGGTTGGGGAGGACGCCATCGACCTTGGCGAGTTGGCCCGCCAAATAGGCAACGCCATTGTGCATCGTGAGCGGAAGATAATCGAAGGCAGGTGTTTCCGCCTTCGGCAAAACGAGGTTTTCCTTCGCCAGATTGGATTCTGGATTCATTATTCTCTCTTTCTTCGGATAGAAGGTGCTGATGTCCAACCCATATTGCCTTGTGCAACGCGAACAAACTACCCTGTCCCGCGACCCTATCAGGAGGAAACGATGGCCACAGAGCAGAACGGATCGACGCCCGATGTCACCATACTAGGCGCCGGCATCGTTGGCATCGCCACCGCACTCTCCCTGACCGAGCGCGGGTTCAAAGTTGCCCTGATCGACCGGAGCCCGCCGGCGGAGGGCGCCAGTTACGGAAATGCGGGATCGCTCTCGCCTTGGTCCTGCGTGCCGCAATCGATGCCGGGTCTTTGGAAAAGCGTTCCCGGCTGGTTGCTGGACCCGGAAGGACCCGTCGCTCTGCGGATGGGATACGCGATGAAGTTTCTGCCCTGGGCGATCAAGTTCTTTCAGGCCGGACAGGAGCACCGGCTGCCTGCGATCGCTGACGCGATGATGGCCCTGACCCGGCCAACGGTCACCCTCTATCGGCATCATCTTAAAGGCACGGGTTCGGAGGAGCTGGTCCGCGATTCGGTTTACGTTCATGTCTTCCGCAACGCCGCCGATGCAGACCTATCGAAGCTGGGATGGCGTATGCGGGCAGAACGTCAGGTGCCCCTGGAAGTCGTCAAAGGTGACGCGCTGCGGGAGGTTGAGCCCGCCTTATCGCCGGAATTCGAGGCTGCCGTTCTGATCAAACAGCAAGGCCGCGCACTTGACCCTGGCGGGATCGGCAAGGTTCTGGCCGAAAAGGCGCAGAGCCTTGGCGTCACCTTCCTGCAACAAAGCGTCGACCGTTTGGTCCCCGAAGCGGATGGTGCTTGGCGCATCGAAACCGACGCTGGCCCCGTCCAGGCCAAGCGAGTTGTCGTGGCGATGGGTGCCTGGTCGGGTAAACTGATGCAGGATCTCGGCATCAAGG
>JAJFJB010000162.1 GCA_021774435.1 Alphaproteobacteria bacterium
CAGCGCCCACCGCTATGCCGCCATCACGGTAATCTCGAAGCGGGCAACAGTCGCCGACGCGCTCTCGACCGGCTTGTCGAATTTGCCCGAGACTGAAATGCGCAACGCGATCCGGCGGGGTGGTGCAGAGCAGGCCGTCCTCGTTCGACCCGATGGAACGATTGCGATCGTGAAGGCAACCGTATGATGACCGACCCGGATAAACCGGCGAGCCAACAAAACGTCGGGAAACGCGGTTTGTTCCTAGGGCAAGGTTTACGGCCGTTTTTCTGCTTCGCCGGCCTCTTTGCCGTTATCGCGATGCTGTCCTGGATTGCCTGGCTCGGCGTGCATTTTGCCAACGGCGTGGTAACAGCGGTGTTGGGCCCGCTACCCATGTATCTATGGCACGCGCATGAGTTGGTATTTGGCTATATTCCCGCGGTGCTGGCCGGGTTTCTTCTGACCGCCGTGCCGAATTGGACCAATTCGCCCGGCATTCCGGTCAGGGGTCAAATGCTATTGGCCTGCGCCTGGTTATTGGGCCGTTGCGCCATGGCATTCGGTGCGGGCCTGGATCCTTGGTTGATTGCCGCCCTCGATATGCTTTTTTTGCCGATTCTCGCCGTGATGATTTCCCAGCCACTGTGGAAACGGCGCGCCAAGCGAAATTTTATCTTCCCTGTCGCGCTCACGCTTTTTGCCGCCTTCAATCTCTACTTTCACGCTGAAAGCTTGGAATGGACCGATGAGTCAAGACGGTTGGGGTTGCTGCTCGCAATAGATCTCATCATCCTGCTCCTCGTCGTCGTCGGCGGACGGGTCACGCCGGCCTTCACCCGCAATGCGCTTCGAAATGCCGGCGAAACGGATCTGCCGAGATCCTTCGCCGCCCTCGACGTTGCCGCCATCGCGTCCATTGCCATTTTATTGATTGCCGACAGCGTCGCATCCGGTACAGCCGTCAGCGGAGCGGTCGCCCTTATCGCGGCCGTTTTGCAAATCTTGCGTCTTGCCGGATGGCGCAGTTGGGCGACGCGGCACCAACCGATTGTCTGGGTGCTGCATCTCGGATATGGCTGGATCGCGCTTGGGCTCGTACTTAAAGGAATGGCCGATCTCGGTGGTCCAGTTCCAGACAGTGCGGCGTTGCACGGGCTTACGATCGGCGCCATGGGGACCATGACAGTCGGCGTCATGTCCCGCGCCGCGCTTGGCCACACGGGATACCCGCTCATCGCAAACGGTCACACCGTGGCCGCATATTGTTGTATCGCCGCCGCACCGGTTCCGCGTATTTTCGGGCCGTGGCTGTTTCCGGGGTACTACGCCGAAGCGATGCTCGCCGCAGCATTGCTATGGATTGCAGGATTCGCGCTTTTTTGCTGGGTCTTTATCCCGTTATTGACCAGCCCACGCAGAGACGGCCAACCGGGATAAATATGCACCGCGCGGAGGAATAATATGGAATTCGTCTATTTCACCCTCGTTGCCATTATTTTGTACCTGGCTGCCGACTGGGTGCTCGACCGCGTCGAAATTCGGATCGGACACCGGCTCAAATACCGCAGCATCATATTTTTCGCCATCCTGCTGTTCCTCGCCGTCGGTACATTTTGGGGTATTCGCATATTCGTTGATGCCTAGCGCATCTCATAAATCGTCATACCCGCTTGACATAAGTCAATGCTACCGCCTGCCGCGCGCCCCTAGCCTGCAGAATTGGCCGAGAACCGCCCTAATTCGGTATCGGCGATTTTTCAGCCCGCAAGGGAGGCGAGAATGCAAGACAAGGCCGACGGCCCGACGAGCGAAGAAGACGAACCCATCCCCTTCATGCAGCGGCTCCTCGACAACCCCTTTCTACTTTTGTTTTTAGGCGTCGCGACACCGGCGGTGCTCTATCTGATGTGGGGCGTCATGGAAGTCGCACAAATCCCGATAGCGAAGTAAGGGGGGGATAATCATGGCCATTCACCCACCCGAACAACGAATTTGGTGGAACGAAGCGCTCAGCAAAAAGGAAATCGTCTGGATCATCGTCGCCTTCCTCTGGGGGCTGGTGATGTTCTTTACGATGATTGCCTGGCACTTCACGGGCGAGCAGAACCTTTCGAACGAAGCCTATCGCATTGACCCGGACGTTTTCGCGGAACGCACCGAAGCGATGGTCGAGAAGTATAAGGTACGCGAAGAAGGTGACACAGGGATTCCTGTCGTCCACCCGCCGCCCGGCAGCGACGTCTATCTCATTGCCCGGCTCTGGGAATGGTGGCCAGTGCTCGAACTGGAGAAAGACAAGCAGTACCGCCTGCACCTCTCCTCGCTGGATTGGCAGCACGGCTTCTCGCTGCAACCAACCAACATCAACATTCAGGTCCATCCCGGTTACGACATGGTCCTGACCATCACGCCAAGCGAGACGGGCGAATACGGCATCGTATGTAACGAATTCTGCGGCATCGGCCACCATCAGATGGTTGGCAAGATCCACGTCGTAGACAAGTAACAATAGGGGGCGATCATGGCAGCGGCAGACACTTTCCGCACCTGTCCGGACACAGGGCTTAAGGTTCACTCACAGGCGGAGGCATTGATCAAAGCCAATGCCGTTGTAGCGGTCGTTTTCCTCGCTGTAGGCGGGTTCTTCGGCTTGCTGGTCGCGCTAACGCGCTGGCCGGCGGTCCATTTACTGCCCGCGGACTGGTTTTATCTTGTGCTGACCGCCCATGGTGCGGACGTGCTGTTATTCTGGATCGTCTTCTTCGAAATGGCGATCCTCTATTTCGGCTCGGCGATTCTTCTGAATTGCCGTTTGGCGGCACCGCGTTGGGCGTGGGCAGGATTTGTTCTCATGCTCGTCGGGGCCGTCCTGGCGAATGTCGCCGTTCTTCAAGGCGATTCGACCGTGATGTTCACTTCCTACGTACCGATGAAGGCTGAACCGCACTTTTATCTCGGCCTGATCCTATTCGCGGTCGGTGCCTTGATCGGCTGTTTCGTCTTCTTCGGCACCCTCGTCATTGCCAAGGACGAGAAGACGTATGAAGGGTCCATCCCCCTGGTGACGTTCGGGGCCCTGACCGCCGCTATTATCGCGGTCTTCACGCTGACTTCCGGCGCGATCATCCTTATTCCGACTTTCCTTTGGTCAGTCGGCCTTATCAGCAATATCGACCCGATCACCTATAAGGTCGTGTGGTGGGGCATGGGACACTCCTCGCAGCAGATCAACATGGCGGCCCAGGTCTCCATCTGGTACTGCATTGCCGCAATGCTGCTGGGCGCGAAGCCGCTGTCGGAAAAGGTCAGCCGGTTTGCCTTCCTGATGTATATTCTGTTCCTGCAACTCGCTTCGGCGCACCATCTGCTGGTCGAACCCGGCGTGAGTTCCAGCTTCAAGATCTTCAATACCAGCTACGCCCTGTATCTCGCGGTCCTGGGTAGCATGATCCATGGGCTGAGCATTCCCGGCGCCGTCGAGGCCGCACAGCGCCGGCTTGGCTATACCAAGGGCGCTTTCGAGTGGCTGCGAAAAGCACCATGGGGCAATCCAGCATTTTCCGGCATGGCGTTGTCGCTCGTTTTATTCGGCTTCCTCGGCGGCATTTCCGGCGTCGTGATGGGCACCGAGCAGATCAATATTATCATCCATAATACGCTATACGTGCCGGGGCATTTCCACGGCACGGTCGTGGCTGGCACAACCCTTGCCTTCATGGCGATCACCTATCTCGTCGTACCGCTGATATTCCAGCGTGAGTTGATGTTCAAGAAAATGGCGCAATGGCAGCCCTATGTCTTCGGCATCGGCGTTGCCGGAATCTCGCTCTTCATGATGGGCGCCGGCACCTTGGGCGTCGCACGCAGGCACTGGGATATCGCTTTCACCGACGCGACCTTGTCGTTTGATTACCCCGCAACCGCCTTTCTGATGATGGGTTTGAACGGCGTCTTCGCGATTATGGCGGCCCTTGGCGGTCTGATGTACGTGGTCGTCGTCGTGGGATCTGTGTTCTTCGGCGAGCGCCGTGACGAAGCCAAGGCAAAAGCGGAACCCTTATTGCCGCAACTTGGCGCAGAGGCCGTTTCCCACTACGGCAGCGAAGGCACGTTGAAGCTTCCGGGCACGATCACGCTCGTCAGTGTCTTCTTCGTCGCGTTCGTCCTCTACTACTACGTCAATTGGAAGTACCTGTCCGAAATCTGGCCGCTGAGCTAAGTCATGTCGGATCGGGCAATCGAATCGACC
>JAJFJB010000163.1 GCA_021774435.1 Alphaproteobacteria bacterium
GGCATAATATTTCCGGTCTGTGATAGAGTGCCTACCGAGATTTTCAACCCTTAGTGATAGCAATTAACTGATAAAATCGTCTTATAATAGTATTTACATAGCGTTAATGGCATCTTAAGGCGATTGCTCGATAAAGGGGAACTGGATCGCGAGACGGGTATGGGGGAATAAATGGCCGGCAGCGCAGTTCCGCGCCGCATTTTCGGATTTTCTTGGCTGGTATTGGCTGCCACCCTCGCATTCTTGCCGTCATCCTTTGCGCTGTCGCCAAAGAGTAACAGCGCAGAACAACGAGAAATAACTGTCGCGTTTCTCCGAGACTGGCCACCACAATATGCGATCGACGATAAGTCCAAGCCCACGGGTTTTGCCCGGGACGCCATGGACGCGATTGCTAGAATTGCCGGATATCGGGTCCGTTACCATATCGTCGATTCGTATGAAGAAGCGTTCAAGGATATTCGCGAAGGGCGTGCCGACGTTATCCCTAACGTTGGCATTATTCCTGAACGCCGACAGATTGGCATTTTTACGGTGCCTGTCGAAACCTTTGCCGTTTCCATATTTGTCCGAAGCGTTGCGACGCAAATAAAACGCATTGACGATTTACGCGGCCGGCGCATTGGCGTGGTTCATTTAAACGCAGGGGTGTCTCTGGTTTCGACAATTGAGTCGGCTGTTCCCGTTGTGCATCAGGATGCACGTTCGGCCTTATCCGACCTTGTTTCCGGTCAAATCGATGCGGTGATCTTCCCGGAACCTGTCTTTATGAGTCTGGCAAGGAAGCTAAACCTCGAAGACAAAATCGAAACACTGGGTCAGCCGTTGCGCGAGGTAAAGCGGGGCATCTTAGTGCGCAAGGGCGAAGCGGCACTCTGGCGTACTTTGGACCAATCCGTTCAAGATTTCGTCGGGACGCCGACTTACGATCGTATCTACGCGGCTTGGTATGGTGAATCAGATCCGTTTTGGACAGTCCCCCGAGTTGCCTGGGCGATGGGCGCGTTCGTCGTCTTCGGACTGCTTGCAAGCTTTGGCTGGCAATATCACTTGGTTGCACGACTGAACGGTAGGCTCACGCAACAAGCAACGGTATTGCATACGGTTCTCGACAATATGGATCAGGGTATTTCACTATTCGATGAGAACCTTGAATCCGTTGCGTTCAACGACCGCTTTCTCCAACTTCTCGAAGTGCCGCCGCCGGAGAATCAGGTCGGAGTATCGCTTGAATGTTTTATTCGGGTAATTGCCGGGCGACTGGGCATTGATTCGGATAAGCGGGACGAGTATGTCCAAAAATATCTGGTTGCGGCAAAAAAGTTTGAACCCATTCATTTTGTGAGACAGAAACCGGATGGAACGACGATCGATATCCGGCGAAATCCAACTCCAGGTGGCGGCTTCGTAACCACCTACACGGACATTACGGAAAGAATGCGCGTCGAAAATGCGTTGCGCATCAGCGAGCAGCAATTGTCCGAAGCCCAGCGCATCGGTCGGATTGGTCATTGGCGATATTTGCCGCATAACCATCAGTTCGAATGTTCCGACGCCTTTTATCAAATATACGGCTGGAATTTCGGCAAATTCAAACCGTCCTACGCAGCGATTACTGAGGCGGTGCATCCTGAAGATAGAGAGAGGATGAAGGCCGTGCGCAAGGACGCTGGTAGGCGCAAGACCTCCTATACCGCAGAGTTCAGAATCATACATTTCGATGGCAGCGTGCGAGTCATTCGAGGTGAAGGTCGACCGGAATTTGATGAGTCGGGTCGTCTTATTTCCTTCTTTGGCGTCAACCAGGACATCACGGAACAAAAAAGAACCGAAGAAGAACTATTGCGCGAAAGGACGCGCGCTGAACTGGCTAACCGCGCGAAGTCGGAGTTTTTGGCAAATATGAGCCATGAAATCCGTACGCCGTTGAACGCGATTATTGGCTTTGCCGATATCATGGAGCAACGCGTCTTTGGTACGATTGGAAACGACAGATACGCCGAATATGTTACCGATATCCACGCCAGTGCCCGCCATCTTCTGGAGTTGGTCAACGACATTCTCGATATTTCGACAATCGAAGCCGGAGAACTGTCGCTTTCCCCTGTCGCACTCGATTTGGGGACTATATTCCAGGAATGCACGCGTCTGGTTAGCGAACAGGCGCGAATAGCCGAAGTCATGGTGTCGACGAATACGGCCTCGGATATGGTGACGGTTTACGCCGATCGCCGCGCTATACGCCAGATCCTATTGAATCTTTTATCGAACGCGATAAAGTTCACCCCGCCGGGTGGTAATATAACGATCGGCGCCGAATTTACGGACGAAACGATCTCGATCATTGTGCGGGATACCGGTGTTGGCATTCCCGAGGAAGAACTGCCAAAAATAACGCAGCCCTTCGAAACGGGCAGCAATAATCCCCACACTCTCAAAAAGGGGAATCCGTATATTCGCCCAGAGGGAACCGGTCTTGGTCTTGCGATTGTCAGGTCGCTGGCAAAATTACATGGCGGTGATTTGGATATCGAAAGCAGCGCGGGAGAGGGTACGTGCGTGCGTGTTTGGTTTCCTCGTTCAAGGCGCGCCGCCGCCGCTTAAATTAGCTATAGTGATATATTCTGCCACAATGTAACACGGCGTTAGTGGCAGCAGCATGAACAGCCTATAATCGTAACGGATGCGAGGCGCTGTTTTGCCTGTTCGAATTCCGCACGACTTGTTTTGTTCTTAAGTCGCCGTTTATTTTTGAATTTCGGGCGACTCGTAATACAAGATCTGCTTTAGGATTGTGTCGAAATAACGGTAAATGCAGCGGAATGCATTGCAAGGGTAATGCGGGTTGATGGCCCAAAGTAAGGCAAGAGCAAAAACGACCTCGCACAGACCCGATTGGTCTAAGCAGGCTACGGCGTACCAGGACAGATCTGCTGCTGCTGACCAAAAGCCGGCGGCGGACGCGGGAGTCTTGCTACGGATCATCAGATTGGCGATGCGTCACCGCGTCCGTGTCGCCTTCGCTGTCGGTGCAACGATTGCCGCGGCGTTCTTCCAGTTGATGATACCGCCGCTTCTTGGTGCGTCGGTTGATAATGCGCTTGGCTTGTTGCGCGGCGGTCAAGTGGCGGCCGAGGCAGCCCGCGCGGCACTCCTTCAGGCTGCGCTCCTTCTTCTTGGCGCGTCAATTCTGCGCGGCATTTTCACGTTGCTGCATAACTATAACGGAGAAGCGATCGGGCACCTTTTGGCCTACGACCTACGCTTGGCATTTTATGGGAAGCTGCAGAATTTGAGCTTTTCGTTTCACGACCGAGTGCATACAGGGGAATTAATCACACGCGGTATGCTCGACCTGGACGGCGTACGGATGTTCGTGAATACAGGACTGCTACGGCTGGTGCTGCTGACGGTCCTGATTGGCTTTGGCGCCTATATGCTGATATCGACAGATATCTTGCTCGGCGTTTTGAGCCTGAGTTTTGTTCCCTTCGTGGCATGGCGTTCATCGAGCGCCCGCTTGAAGCTGCGAACACTCTGGCTGCATCTCCAGAACCGGATGGCGAATCTGGGTCAGATTATGGATGAGAATTTGACGGGTATCCGCGTCGTGCGCGCCTTCGGCGCTGAACCATATGAGATCGAAAAGTATGATGTGGCCTCGGAAGAGGCGATGACGGTTGCTGAAGAGCGTATCAAGACGCGTGTTTCATCGACGACAGTGATGTCTTACGCCTACTTTATCGCCATGGGACTGGTCCTTTGGGTCGGCGGGTTGCAAGTCCTCGAGGGTACCATGACGGTCGGCACACTGACGGTCTTCCTGACTTTCATCACGATTCTCCAGGCGCCGGTCCGCCAGCTTGGTTTACTCGTGAACTCAATTGCACGAGCGTCGACCTGCGGCTCGCGGCTTTTTACCATACTCGACCTTGAGCCGACGATTGGTGACCGGGAGAATGCGCAACCGATTGCGGTGACGGAAGGCTGCGTACGGTTCGAAGATGTCTCATTTGCCTATTCCGGGGAGGGAAGTCTTCCCGTGTTGCGCGGCGTTTCATTTGAAGTGAAGCGCGGCAAGACTTTGGGAATTGTCGGGCCTCCGGGCAGTGGCAAATCGACGATCGCGCATCTTCTGCCGCGCTATTACGATCCTTCGGGCGGCTCCATTACTGTTGATGGTCAGGATATCCGCGATGTGACGCTCGAATCGTTGCGTCAGACAGTCCGTGTCGTGCAGCAGGATACGTTTCTATTCACCGCTTCATTGGAAAACAACATCGCTTACGGTGACCCCTGGGCAGATGATGGCATGATTGAAGACGCCGCGTCGGTTGCGCAGATTGACGGCTTTGTCGGTCTGCTCCCGAACGGGTATGAGACGTTGGTCGGTGAACGCGGTGTTTCGCTTTCGGGCGGCCAAAAACAACGGGTCGCAATTGCCCGGGCGGCAATGCTGCGGTCTGCCGTTTTGATTTTTGATGATTCAACGGCGGCTATCGATGCGGAAACGGAGCAGCGAATTCGTGAATCCTTGAAGCCGCATATGGCGAACTGCGCATCGATTATCATATCGCATAGGCTGGGCGCTCTACGTCATGCCGATGAAATCGTTTTCCTGGAGGCCGGCCAAATCGTGGAGCGAGGCACGCATGAGACGTTGATCGCGGAGGGCGGCCGGTACGCGGCACTGTTTGCCTTGCAAAACCGTGATGGCGATGCGGAATCGACCATGCAGGGAGCCGCGGAATGACCGCCGTGTCGGGAGCGGACAAGGTATCCGAACGGCCGCCTCGGGCTGTCGTCGGGTCGCAGATCAGCATGGACGAGGAGATGTTCGGCGCCGTCTTTGATGGTGGCGTGATTCGTCGTTTTATGTCTTACGTTCTTCCGTATCGCCGAAGCATTTACTGGGCGCTAGCCGCCGTGCTCGTGTTTACCGGCGCGCAGCTTTCCATTCCGCTCATCATCCGTTACGCCATTGATGAGGCAATTGTGTCGGGCAATGGGGACGTTGCCCTTCTGACACTCGCGATTGCCGTCTTTGCGGCTGTGATCACCGTCAATTACGCCGCCAATTATCTGCAGGACCGTCTCGTCGGGCTGGCCGGCGAGCATGTGATATTTGACTTGCGCCGAGCGATGTTTGCGCATTTGCAGCATGTAGCGCTTTCCTTCATGGACAAGACGGAAATCGGGCGCATGATGTCGCGGCTCCAGGGCGATGTAAATTCGCTGCAGGAGTTTCTTGAAAACTCGATTACCGCATTCGGCGACCTTGTGCTGTTGTTCGGGATCGTTGTCATCATGTTGATGCTCGACTTCAAGCTGGGGCTGCTGACATTATCCGTCGTTCCGACCTTGCTCATTGTGCGGATCATATGGCTGCCGCGCGCCCGCGTCGCTTTCCGGCGCGCGCGCGAGACCAATTCGATCACAAATGGGGCGCTCGCCGAGGGAATTCATGCGGTGCGCACCGTGCAGGGCATGGGTCGGGAAGGCGTCAATTTTCAGCTCTATGACGACAAGGCCCGCGAGAACCTGGCGTCGCATTTACGGTCGGCAAAGTTTGCGCAGGCTATGGTGCCGGTCGTCGATACGTTAACCGGTGCGGCAATGGGCGTCGTAATCATCGTCGGCGGGACGCAGGTTCTTGATAGTACCCTCGACATCGGCGTCATGGTCGCTTTTTTGTTTTATGTTCAACGCTTTTTTGATCCGATCCGGTCCCTCACAATTCAATATAGCGTTATGCAGCGGGCGATGGCATCGGGTCAGCGAATTTTCGAAGTGCTGGAAGTACCGCTGGCCATTTCCGACAAGCCGGATGCGATAGACCCTGCCGTGATCGAAGGGAATATCGGATTTCGCAACGTGACTTTCGGGTACACGAAGAACCAACCAATCCTCAAAGGCGTGAATTTCGAGGTAAAGCAAGGCGAAACCGTCGCCTTGGTAGGACCGACCGGGTCCGGCAAAACCAGCATCACTGCTTTGCTGCATCGCTTTTACGATGTGTGGGATGGGTCGGTTTCAATCGACGGGCACGATGTCCGCGACTACACCAAAGCGTCGTTGGGACGGCACATCGCCATGGTGCTGCAGGATCCGTTTCTGTTTACCGGGACGATTTTCGAAAACATCTGTTACCGGACGGCGGGTGCGACCCGCGACGATGTGGAGCGCGCGGCGACAGTGGTTGGCGCACACGACTTTATCATGCAGTTGCCGGATGGCTACGATACGGTGCTCGAGCAACAGGGCCGCAATCTGTCACTGGGGCAACGGCAGCTGCTGAGTTTTGCCCGAGCGTTGGTGGCGGACGCCAAAATACTGGTGCTTGATGAGGCCACGGCCAATATCGATAGTTATACGGAGCGGCAAATCCAGACGGCTTTGGCCCGTTTGCTGAAGGGCCGGACCGGAATTGTTATCGCACATCGCCTGGCCACCATTCGCGGTGCGGACAGGATCATCGTATTGCAGCAGGGCCGCATCGTCGAAACAGGCCCACATGATGAATTAATTGCGAAAAACGGCCTTTATGCCAGGCTTTACGCGCTTAACTACGCGTCCTTCGACGATATTCCCGACGATATGCTGCGCGAGGCTTTATCCGGTCCGGCGCAGACGTAAATTTCAAACCATTCGCGCGGCCCGAGTTCGCTATGACGGTTGCTGTGCTTGTTGGTAGGCCGCTCCTTCCGATTTGAGCCAGTCGCGGAATGCCCGGACTTTGGGCCGTTTGATGCTCGCCTCGGTATAAACGATCCAATACGCAAGGTCCGAAGGTAGCACGAGATCGAAAACGCGAACGAGACGGCCGGCGGCGATATCGTCCGAAAACAGTGTCGTCCGGCCGAGGGCAACCCCTACGCCTTCGATCGCGGCGTTCTGCGCTTCGCCGGCGGTATCGAACCGCAGCCCGTGCGACGGATCGACGTTGGTCGCGCCGACAGCGCGTAACCACATGGCCCAGTCGGGATACATTTCTTCATGGCGGTGACTGTCATCATGCAACAATGTGAAATTCCCCAAATCCTTTGGCATCTCCAAAGGGCGGTCGCCGCTCAAGAGTCTTGGACTGCAAACGGGTGTAATTTCGGTCGAGAGCAGGTGTTCCGAAACGAGGTTTTCGTAATCACCTCTACCATAACGGACCCCAATCTCGACGCCATCACGCGCGTAGTCGGTAAGGCTCATGCTTGTGCTCATGCGAATATCGACATCGGGATAGGCGATGTTGAAATGCTCTATCCGGTGTACCAGCCATTTCGCGGCAAAGGATGGTGTAACCGCGACCGTGAGCATGCCGGTCTCGTCATAAAGGCCGAATTCTTCCATCGCTTCGGAGAATGCCGAAAAGCCCTTGCGTATGCCTGGCAATAGGCTCTGCCCTGCAGGGGTCAGCATGAGGGTCCGTTTCGCGCGTCGGAATAATTTTGCGCCGAGAAATTCTTCCAAGCCTTTCATCTGATGGCTTATTGCCGCGGGTGTGACATTGAGCTCTTCCGCGGCGCGGCTAAAGCTGCGATGCCGTGCTGATGCTTCAAAAGCGCGTAAGGCATTTAGGGGTGGCAGGCGAGACAACATTGATAGAGCAACATTCTAATTTTAGTTTTTCTAAACTAGAATATGAGAAAACATCGTTTGTTGTCAATGTAGGATCCCTTTATATAACGTACTAACAATTAGTTAGTTAGGTAGCACGCGCGACGTAGGCAGGTTATGAAAGTTATTAGTCAAGAATTTCTTAACCTTATATTGGGCGTGGGTTTTCTTTGAAAGGAGCAAAAATGGCTTATAACAACGACATTCACTCATTCGCACCGATGCCGTCAGGCCCATTGCCTACCGAGGCAGAGTTGCGGCGGATCGCGGCCCGCAATCGCAGGCGGCATATCGCACAACTGGTGACTTCACTGCGACGTGTCTTCAAGCAGTAGTTCCCGTAACACAATCGATCTGGTAGCGAATTCAGCGCGCCAGGTTGAACGTTTCTCTTAACAATGGACCGCACTGGGCGGTCCATTTTTTTTGGCGCAGCGTTGCGCCTGGAGCACCGTATATCCGCGACCGGATTGGAGTTTACGGGTCTTGTCCACTAACATGCGCTGCAACTCAGTTCGAATGGGGCGGCGGAGCGTAGATGATAGATAAGCGTATTGCGACGGTTGAAGAGGCATTGGAGGGCATGTCCGACGGCGCCTCGGTCATGATCAGCGGTTTTGGCGGTGCGGGCTTGCCCGTGGTCTTGATCAAAGCATTGCAGGCGGCGCCGATCGGTGATTTGACTTTAATTCTGAATAGTCTTCGGTTCATCGAGACCTATGCACCGCGGTTGTTCGCCGACAAGCGCGTCCGTAAGGCGGTCAGTTCGGCCGCACGCGGTCGCGGAAGAGATTCATCGGAATATGAACTGCAATTGGAACAGGGGCTCCTTGAGCTGGAGTTGGTGCCGCAAGGGACCTTCGCGGAGCGCATGCGGGCCGGAGGCGCCGGAATTCCAGCCTTCTACACACCGACCGGCGCGGGAACAAAATTGACGGAAGGCAAGGAGATCCGTGAATTCGATGGAAAGCCGTGCGTTCTGGAAACGGCACTTACAGCGGATTTTGCGCTGATGCGTGCGTCGGTTGCGGATCGCTGGGGAAACGTTGCGTTTCGTGGCACGCAGTCCAATTTCGGTCCTGCGATGGCGATGGCGGCCCGTATTGCGGTTGTTGAAGTCGATGAGATTTTGGAGGAGCCTTTGCCAGCCAATTCGATCGATATTCCTGGGATTTTTACCCAGCGCATTCTTGCGGTGCCGGACGAGCGTTAAGCAGAGAGACATTCAATGAACCCACTCAACAGAAATCAAATCGCCTGGCGCGCCGCTCAAGACCTTCCGGAAGGTGGCTATGTCAATCTAGGCCTCGGCATGCCGGTCCTTGCTGCGAATTACGCGCCGGCAGACCGGGAATTTATGTTTCATACGGAGAACGGTATCGTCGGCGTTGGGCCGGTGGCGGGGGAGAACGAGGAAGACCCCGATCTCGTCGATGCGGGCAGCCAGAAGGTGACTCTAAGACCCGGCGCGTCCCTCGCCGATTCGGCAATGGCCTTTGCGATGATCCGGGGCGGCCATATCGACGTCACCATGTTGGGTGGATTTCAGGTGTCGAACACCGGAAACCTGGCGAATTGGGACGCGGAGGTGCCAAACAAGGGACCCTTGGTTGGCGGTGCCATGGACTTGGCAGTTGGAGCGAAGTCGGTCTGGATCACGATGGTACATAATACGAAGGATGGCGCTCCGCGGCTGGTCAAAACCTGTACCTACCCTCTCACGGGTGTTGGCGTAGTCGATCGGATCTATACGGACCTCGCCATCATCGAAGTAACATCAGACGGATTTCTGGTGCGCGAGATTCTGGAGGGCATGTCCCGCGACACGCTGCAGGAGCGCACCGACGCACCCTTAGATTTTGCACCCGATTGCGGTGTCCTGAGCGCGCCGGAACTTTAAGACGTCAATCGGCAGACAGTTCCTGTTCGACCAGCGTCGCCCAATAGCTGGCGCCATATACGGCAGCACTGTCGTTGAAGTCGTAATTCGGGTTGTGCACCACGCAACCGCCGTCCATGCCTTCGCCGTTTCCGACGCGGAGGTAGCAACCCGGATGGTCCTGTAACATCCAGGCAAAATCTTCCGATCCCATAGTTGGCGGATGCGTCGTGATGACATTCTCCGCACCGACGACCTTGATCGCCGCTGCCGTCGCTGACTGTGTTTCGTCTTCAGTGTTTATGAGTACCGGATAGCGCCGGTCGAAATCGAGCGAATAGGAAAGGCCGTGCGCTTCGGTAACCCCTTTCACGACTTGCTCGATACGGGCTTCGACAACATCCTGGACAGATGGCTTGAGTGTCCGGCAAGTGCCCTTGATCGAAACCGTTTCCGGGATGACGTTCATATTGGTTCCGGCATGAAACTGCGTCACGCTGACCACGACCGCATCGATTGGGTTTACCGTACGGCTGGCTATGCGTTGCAATGCCTGTACAACCTCGGCGCCCGTCACGATCGGGTCTGCCCCGTGGTGCGGATGCGCGGCGTGAGAACCTTTGCCCGTAATAGTGATGTCAAACATGTCAGCAGAGGCCATCGCCGACCCCAGAGTTACGCCGAACTTGCCGAGCGGCAGTCCCGGCTGATTATGCATGCCGTACACGGCTTCCACAGGAAATAACTCGAACAGACCGTCCTCGACCATGACCCGACCTCCGGCGACGTTCTCTTCTGCGGGCTGAAAAATGAACTGAACGGTTCCATTGAAACGCCGCGTTTCGGAGAGGTAGCGTGCGGCTCCGAGTAGCATTGCCGTATGACCATCATGGCCGCAGGCATGCATCTTGCCGGGGTTGGTCGAGACATGATCGAATTCATTCTCTTCCAGAATGTCGAGCGCATCCATATCCGCGCGAAGTCCGATGGCACGGTTCGATTCACCGACTTTGAGGGTGCCGACGACACCGGTCTTCGCCAGGCCGCGATGAATGGAAATCCCAAAGGATTCCAATTTTTCTGCTACGATATCGGACGTCCGGAATTCTTCGAAAGCGGTTTCGGGGTGGGCGTGAATATCCCGTCGCCACGCGCCGATCTCGTCTTGAAATGCAGCAATCTCTTCCTTCACAGCCATTGCGTCGCCTCCCTTTCAAATGTGATTTTGAATGCGTCCTATCGACTAACAGTCCGGACGAATGCGGACCAAACCCCAACCGAAAATAGCATCTCGTCCTGGTGCGCCAAGGTCTTTGGTGAATTGGCGCAGCATTTTTCGCAGGGATCTTGAATCGGGTTCGGCACCATTGGCCAAATGCAACGCGACGGCGGCGGTAATGTAAGGAGACGCGAACGATGTACCGCTTTGCAGGCCACCGCCCTTCTTGCGCGCGGTCCAGAGGCGGACACCGGGCGCGGCGAAATCGATATAATCGCCATGATTGGCAAAATTGTACGCGGCCAGTTTTTCATCGACTGCTGTTACCGCCAACACTTTTGGGTGCGCTGCCGGATAGGCGGGTCGTGCTTTTGCGCCGCCGTTGCCGGCAGCAGCGACGAGCGCGAGGCCCCGCTCGCTTGCCCGTTCCATCAGTTTTGTGAGTACCTTATTTGATGAGCCTGCGAGGCTGAAATTCACTACCTGCACTTTTTTCTGGGCGAGCCAATCGAGCGCCTTCATCATGGACGACAAATTGGCGCGCAAGCCGCCATCTTTGCGTGCTGCAAAGATATTGGCTGCGTAAAGAGATGCACCGGGCAGTAGGCCCTTCCAGTCGCCGCTATCCGCTTTGCCGATCAAGATACCGGCTATCCCCGTTCCATGATCGGATACTCCCGGTTTGGTGCCTTTCGGAATGAATGACCGACGCGCCACGCGCTGGCCGCTGATTGCAGGATGTTGGACGTCGACGAGAGTGTCGATCATTCCGATCCGTAATCCGCTTCCGCAGGCAGCGGGGACTTCACCCCACCCCATGACACTGCGGCCATAATCGCCCTTTGGTCCCTTGTTCAAGCTAAAGCGTTGGTTAACGCCGACAGTGATATTGGGGTATGCGGCGTCGATCGTGCGGACCGCGGTAGCTGGATCGATCCCGGCTGGCGTGCGTATTCGTAAAACAGTAAATCCAAGCGCGTCGAGCGTTGTGCGCTCAATCACGGTATAGCCGTCGGCCCGCAAGGCGCGAACAAAACCGGCAGGCGGGTTGACCACGATGACTTCGCCGGGTTCCGCTGTGGGTTGATCGGCTTCATCGGCGCTAGAACCATAATCCTGTGATGAGCCGCGGCGCTCCTGCCGGTTCGGTTTCTCTGGCTTTTTATTCCTAGACTTCTTTTCGACAACGCCGGTTACCTCACCCTTATCGTTGTATTTCAGGATTCGGGTGCTGGACTGCGCAGTCGCGGCCGTCGGAATGGAGGCCATGAATACAAGGACGAGAAGCCAGACGGTGAGATGTTGCCAACGATTTGAATTAATCATGAGGTGTTGCCCTCACTGAGCATATCCAGCCATTCCTCTTCGCTTAGGATCGTTAGCCCCAACTCCGCCGCCTTCTTCGCTTTCGAACCGGCACCGGGTCCCGCTACGACATAATCCGTTTTTTTCGAAACGGAGCCGGACACTTTCGCACCAAGGGTTTCGGCGCGGGCCTTTGCTTCGCCTCGCGTCATTTTTTCCAGCGTCCCCGTGAATACCACGGTGCGGCCTGCAATTGGTGAATCGTTCTCTTCCTGAATGAAGGGCTCTATTTCCAGCGTCCTGGAAAGATCTTCTAAAACGGTTCGGTTATGATCTTCGGAAAAGAACGCAATGAGATCCGTGGCGACGGAAGGCCCAATTCCGTCAATTGCGATGAGCGCGCTGTAGGCTTCCGATTCAGGATCCTGCGCTTCGGTCATCGCCGTTGCTAGAATGTCATACGAGCCATAGTGCCGCGCGAGGAGTCTTGCGTTTGACTGCCCGACTTGCCGCACACCGAGCGCGTAAATGAACCGGTCGAGCGATATGGTGCGGCGCGCTTCGATTGCGGCAAAGAGGTTATCCGCAGATTGTTGTCCCCATCCCTCTCTATTGGCGATTTCGTCGGCCCGATCAGAAAGACGAAAGATATCCGCCGGTGTTTCAATCAACCCGTCGTTCCGGAAGGCTTCGATGTGTTTGCCCCCGAACCCTTCAATGTCAAAAGCATTCCGGCTCACGAAGTGTTTCAGTCTTTCCAAAGCCTGTGCTGGACAGATCAAACCACCGGTGCAGCGGCGAACGACTTCGCCATCTTCCTGCACAACCAGGCTGCCACATTCGGGACAATGGGTTGGGAACGAGAAGGGCTTTGAGCCTGCAGGACGCTTTTCGGCAACGACGCGGACGACTTGCGGGATGACGTCGCCAGCGCGTTGAATGACAACGGTATCGCCGGACCGCACATCCTTGCGCTCGATTTCGTCTGCATTGTGCAATGTTGCGCGGCTCACGACGACGCCGCCGACGGTGATCGGTTCGAGTTCGGCGACCGGCGTCAGGGCGCCGGTTCGTCCGACTTGAATAGAGATATCGTGCAGCAAAGTCTCGGCCTGTTCGGCTGCGAATTTATGTGCAATCGCCCAGCGTGGTGCACGGCTGACCATGCCAAGACGGTTTTGCCAGTCAAGACGATTGATCTTGTAAACGATACCGTCGATGTCATAGGGCAAGGAGGCGCGGGCAGTATCGATTTCACGGTAAAGCGCCAATGCTTCCGAACTGTCGGCACAGAGCCGCGAATGAGGATTGACGGAAAAACCCCACCGGTCCAGCAGGGCCAAGAATTCCCAGTGTGTTTTTCCGGTCGCACCGCTGGATTCGCCAACGGAATACGCAAAGAAATGGAGTGGCCGTGTCGCGGTGATCGATGCATCCAACTGCCGCAGACTGCCGGCAGCGGCGTTCCGCGGATTGGCGAACTCCTTGCTTCCGGCCGCGCGCTGCCGCTCGTTCAAGGCAAAGAAGTCATCGCGGCTCATATACACTTCGCCGCGTACTTCGAATGTCGCGGGCGCTTCGGGTGATAATGATTCCGGTATGTCGGTAATCGTTCTCAGATTGGCCGTAATGTCTTCTCCTGTCGCGCCGTCGCCGCGCGTCGCGCCAAGTGCAAAGACACCGTTCTCATAACGCAATGAGGCGGATAGTCCATCGATTTTAGGCTCTGCGACGATTTCAACGGTTTCGGTCTCTTCCAGACCCAGGAACCGGCGGACCCGCGCGACGAACTCGGTAACGTCATCATCGCTGAATGCGTTGGACAAGGATAGCATTGGACGCGCATGGGCGACCTTTGAGAAGCCGGCGGCGGGTGCGGCACCGACGCGGCCGCTTGGGCTGTCATCGCGAACAAGGTTGGGAAACCGTTCTTCTATTGCCGCATTTTGTTTCCGTAGCACGTCATAATCGGCGTCGCTTATTTCCGGCGTATCCTGCTGATGATATAGCGCGTCATGCCGAGCGATTTGCTCTGCCAAACTGGCGAGAGCCTGCCTCGCTTCGTCTTCGCTTAATTCATCGACAGCTTTAGGTCCTGACGTCACGCATCGCTCCCTTCGATGAGCCGGCCCGCAGCGGCACGCGCTTCTTCGGTAATGACTGCACCCGAAAGCATGCGGGCGACTTCTTCCAAGCGGTCCTTACCGCCCAGGCGTTGTACATCGGTGACAACACGCTTGCCGGATCCAGCCTTCTTTACCAGGAAATGATCGGATCCGCGTGCGGCGACTTGCGGTGAGTGTGTCACCACAAGCAGTTGGGTGCGGTCGGCCAATCGCCATAACCGCTGGCCAACAGCATGCGCCGTGGCGCCGCCAACACCGCTGTCCACTTCATCGAAGATGAGCGACGGTTGATCGCCGGCCGATGTGAGGACGAGTTTTAGCGCCAGCATAAACCGGGATAACTCGCCACCGGAGGCAATTCGCCCGATCGGACCCGCGGGTTGTCCAGGGTTCGTGGCGACCATGAAGCGGGTGCTGTCGATTCCAGACGTGCTCCAGCCTTCTTCCGCCATACGGTTCATTTCGGTCTTGAAGAGTGCTTTTTCCAATTTTAGCGGTGGAAGCTCGCTATTAACGGCTTTGTCCAGAGCGGAAGCCGCCTTCTGGCGTGCCTTGCTGAGGATTTCTGCGTGTTGGAGGAAGGTTTTCCGGGCCTCTTCAACATCGGCCTGGAGTCGACCAAGGGCGTTTGATTGGTCATCAATGAGCGCTAGGCGGTCACGAAATTGTTGCTGCAAAGCTGCTAGAAAATCAACGTCAACGCGGTGCTTGCGGGCAAGCTCGCGCAACGCGAAAAGGCGTTCCTCTATCTGGTTGAGCTGAGAGTCGTCGACTTCAATCGCGTGGGCCGCTTCCGTCAGGGCGTCCGACGCAACATCGACCTCCGCCAATGCGCGATCGAGCGCTGCAATTGCCGGATCCAGCCGTCCGGCCGCCGTTTCCGAGACCCGTTCGAGCTTGCGCAGTGCGGAATGGAGGGCTTCGCTGATCGGTTTTTTTGAACGGAATTCTGATTGCGCTGCTTGTACCGCCTCGGCGATGTGACCTGCTTGCATCAAATAGCGCCGTGACTCGTTAAGCGAGTCGTCCTCGCCTTCTTGTGGGCTCAGGGAGTCTAATTCCTCCAAAGCATGCCGCATATAATCCTCATCGCGGCGTGCGCGTTCCGCTTCCTCTGCGGCGTGGGAAAGCGCGTTGTTGGCATGCTGCCAGGTATTGAAATCTTCGCCTACCTGTTTCGCTTTCGATTGTAACCGGCCAAACATATCAAGCAGGGAAAGGTGCGTTCCCGCGTCGAGCAAGCCGTGCTGATCGAATT
Organism: Alphaproteobacteria bacterium; assembly: GCA_021774435.1. Taxonomy (GTDB): domain Bacteria; phylum Pseudomonadota; class Alphaproteobacteria; order UBA8366. Next base: position 15,399 of record JAJFJB010000163.1, read on the forward strand.
GCCCTTGGATCTCGATCAGGGATTCGCCAACTCTCTTCAGAAGTCCGACACTGGTCGCCTGATCATTGATATAGGCCCGTGTCCGTCCCGCATCGTTTAATGTCCGGCGAAGGAGCAGCGTGTCTTCGACGTCGATCCCGTGTTCCGTGATTAAACGGTTGGCGGAGTGATCGACCGGCACTTCGAAGCAGGCAGTCACTGCCGCGCTTTCACTGCCCTGGCGTAGGAGCCCCGCATCCGCTCGCGCGCCTAGAGCGAGTCCGAGCGCATCGAGCAAAATAGACTTGCCGGCGCCAGTTTCTCCCGTGAGAACGCACAAACCCTGCTGGAAGGAGAGATCGAGCTTCTCGATCAAGACGACATTCCGAATGCTAAGCGCCGTCAACATCGCTGCGTCAATACGCCCAATCCCACATCCAACTCAACCAGGAACCCTCTTTTTGTGCCGGTTGAAGGTTGCGTTCCTCGAGCAAGGCATAACTGTCTTGGTACCATGTGCTGCCAGGGAAATTATGACCAAGCACCGCCGTAGCCATTTGCGCCTCATCGGTTATGCCTAGAGCAAGATAGGACTCTGTTAGTCGCAATAAGGCTTCAGGCACATGTGTTGTGGTTTGATATTCGCTCAAGACGGCGCGGAAGCGGTTTATCGCTGCCAGGAACTCGCGCCGTTTCTGATAGTAGCGGCCAACAGCCATTTCTTTGCCCGCAAGATGGTCGTTCACCAGGTCGAGTTTTGCACGGGCGTCGCGGCCATATTTGGTGTCCGGATATCGGCGGATGACATCCTGCAGCGACGCTCGCGCCAGTTCCGTCATTTTCTGGTCCCGGCCTACATCGGAGATCTGTTCGTAATATGAAACGCCTTTCAAGTAGTAGGCATAAGCGACGTCGGTGTTACCGGGATGCAGTTCGATGAAACGGTCGAGCCCGACGATCGCCTCGTCATAGTCGTCCCGCTTGTAGGACGCATAGGCGGACATAAGCTGTGCTTTGGTTGCCCAAACAGAGTAGGGATGTTGCCGTTCGACTTCGTCGAAAGAGCTGACGGCGCCCTTGTAATCTTCCTGTCGCAGGGAGTCGACTCCAAGATTGTAGAGTCGCTCGACTGTCCGGGCTCGATACGTT
>JAJFJB010000164.1 GCA_021774435.1 Alphaproteobacteria bacterium
TCGGACCAGCGGCCGGGATTACGAATTCGACGTGATGATCTACGCCACCGGCTTCGACGGGGTCACCGGCCCCTATGACCGGATCGATATCAGAGGCCCGGGCGGACGCCGCCTGAAGGACGATTGGGTGGCGACACCGCGCACGATGCTCGGTGTCCAGGCCGAGGGTTTCCCGAACATGCTCATGATACTGGGTCCCCACACGGCGCGCGGTAATATTCCCCGCAACATCGAGGAAGTCGTTGATTGGAACACCGGCCTGATCCGTCACATGAAGGAAAATGGATTGACTCGGGTCGAACCCCGCAAAGCGGCAGTCGACGATTGGGCAGTGCAACTGGAAAAGACGTCTGCGGTTCTGTTATCGAGCAAGATTGGGTCGTGGCAGACCGGCGTTAATCAGAACGTCGAAGGCCGCAACGTGCCACGGATTCTCGGCTACAATGGCGGCGCCTACCGTTACCGCAAGCGGGGGCAGGCTGTGGCGGAAGGCGGATATCAGGAATTCGCGTTCCGCTGATCTCATCTTCGGGCTCGGCTAGGCTTCGAATAGATATTCCACGTCCGACCAGCGATCGGTGGGAAAGAACCACATCAGGGTCAAGGGCCCCTTACCTGTGTTCTCGATCCCGTGAATATGGTTTTCAGGGATATAAATGACTGTTCCGGGACCGACGGCCTGTTTCTCATCACCAAGCGTCAGCTCGCCCTGTCCTTCACGCACCATATAGACTTCTTGTGGCGCATGATGGTGGGGCGCCAGGATTGTGCCGGGTGGAAATTCGAGGATACCGAGGCTGAGCCCATGGCTCGGTGTACGATCCGCATCTATGAGCAATTTCCAGCGCACACCATCCGCCCGCCCCGGGCGGGTCTCCCACGTATAGTCCTCCACATGTCGGACAAATGTGTCGCTTTTCATAGCCGAGCTTCCAATCCGTTTTTGTGAAATCGAGCTGTGCCTCTGGTAGGATAGCCGCAATCACGGGGGCTTCAATGTCGCAAATCGGGAGCAATAAAAATCATGGCGGAGAGCTTTCAAAATCCCAAGGTTTGGCTCGACTACGATCAGGCCGCATTGAACGATCAGTACGAGCAGCGTGTGCTGGTTCCCCATGTCGACCAGTACCTGGCCCGCCAGGCGCAGGAAAGCGCAAACGTTCGCGCGAACATTAACTGCCGCCTGGACGTTTCCTATGGCCTGTCCGATGAAGAAACACTCGACATATTTCCGGCTGCCGAACCCGGAGCACCGATGCTGGTCTATCTCCATGGCGGTGCCTGGACGCGTTCGGACAAGAGCGCCAACAGCTATCAGGCGCCAGCCTTCGTCGATGCCGGCGCGGCCTTCCTGTCGGTGAATTTCGGCTTGGCCCCCACGGTGTGCATGGACGAGTTGGTGCGCCGGTGCCGCGCGGCGGTCAAATGGGCCCACGACAACGCGACCGAAGTCGGTGGCGATGCTGACCGGTTATACGTTGCGGGGCATTCGTCCGGAGCCCATTTGGCGGGAATGGTGGCCGTGACGGACTGGGTGGCGTGGGAACTTGCCGCCGATACCGTCAAGGGCGTATTTGCGGCCAGCGGGATGTATGATCTCGAACCCGTCAGACTGAGTACGCGGAACGAGTACCTCAATCTGGATCTTGCGGCGACCGACCGGAACAGCCCGATCCGTCACATGAGGGATCAAATGCCGCCCTTGGTAATCGCCTACGGCGAAAAGGAACAGGACGAGTTCCGCCGTCAATCCCAAACCTTCGCCGAGGCGCTCGAACAGCGCGGCCATCGCTGCCGCCAGCTCGACCTGCGGGGCTTAAATCATTTCGACGTGGGTGAAGAATTTGCGAAACCCGGCGGTGCACTGCTTGATGCCTTTTTCGAGGTGATGAGGTGATAGCTCGGAACAGGCTTGCCCTACTCTCCTTTTACGTCGGGTAGCGTCTGAAACGCGTCTCGTAGCGCCTGAGACCAACGCCCGCTCAACTCGGTGAAATCGGGGTCGTCATCCTCGATCCGCCGTTGCACAGCGAAATCGAACACCTCGCTGCGGATCACCGTAAGGTCGAGCGGCATGCCCACCGACAGATTACTGCGCAGTGTCGAATCCATGGAGACCATGGCCGCCTTCAAGGCATCCTTCATCGGCGTATCGATGGTCAATACGCGGTCTAGAATGGGCTTGCCGTATTTGTGCTCACCGATCTGGAAATAAGGCGTGTCCTCGGTGGCTTCGATAAAGTTGCCGGCGGAATAGACTTGAAAGAGACGGTGCCGCCCACCCTTCCGTTGCCCTCCGACGATTATCGTCGCGCCTGACGCTTCGCCACGTGCCTGCAACGCATCGCTATTACGGTCCTGTACGTCGCGCATTGTGGTTCCGACGATTTGCGCGACCCGGTACATGGTTTCCGCGTTCAGGATACTTTCAACCTCTTCGATTTTGGCACGCTGAATGGCTTGTTTGAGGCGTGTAATCACACCTTGCGTGATCGATAAGTTACCTGCCGTAACGATCGTGACCGTGCGTTCGCCCGTGACCGACCAATTGAACATCTTCTTGTAGCGCGCAATGTTATCGACGCCCGCGTTGGTCCGCGTGTCGGATAGAAAAACCAAGCCTTCCGCGATCTTCAAGCCCACACAATAGGTCATCGTTCACCGTGTTTGTTGCCGCTACTCATTCAGGCCCCTCGACAATTTCATCCGCCCACACGCGAAAAAATTGCAGGGTATGCGGACCGAACGTCGTGGTCATGGCGATATCCGCTGCATCCCGTCCCCGCGCCAGAAGAACCCGACCGATGCGGGGCACGTTATTACGCGGATCGAAGGTATGCCACTCGCCGTCGAGGTAAACTTCGAGCCATGCGGCAAAATCGCCCAGTTGATGTGGCTCCGGCATTCCCACATTACTAATAAAACCGGCACAGTAGCGCGCCGGGATGTTCAGTGCCCGGCAAAACGCGACGGCCAAATGAGCGAAATCGCGGCACACACCGCAACGTTCTTCGTACGCTTCGGAAGCCGATTTCGTCACCCGCGCATGCTCATAGCCAAACGTAAGGTGCTGGTGCACGAAATCGCAAACCGCCTGAACGCGAGCCCAGCCCGGTTCGGTTTCTCCGAACAACTTCCAGGCAAGGTCCAGTAAACGGTCGCTGTCGCAGAAACGGCTCGCGAGGAGGAAGACCAACGTCTCTTCGGGAAGTTCTTCAACCGGAACCTGCTTTGCCTCCGGTGCACTGGGATCGGGCAGTCCGTCATCTCTGATGACAAAATCGGAAGAAATGACCATCCGGCCCGCCGGCGCCAGGAAGCGGCTGCACCAATTGCCAAACCCATCGCGATAGCCCGATAGGGGAACCGAGGGGCGAAGCGAAATACCGTCCGGCATCGCGAGATCGGAAACCCGAGAGAAATGAACATTCAGCATCAGGACGACCGGCGTCGGCTGGGGAAACTCATAATCCAGTTCATAGCCGACCTGGAGTTTAATCTCTTTATTGTCAGTCATCGGACCGCGCAGGGCTGCGCCTCGCTAAATTTCGATCCCGCTTCATCTATATCTGCCCGGCTAGAGTCAACAATGTTCGGGAAAACAGTACCGGTTTGAGGTTCCTTCGGCGGTCCGAAAGCTCATAATTTCGCGGTTCTTGCCGCATCGGATAGGAATTGGCACGATCTTACCGCTAACGCGTGTCAACCCTAGCGAAAGGTGTTCACTATGACCGACCAAGGCACGGAACTCACACTTGCGGATCTGGACTATATAAACGAAGCGTACCGGTCCCGCGACGTCGATGCCGTAGTCGATACATTCACCGATGACGCGGTTTTCATGATCTCCCGGGGCTCCGAGCCCTGGGGCACGAAATACGAAGGTAAGGAACAAATTCGCAAACTGTTTGAAACGCGCTTCTCAAGCAAACGGAATATGCGTTGGGAACATCAGGGCAAGTGGATTTGCGGCGACCGTGTTGTCCTGCAATTCATCGTCATCGCGACACAGGACAATGGCGAGGAAATCCGCCATTACGGCTGTGATTTGATGCAGATGCGGGGAAACAAGGTCGCGGTCAAAGACACCTATTGGAAATCTCACGAACCACCGCTCTGACGCAGATATCTTGCACGGGGGCCAGCCACGCACCATCTAACGGCCGGACGCATCCGGTCTTTAAGAGCGGTACTGATGCGCGCGGGAACAATTACGTTCGATTGTTAGAAAGGATTAAACGTGCTGCAAATCACCGGGATCAATCATGCAGGGCTTCGGGTTCGAGATCTCGATACAACACGGACTTTCTACGAAAAATTGGGCTTTGAATTTATCATGGGTCCGGTCGGACCTGAGCCTGTCGCCGTGATGGAGCATCCGTCCGGCATCAACATCAACTTCATACTCAATGCCTCTTCCGACGCATCTGACGTCAATGTACTGATGGATGTACCGGAGAAACATACGGGTTTTACCCATATCGCGCTGGAAATCACCGACATCGACAGGGTTCAGCGGCAACTGTCCGATCATGGCATCAAGATCACCGAAACGGTAAAATTGCACGACGGCACGACATTTTTCTTTATCCGCGACCCAGACGGTAACGTTATCGAGTTTCATAAGCCCGCTTAGCAAATGGCGATATGCTATCGCCCCTGATACTTCGGCTCCCGCTTTTCGACGAAGGCGCGCGGCCCTTCCTTGGCATCGTCCGTTTTTCCGACAATCCAACGTAGCGCACCACCCAGCCGCATGGCCTGATCCAGCGTGACCTCCTGGGAGGCTTGCGCCAAATCCTTGACGGCGCGCACGGCGAGCGGCGCGTGCCCCGCGATCCGTGTCGCGAGTTTCATTGCCGTCGGCATCAAATCTTCGACCGGAACCACCCGGCTCACGATCCCCGCGCGCAACGCGGTCTCTGCATCGATGCGGTCACCGGTAAGGATAATCTCCATGGCTATCGATTGCGGCAGGCTTTTTGCCAGCCGCTGCGGGCCACCACCGCCGGGAAAGAAACCGCGCACGATCTCCGGCAGACCGAACTGCGCCTCGGTCGAACAGATCCGGATATCGCAAATCAGCGAAAGCTCCATGCCGCCGGCCAGACAGTAGCCGTCAACGGCGGCAATCAACGGTTTTTCGATCTTCATCGTCGTCCATTTGGCGGCCAGGTCAGCCTCGATGACCATCGCCGGCGACTGGTCCTCGCGACGCTGCCCACCGCCGGACGCGCGCTCCTTGAGATCCGCACCCGCACTAAAGGCGCCCCCTGAGCCTGTGATGATCGCAACGCGAATGTCGTCATCTTCGCGCACACGCTCCATAAAGGCTGTCAGATTGCGGCTCATCGCCTGATTGATGGCGTTGCGCTGCGCCGGCCGGTTCAACGTGATAACGGCCACATGGTCCTTGACGTCAAATAACAGATCGTCGTCGCTCACACACTTTCTCCCCAAGGTAAAACTCACGCCGTGGACTCCTGCCCGGCTGATGGTCAGACTATCGAATTGGCTCAGAACTTGTCTAATCCGCGACGCGCGCGACAGGAGAGGAAAAATGTCCACGGAACGTAACCGAAAAATCGTCGAAGATGCCGTCGCGGCCTGGACGGCGGGTGACGGTGCGGCGATCTTCCGTATTCTCGACGACGATGTGCGCTGGACAGTAATCGGTACGACACCCGTATCCGGCACCTATAACGGGCGACAGGATTTCATCGACCGAGCGCTAAAGCCGCTTGGTGCCCGCCTCGACGGGGCGATTACACCGAAAATCGTCGATATCATCGCCGAAGGCGACCTGGTTGTCCTACTCTGGAATGGCACCGGCCGGATGATCGACGGCAGCTCCTATCACAACCAATATAGCTGGGTCATGCGCTTCAAGGACGGTAAGGTGAGAGAAGGAACCGCATATCTCGATACTGAATTGGTAAATCAGTTGATCGCTCTTCCCGCCATTCCTTGATACCAATCGTCTCAAGGAATAATGCGCCGATCACGGAGATCCTGAAGCAACCGCGGATACATGGCTTCGCTGTCGACCATCTTGTGCCAGCCTGCCTGCCGTAATTTCGTGGTCGAGGACACGATGTCGTAATCCGTACCATAGAGCCAATTTGCCCAGTCCCCATTGGCCAAATCGCTCAAGCTGTAATCTCGCAGTTTATGATTTAAACGAATTTCATCCCATACAGCATTGTTATCACGCATAAATTCATGCAAATCGATCGTGTGGACTTGGCCCGGTGCAACGCCGAAAAAGTGCGCGAATTCAGGCCATAACTGCTCCCACCGAAAAACATCGCCATTGGTCACGTTATAAGCCTCGTTCGCGCATTGCGGCGCCGTGGCAATCCACGCCATTGTCTCGGCGAGGAAACTCGCTTCCGTCGTCTGGTAGATCGATGTGAATGCCCCCGGCTTGCCGGGAAACGAAAGCGGTTGTCCAAGATGCGCGCAGATAGAACCGAACGCGGCCAGATTGGTAAGCTGTGAAATCGGGCTGCCAACTGCAAAGCCACAAATTCCGTGCGGCCGTACCGCCGACCAGGTCCACTCATGTCTTCGCTGGTGGGTGGCCAGCCAGTCCTGCTGGTCAAAATAAAAGCAGGGTGTATCTGGGCGGGGATCGCCCTCCTTGGCTGGTGTCTTATAGGGGCCCAGATGACAGCCATACCATTTGCTGCCATGGACGAGTTGGACATGCGCCAAGCCTGGCGCAACAGGTTCCAGAGCCGCCATCAGATTGCGCAACATCGTGAGGTTCGCCACCACCTCTTCCTCATAAGTTGGGCACGGCGCGTAGGCGCAAAAGAACACATGGGTTACCTCGGCCAGCGCACCCAGCACCGAGCCGCAAGCCGCGCCGTCCGTCAGGTCCAATTGCAGAAAACGTGCCGCTGTCGTAAAATCCGGTGCGCGCCGGGAAATACCAATGACATCCCAGTCAGTCTGCGCTGCTAGATGGGTCATCGTCGCCCGTCCAACAACGCCAAGTGCTCCCGCCACCAAAGCCGTCTTTTTCGCCATACCGTCCTAACACCAGTCGAGAATTTTGAAACAATCGTAGACAAGAATTTGATTGATTATCTATATCACCACAACACATCCAGATTTGCTGGTTGAGGGATGCATGACGGAACACGATATCGCCAATAGCAATCGGCCTGACACCACTTCAGCGGCGCATTTGAATTACGACGTCATTATCGTCGGCGCGGGCATTTCCGGCCTGTACCAGTTATACAAGCTGCGCGCGCTGGGCCTGCGGGTGCGTGTCTTCGAGGCCGGAACAGGCGTCGGCGGCACCTGGTATTGGAACCGGTATCCTGGCGCACGATTCGATTCCGAGAGTTATTCCTACGGCTATTCCTTTAGCCAGGAGCTGTTGGATGAATGGGATTGGACGGAGCATTTCTCGCCGCAGCCCCAAACGGAGCGCTACCTCAACTATATGGCCGACAAGTTCGATCTTCGTCCGGACATCCAGTTCTCCGCCCGGGTTGCCTCGGCCCATTACGATGACGATGACTGTTGCTGGACGCTGACCCTGGAAGACGGCAGCCGCCATAGCTGCCGTTTCATGGTCGCCGCCGTCGGCCCCCTCTCCGCCCCGACCATGCCCCGCTTCGACGGTATCAACGAATTCCGGGGCATTTCCCACCATACGGGATTATGGCCAAAGGAACCCATCAGTTTCGAAGGCAAGCGGGTCGCGGTTATCGGGACCGGTGCGACCGGGGTGCAGACGATCCAGGAGGTCGCCAAGACGGCGGGACATCTCACCGTCTTCCAGCGCCGCCCGAACTGGTGCAAACCCCTGCACAACCGGCCGATCGATGCCGCCGAGATGACAGAAATCCGCAAGCGCTATCCGGAAATTTTCAAGCATTGCAAGGAAACCCTCAGCTGTTTCATGCACACGCCGGACATGCGCTACACCATGCAGGTACCCGAAGACGAGCGCGAGGCCTTCTGGGAGAAGCTATACGATACGCCGGGCTTCGGGTTCTGGATCGGTAATTTCCGCGATATTCTCACCGACCGGGCCGCAAACGACGCCGCCTCGGATTTCATCGCCCGCAAGATCCGGCAACGGGTCGACGACCCGGAGACCGCCGAACTGCTGATTCCCAAGGATCACGGCTTCGGTACAAGACGCGTGCCGCAGGAAACATTCTATTACGAGGCCTATAACCAGCCGAATGTGGAGTTGGTCAGCATCGTGAACAATCCCATCGAGCGAATTACGCCCCAGGGCATCAAGACGCGCGAACGGGACTTCGAATTCGACATCATCATCTACGCGACCGGGTTCGACGCGATTACCGGCAGCTTCGACCGCATCGATATCCGTGGCATGAATGGTGAGAGCCTCAAAACCAAGTGGCGGCAGGAATTGGAAACCTGGCTCGGCGTTCAGGTCGCGGGCTTTCCCAACATGTTCATGGTCATGGGACCGCATACCGCGCTTGGCAATATCCCGCGCAGCGTCGAATACAATGTCGAATGGGTCACGGATCTGATCGCCCATATGCATGAAAACGATTTCGTCCGCGCCGAGGCCCGCCCGGAAGCCATGAAGGACTGGACCCGTTTCGTCCTGGAGAAAGCCGAGGGGCTGCTGACCAACGAGGTCGACTCCTGGATGACCGGCATCAACCAGAATGTCGACGGCAAACAGACCCGCATCGTCGCCCGCTTCGCCGGCAGCGCCCCCGCCTACCGCGAGCATTGCGACCAGGTCGCGGCTAGCGGCTACCGGGAAATGCGGCTGGACTAGAGGGCAAGCCGCTACAGATTGAAAATACGACACAGCGTCGAAACAATCCGTTCCACGAACCTACCTCACAAGGCGCTATTCCCTCGCAGACGATCGCGCGCTTTCCGCATCGTAGCGCTGCATGATTATGACGAGGCTCGAGGGAAGTTTGCTTCCAGAAGAAGCCGCACCATCGAATTCAATGTGTCAGCTGAAGCGCGCAGCCTTGTCTTACCAGCGGCAAAACGCTCGAATGGGCGTGCCGCTGGCTACCAAGCCAAGACAACCATAGGAAACACTCATGCCCCTGACCCTCTTCGAGCCATTCCGCGGCGTCTTCTACACGCCTTTCTATGCTGCCCATGCGTTGGATGCCTATGGTGCGGAGGGGGTCGATGTACAGATGGTGACATCGGGGGCTGACGCGACCGTCAGCGGGCTGATCGCGGGTGATACGGACGTTACCTGGGGCGGGCCGATGCGCATCCAATACACTTATGACCAGCAACCCGACTGTGCCGTTGTCAGCTTCTGCGAGGTGATTACGCGCGACCCGTTCTTTGTCATCGGCCGCGAATCCCGGCCGGACTTTCAGATGTCGGACTTGATGAATGTTCGCTTTTCGTCGGTCTCCGAGGTCAATACGCCCTGGCTGTGTCTGCAGGAAGACATCCGCCGTGCTGGGCTGGATCCCGCGCAGGTCGATCGCACCGAAGGCAAGACGATGGCGGAAAACGACGCCGCGCTTCGGGTGGGCAAATTCGACGCGATTCAGATTTTTCAGCCTTTCGTGGAGCAATTGGTCGCCGACGGAGCCGGTCATATCTGGTACGCCGCTGCGAGCCGGGGGGCGACGAGCTACACCACCTTAAGCACTTTGCGCGGCACGCTGGACAGCAAACGCGACCAGATGCTGCAAATGACCCGGGCTTTGTATCGCACCCAAAAATGGCTGCATAAGACCGCTGACGTGGACATTGCAGCCGCCATCGTGGAATTCTTCCCGGACCTGCCGCAGCAAACTCTCGCGGCCTGCATCACACGATATAAGTCGCTCGGCCTGTGGGGCGCTAATCCGATCCTGCCGCGAGATGGATTCGACCGGTTGCAAGCCAGCGGACTGTCCGGAGGGCTCTTCAAAACCGGCGCGACGTATGAAACCTGTGTCGACAACAGTCTGGCGCACGAAGTGATCGCCGCGGACCCGCCGTCGATGTAGTGCGGATAATCGGTATCCGCACTCTCTAACGCGACGCAGAGATTAGGCGCCGTTATGCATTAGCCCGTACAGCAGCCGGCTCGTCGAAATAACGGTGATACATGTCGTAGCAGTCGGTTTCGAGCGTACGCTTCTTATAGAACGACAGGAAATGCGCCCAGAATTCGAACAGGATATCCTTACGCGCCGCGCTGGCGGTGTTTAGCTGGTATTCCTCGATCACGGAACAGGCGTTGCGGAAAATATGGGCGTCGCCCTGATACTTACCGGCACAGTGCGCCAGCATGCCGATAAGGTCGTCGCGCGCGCCCGCCCGCGTCGGGTCGTGCCGTTCATTCCACACACGCACCAGGGCAACTGCCCGTGAAGGATCCTGATCGGCAATCGCCGCCTCCAACTCGCCGAGCAGCATTTCCGTCGCGATACCCTCCGCCCATTCGCGGCGCGCGTCCGGGTCGGGCTTGATCACGCCCGGAAAGTCGGGATACGCGTCGATCTCGCGGATTGTGTCGGTGACGAACCAGGCGGAAAGGTAGATTGCCTTCACCTGATGTTTATTGCGGAAGTTACGCAGCCAGTAATTGACGACATTGGCATAGTCGAAGCTGTGCATCGGCACCGTATAGGCAATCGGCGAGCGTAGTCGGGTGACGGAGTGTGCCGCATGCGCGATGTTGACCACATCGGCGATATTCTGCGGCGCCTTGCCTTGTTTCAGGAGGGCGGAAATCTGGTCGGCGACGGCCGTGGGATCGCCAGACATTATCAGATCACTCAACTGGTCCTGCTCCGCTTCGGACAAGGGCGCCGTGTTGTTGTCCATGAGATCGAACTGCGCGCCCTTGAAGTGCAAATTGAGCAAGAAGCAGGCGTGATCGTAGAGCGAATGGAATATGGGTGTATTACAGACGTCCGGTACCGCGAGATAAAAGAACGGCCGTGCCCGGTCCCAGCCAACCCAATCGGCCAGATCGAACATGGCGCGGGTACGGATGGGTTTGTGCCCGATATGGCGCACACGCCGGAAGGAATTGTATTCCTGCTGATCGATTATCGAGGCGAACAGCACCGTGTCCCGAAGGCGCTCGCGCTGATCCGGTTCGTCTGCGAGGCCGAGAAATAGTCGGTAACTCGTTACCTTGTCGCCCTGCGTCAGAGCCCGGAACAAAGTGTCGAAGCGCTCGTCGACGGAACCTGCCACCAGCGGGTCCTGATCCTCGAAATGACAATGCAACTCGTGGCCGATTTCCTCTTCGGGGCATTGTTCCTGTTCGCGCGCATAGTGCCCGGGAAAGCCGCATTCGAGCTGCGACCAGACATCGAGCCCTTGCGGGATGTAGTACATGCCTTGAACGATTCCGAGGTTCTTCTCCGATTCCGGAAGCCAGGGTGAAAGATGCATGCCGGCCCGGATGCCGAGCATGGCGTGATCGTAATTGACGTTGCGAAACTCACCGTTCTCCAAAAGCTTTTCGTGAGACGGCACGTGGAGATAAGGCGCCGCCGTTGTCATTGCGTGCAGGGCCAGATCGGAAACCGTGTGGCCCGCACAGGCAAGTTGGCAGAAGGTTTCCGTCGCTTCGTGAAACTTTCCGTCGAGAATGAGTTGATCCATCTGGGCAAGAGACGCGGCGGACATGGGTTTCTTCTCCTCACATTTATCCAAAATGCAAAGACGAACCCCTTCGTACCCCTCTACCAGAGCAATAAGCTTACCGTCCAAGCCGAAAAACGGAGGATGGCATCTTGTCGCGGCTGTTGCGGCCGCTTCTACGGGGTGCCCCCCGCATATGCGCTTTGGTTTTGCTACAGATTTCAAGGCGTCGCGGAACGAGCGCGAGGACTGCGGAAAGACGATAGGTTGACTTGAATCAACATAATAACCGCACCGTTGTGTAGAACTTCCAAAGGTGAGACGAACCGAAGAGATAAACCTGAAACCCTTACCCGCCCATCAACATGCGGTCTTCGAATCCTGTTCGGCTAGGGAAGTGACATGACAAGTTTGAATTCTATGAGCCTAGGTACCGCGCGGCTCCTCCTCCACGTCGTTACAGCAGTAATGCTGTTGCTTCCGACACCGCTCACCGCCGGTGAAATGGAGCAGATGCAGCAGCAACTGCAAACCCTGGCGCGTCAATTTGCACAATGCGCCGACGATGCCTGCCGTAACCGCGTGCAAGCGGCGCTTTCCGAGGTTATCGGCAAGCTGAACCAAACCGTCGAGAAACAAGGTGCAAGCCCCCTGCCCCCGAGCATGGAATTGCCCCGCGCCGGAAACATCGATCCCGGCGGTGAAAGTTGGCAACTGCAAATGGAAGCGTCGTGGGTCTCTTCCGCTCCGAATGCCATCGTGCGCAGCCGTATTGCCGGCCAGGTTACTCTGGAAGCCGACCGTAACGGCGTCTTCATCGGTTCGGGGCCGCTGGAAGCCGAGGTGATCTCCAGCGTTCCGCCCTATTGCCAATCCGAACCGTTGACCGGCGTCGCCGATGTCGAGATCGGAGGCCTGCGCGATGGCGATTTTTTATGGATTTGGGTCATTCCAGGGACCGAAATTCGGGCGGTGGGGACAATGGTTTGCACCGTTGGAAACCAGACGACTTCAAGTCAGGATGAGCGAATAATCGCACCCGAGCAGGAATCGATGCTCGTATCTCCCGTCCTGCTTTACCGCACGGGAATCCGCCAGCTGGTGACCAGCGGCAATTTGCGAGGAACGGCAAGCACGGGCGGCGGCGGGCCGAACGGCGAGTGGCAGCGAATGTTGCGTTTGATCCCCGTCCGACCGGCACGCGAAGAAAAGATAGCCCGAAAGCCGCCCTCTACGGCGGCTGCCGATTGGTTGCTGGAATACCACATGGGAATGTCCGGATCGGAGCAAAGCGGCGAAGTCGCCTTCTCCGTGCCTATAGACAACGGTCCCGTGCGGGGCGTTGGCCCCCTGCGCGTCGAAGGACACGGCACCGCGTCGCAGGGACGCCTCATTTTACTTGGCGAGAGTAAAGACGGTTTCTTGCGGTTCATTCCGCGTGCCGTTCTGGACGATATTTCCGGGCATGGCGTCATGCATCGCGACCTGTCTCAGATGTTCTTCAACGTCCTGTTTCATTCCGGCGATCACCAGGTAACGCTGCCGTTGCGCGACGGCGCAGCGCTTTCACAAGGGCCGGCGACATTTAAGCTGCATGGCCCGAAGAACTGCAAATTGTCGATTTCGAGTCCGAAGCCGAATACACGCTATCGCTATAGCGACGCGTCACCAGGGGAACTCACCTTACAGTTTAAGGCGCACGTCCAACCGGCAAAATTTGCCAAACGCATTACCTGGACATTGCCCAAATTCGGGGCTGCCAAAGTGGAGGTTATCCCAAAGAATGCCAAGGGGCCGAAGCTTACAGTCCGCTTGAAAGGGTTGCCCAAACGCAATACCGGTTTTGGCGCAAAACAAGTCACGGCCAGTATACGGGCAAGCGCCTGTCATGCGACGGCCAGACGCAAGGTCCGCCTGTTCTTCCCCCGGGATGCAAAAAACAATCCCGGCGGATCCAACCCGAACTGGTTTTACTATTGGTCCCAGACGTCAGCCCGTTCCGGACCGGCGCCCAAATACGGCGCCCGGAAAGGCCACTGCGCCGCGTTGAGGGCGAGCAACGATCCCGATGGCGCGGGCTATTATGCCGATAATCTTCGGTTCGCCCTGCCTCGACATTACCTCATCTGTGATTTGAAGAAATATGGCCCGAAAATGAAATTCGAGGCGAATATCTGGGAAGTTAAACAGGTCTCGGCGACAAACGCGGCCATTACGCCACGGCCACAGACATTGACCGGGATCGATACTTTTGCGCTGGCCAGCCTCCATGAATATGAGCATATGACGCATTTACGCCGCTGGTGGATCAACCCGAACGGCACTCCCATCAAGGATCGCGGCAAGCTGGACACGGATCTCGATGATATTCCCGATAAGGTCGAGCAGACACTTAATAATAAATACCCGACTTGGGTCCTCAAGGTTGGGCTCAAGAAAAGCAATTCAGGGATCAAGGACGAAGAGTTCTATACTCAATTGGTCGGGCACGCGCGGTTCAAGAAAGGTGCCGCCGACCGGGAGGATTGGTCCTATCCTGGGAAGCAATGGCCTAAATAGTATGTGATATAGGCGCGACAAATTCTCGGAGAAGGAACAATGACAAAATTATCAAAACTAAGTCGCTCTATCGCAGGCAAGGTCGCGCTAATCACCGGCGCGGCGAGCGGGATGGGCCGCGCCACGGCGCATCTATTTGCGGATGAAGGCGCCCATGTGGCCGTAACCGACCGGGATGCGGACGGTGTCCAACGGGTCGTGGCCGAGATCAAAGAAGCTGGCCACATTGCCCAGGGCTGGACTCTGGATCTGACCGATGCCGCCGCGATTCCTGCCGTGGTAAACGAAGTGGCGGCGCATTTCGGCGGGCTCGATATTCTGATCAACAATGCCGGCGTGTCGCAACATACGAGGATCGATGAGGACGGCTATGAGGAGATATTCGACCGCCTGCTGGACATCTTGCTTCGGGCGCATACTCGTACGATCCGCGCCGCTCTGCCTCATCTGAAAGCAAGCGGCGCCGGGCGGATTGTCAATATCGCTTCGACCGAAGGACTTGGCGCGACACCGCATACCAGCCCCTATACCGCCGCGAAACATGGCGTGATCGGCCTAACCCGCTCCATGGCCGTAGAGTTGGGGCGCGACGGCATCACCGTGAACTGCATCTGCCCCGGCCCCATTCAGACCGCGATGACCGCCGCCATTTCCAAGGAGCACAAAACGATTTTCGCCAAACGCAGCGTACCCTTGCGCCGCTACGGAGAGCCGGAAGAAGTCGCGCATGGAACCTTGAGCCTGGTCCTTCCGGCCGCAGGATACATCAATGGCGTCGCCTTGCCCGTCGATGGCGGCATGACAATCAAAAACGCCTAGCGGATTGCCGCGTCAGTCGCCAGCCAATGCAATACAGGAGAAGCCGACTTTAGCTTCCGTCGGAACGCCGAAGCGGACAGTGTGTCTGGCGGGTAATCCGTCGGGAAAATGCTTTACGTATTCCGCATTGCAAGCGGTATAATCCGAGGGATCGGTAATCAGCATTGTGACCTGAACGACCCGCCGCAGTGAGCTTCCCTGTTCCACGAGAATTTTATCGATAAAATTGAGGGAATTTCGAACCTGTTCCCCCGCGGTGTCCCCTCGTTCTATACCCTGCGCCGGATCGTGTGGCGCGGAGTGGCCGGAAACATAGATCATCCCTCCCGCTTTCGTGGCGCGGCTGAAAGGCCTTGGGGAGCCTGGCTCCGGTTGTCCGATGAAATCGATCATATTTATACTTACCCTGAAGCTGCCTACGAAATCTTTGGTCGACCCATGCTAACCGAACAGCGTTCATGGCGGTAGCGCAGGAAGATAACCGTCAAAGAGAAGGAACCGCTCGCTGCTTTTGCGTTCTATACTTCCGCATGACCTGAAGGCTACACTCCCATGCCATGACTGACGGCAACCAACGTAGACTGTCGAAAATTTCTCCGTAACAAGTAGGAATCGTTCGCGCGTGCTGATTTACACGATCCGGCGGATACTTCATCTCATTCCGGTGCTGTTCGTCCTCACGGTCGCCGTATTCTCCATAGCGAAACTGTTGCCCGGCGATCTCGTCGACACGCTTGTCGGCGATGAAGTTGTTATCGACGCCGAAATCCGCGCGGTGCTGGAGAAGGAATATGGCCTGGATCAGCCCGTTTACGTTCAGTATGGCGTCTGGCTCGGCAGGATCTTGCGTGGCGATTTTGGGTATTCCGTGGCAACCCGCCGGCCTGTACTGGATGAATTGTTCGACGTCTTCCCCGCGACGATTTATCTGGCGGTTGCCGGAATCGGTCTCGCGTTCCTGATCGCCATCCCGCTGGGGACCGTTGCCGCCGCCCACAGAAATACGGCACTGGATTACGTGGCACAAATGATTGCCATGGCCGGCATTTCTATACCGGAGTTCCTGTTCGCCATCCTATGCATTCTGGTTTTGTCGCTCTATCTCGGCCTGTTGCCGACATCGGGCTATGTCAGCCCGTTCGAAGACTTTGGGCTCAGCCTCTATTATCTGGCCTTGCCGGCCATGGTCATCGGCTTTCGGCATGCCGCGTACATGACCCGCCTGACGCGCTCCAGCATGCTGGACGAGATCAACAAAGGCTATGTCGATACCGCACGGTCGCTCGGGTTTTCGGAACGGAAAATTCATTACAAATATACGCTACGCAACGCCTTGATACCGACGATTACCGTTGCCGGCGGACAGTTGGCGGACGCTCTGGGCGGCACCTTAATCATCGAGACGATCTTCGCGTGGCCCGGAATCGGCTATGAGATCTACCTGTCGTTGACCGAACGCGACTTCCCGACAATGTTGGCCGGGGTCCTGCTCCTCGGTTTCATCGTGGTCGTCACGAACTTGTTGGTCGATCTGCTTTACAGGGTTCTGAACCCCCGCATTACGCTGACATAAGGCAACTCGTTACGTGCTGCGCACCGTGCAACGTTCGGTCAGCATCCTTTGTATTTTCTGACGATGCAGTCGCGCGCCAGTTTTTTCGCGGTCGCGAGTTCGGTCGGCGACATCTGTTTTTTGACATGGTTTTTCACTTCGCCGCCGTATTTATTGCCTTTGGCTGCAGCCAGACTTCCCCACATATGCGCGTAGACATTATCCTTCGGAACCCCGCTTCCCGTGAAATACATCACACCCAGGTTGAACTGCGCTTTTGCATTCCCCTGCTCAGCGGCAAGCCGGTACCACTTCACAGCCGTTTTGTCGTCCTCTGACACGCCTTTACCTTTCCGGTACATCCAGCCGAGACTGAATTGGGCATCCGCATACTCTTGCTTTGCAGCGCGGCGGTACCAGTTCACGGCGGTCTCGAAATTTCGCGAGACTCCCTGCCCCTTTTCATACATCACGCCCATTTTGTACTGAGCGAGGGCGTAGTCCTGTTCCGCAGCGAGCCGCCACCATTTCACCGCATTTTCATAGCTTTGCGGCACGCCGCGCCCCTTTAAATGCATCTCCCCCAGAACGAATTGCGCGCGTGGAAACCTCTGCTTTACGGCTGCCCGAAGCCACTTAATGGCGATTTCCCGATCCCAGGGCACGCCCAGCCCATGCGTATACAAAAATCCCAAATTGGTTTGCGCATCCGCCAGGCCCTGCTCCGCAGCGCGCCGGTACCATTTCGCGGCGGCTTCGTAATCCTTCGAAACCCCTTGCCCTTCCTCGTACATCACACCCAGGTCGAACTGAGCACGGGCATCGCCTAGCTGGGCACCTTCCAGCGCCGTCTGAAAACCGGCACTCCAGCTCGGGGCTACGCCGCCAAGAAGCATCGCAAACGCTAACCAAACGGTGGCGGCTCGTTTCATCATAAACAATGTCAGACTTTCACGTTGGGGCATAGGACAGGCACTTACGGCCTGTCGCACACGATTGGAGATTAATTCAGGTTCGCAGCACAGGGGGCGTCAAGGGCGCGGTCAGGTCGATCCCCGGTGGCAGGTTGATGCCTTGTGGCCGGCCGGTTTTGGGATCAGTACCATAACGCGCAAAATAGGCATCGGGCAACGGCCAGCCATCCGGCACGCTTAACCAAAGCCGCAGAAGTTGGCGTTTCCGCTCCGGCTCCGGCCAATCCTCATAAGCTGTCCGACTGTGCATCAAAACCAAATTATTGACGAACTGTATGTCGCCGGGGCGAAAGTCCATTTCCAGCTTGAAGCGTGGATCGTCGGCGAGCGTCTGAACCATATCCAGCGCTTCCAACTGCTTGTCGGTCAGTCGAGGCAATTCTTCGAACCGCTGCGCACTGCGAATAAAGCGCGGGACGTAGCTTGCCACAACCCGCCCGTCGGTCGGCATGAAGACCGGCATTTCATACCAAGGATCCTGACCCTCAACGTCCTCGCCGCGCCGGTCGTAATAGAATGAATGTGTCAGTAGTTCCGCCAAATCTGGCCGCTGCGCAAGCAACTCGTTCCAGAGTGTGGCGGCACTGACGACGCCAGACTCGCCACCCGATTGGGCACCCTGTAGACAGAATAGACCCACGACCTCCGCGCCAATATCCGTATGGAATGGCAGCGCGTCACTCGACTGATGCCCGCGTTGGTTTGGGTGATCTGCGTCTCCGCCGACATCTGTGACATGCCCCAAAATATTGCCGACGGGGTTCTGCGTAACCGGGATTCCGATCCGGCTGCCAATGGCCCAAAAGGCGCGCGCCGTCTGCTCCCGTGACCAACTCTTAACCGGCAAGCCGCGAAGCAGGACAAATCCGCGACCGTCCACGACATCGTCTCGACTGCGCGCCAGGACGGGATCGAGGCCGGGCATCGTAAAGTGCGATGCCTCTAGAGATACGATGTCCTGCCCCGCCACCGCAGTGGCGACGGCCTCCAGTTCCGCAACTTCAGTGTCGGAAAAGGTGTGAATCCAGTCGTCGCGCCGTGCCATATCCGGGCCTAGCCATGCGCCCTCGCCCCGGTGAACCTCTAACATTGTCATGGCGTTTTCTCTCGTCTGCTCGAAATGCCAACGGCGCGATGATCTGTGTATTCCTTACTCCGCGGCTTCGATCTTATCCTGCGTCT
>JAJFJB010000165.1 GCA_021774435.1 Alphaproteobacteria bacterium
GCGATCGCGACGGAACCGGATATTATCTTCTTCGATGAACCAACCACTGGCCTCGACCCAATTATGGGCGATATCATCAACGACCTGATTGTCAAATGCGTCAAAGAACTGGGCGCGACAGCGCTATCCATCACACATGATATGGCAAGCGCACGCAAGATTTCCGACCACATCGCAATGCTGTATAAGGGAAAGATCATTTGGGTCGGCAAAACCGCCGATATAGACCATTCTGGAGAACCGCACGTGGACCAATTCATTTATGGCCGTGCCGATGGACCAATCCAGATGGAACTGCGCCGGCTGTGACACGAACTGTCACACCGCGGGAGAACCGTTGAATGGCGCGCGCAACGACAAGACATGTCTGCCAGGCCTGTGGTGCCATTCATCCCCGATGGGCTGGACGCTGCGATGCGTGCGGCGCCTGGAATGCGATTACCGAGGAAGCCGCGCCCGAATCCGCTCCAATAGGAAGCAAGGCGAAGAGCCCGAAACGCGGCGGACGGACTGTCGATTTTGTAGCGCTGGACGGTGAAAAACAGAAAACCAAACGCCGCAAAACGGGGATTGGTGAATTTGACCGTGTCGCCGGCGGCGGACTAGTGCCAGGCTCTGCGCTGTTGATTGGCGGAGACCCCGGCATTGGCAAATCTACCTTGCTGCTGCAGGCAGTCGCCGGCTTAACGAAATCCACTGTGGGCGCCCGTTGCGCCTATATCTCCGGTGAGGAATCCATAGACCAAGTCCGGATGCGCGCGGAGCGCCTGACCGTTACGAATGCACCCGTCGCCTTAGCAGCCGCAACCAACGTTCGCGACGTGATCGCTACATTGGACACAAGCGAGGCACCAGATGTCGTCGTCATCGATTCCATTCAGACGATGTACCTCGACGCGCTGGAATCGGCACCTGGGACGGTCAGTCAGGTTCGCGCATCAGCGCAAGAGCTAATCCGGCTCGCAAAGCGGAGAGGCATAACGCTTCTGCTTGTCGGCCATGTTACCAAAGAGGGAACAATCGCCGGCCCGCGGGTGCTGGAGCATATGGTCGATACCGTAATGTATTTCGAAGGCGAACGCGGCCATCAATTTCGGATTCTCCGCGCTGTAAAGAACCGTTTCGGCCCCACCGATGAGATCGGTGTATTCGAAATGACAGAACGCGGTTTGGAAGAGGTGGCTAACCCGTCGGCCCTGTTCCTGGCGGACCGTAACGACGACGTCTCGGGCGCAGCCGTTTTTGCCGGGATGGAAGGCAGCCGGCCGGTACTCGTTGAAATACAGGCTTTGGTCGCTCCCTCACCGCTTGGCACGCCTCGCCGGAATGTCGTCGGTTGGGATGGCGGACGGCTTTCGATGGTGCTGGCCGTGCTGGAATCGCGCGCGGGGATGAGTTTCGCGGGCAAGGATGTCTATCTCAATGTGGCTGGCGGATTGCGCATTAGCGAACCAGGCGCAGATCTCGCCGTCGCGGCAGCGCTGGCGTCGGCCCTTTCGGAGCAGCCATTGCCGGCCGAGATGGTTGTTTTCGGCGAAATTGGCCTGTCCGGTGAAATTCGGGCTGTAAGCCAGATGGCCGCACGATTGAAAGAAGCTGGCAAACTTGGATTTTCACAGGCGCTCACACCAAAATGGCGCAGCAAGGCGGCGAAGGAAGGAATTACCGTCCGGGAATGCGCGTCAGTAAGCGATCTATTCGGATTGTTCCCTGAGCAAAGCGCGGTTAAACCGCGCGCCGTAGGTTAAGAGTCAGGGCGATGACGATACCTTTCGAAATCGCCGATGTCGTAATCGTCATTGTTCTCCTTATTTCCGGCCTTCTTGCATACTTCCGCGGTCTCGTGCGCGAAGTACTTTCGTTGGCGACATGGATTGGCGCAGCGCTGGCGGCCGGATACGGATTTGCCTATGCCCAACCGTATGTGCGTGAAATCATTGCTATTAAAGTCGTCGCGGATATCGTCACCGGTGTGGTGTTATTCGTTGTCGCTTTGGTCATCTTGACGTTGTTGAACCATGCCATTTCCGGGCGGGTGAAGGAGAGTGCGCTAGGCGCATTAGACCGCGGACTCGGCTTTCTCTTTGGTCTGCTGCGCGGTGCCCTGCTCGTCAGCGTCGCATATATCGCGGCCACATGGTTCTGGACAGACGATGAGCTAGCACCGTATATCGCCGATGCACGCGCTAAACCTTATGTTCAGCAGAGTGCCGAATTCCTGCGCCAGATCGTTCCCAAGAACATGCAACTCGAGACTAAATCTATTGCTGAAGACGCAAAAAAAACAACAAATCAGGCCGTGGAAGCGGAGCGGCTTATGAACAAATTGCGCAATGGCGGAAGCACGGACAAGCCATCCTCGTATAACCAGAATGAGCGCCGCGAAATGCAGCGGCTCATCGATACCAACCGGTAAAGGTAAGCGTTCCCATGCTAACCACAAGCCCTTTCGATGACGACAAGCTGCACGAAGAATGCGCGATCTTCGGCATTCTCGACAATGAGGAAGCTGCCGCCCTCACGGCGCTTGGCCTGCATGCTTTGCAGCATCGCGGACAAGAGGCTGCGGGAATCGTCAGCTTCGATGGCGTTCAGTTTCCTGCCCACAGAGATACCGGACTGGTCGGCGATATTTTCAGCCGAAAATCTGTGATCGAGCGGCTAAGCGGACTCGCCGCGATTGGACATACACGGTACTCGACCACCGGCGAGCAGATGATGCGCAATGTCCAGCCGTTATATGCCGATCTCGCATTTGGCGGGCTAGCCATCGCGCATAACGGCAACCTGACGAACGCGCTCACCATGCGCCAGGAACTTGTCCATCAGGGCTGTATATTCCAATCCACCACCGATACCGAGATCATCATTCACTTGATGGCGACACGGCGCGGTACGGTCGTCGAACGGCTTATCAGCTCCTTACGCCAAGTCGAAGGTGCCTATTCGATTGTCGCATTGGCGGACAATATGCTGATTGGCGTTCGCGACCCATTGGGCGTGCGCCCGTTGGTGCTAGGCAAGCTTGGGGAGTCTCATATCTTGGCATCGGAAAGTTGCGCCTTTGATATTATTGGCGCGGAATATGTCCGCGACATCAATCCGGGCGAATTGATTGTCATCGATGAGGATGGTGTTCACAGCCATTTCCCATTCCCGCCAATGCCGTCCCGTTTCTGCGTCTTCGAATATATCTATTTTTCCCGCCCTGACAGCATGGTCGAAGGCACTTCGGTCTACGAAGCGCGTAAGCGGATCGGCATGGAACTCGCCAAGGAATCACCGATGGATGCCGACGTGATCGTTCCCATTCCGGATTCCGGCGTACCAGCGGCGATTGGGTTCTCTCAAGCTGCTGGCACACCGTTCGAATACGGCATCATCCGCAATCACTATGTCGGCCGAACCTTCATCGAGCCGTCGGACGAAATTCGTCATCTCGGCGTTAAACTGAAGCATAGCGCCAACCGCGCCTATATTACCGGCAAGCGGGTGGTGCTGGTCGACGACTCGATCGTTCGGGGCACGACATCGCGGAAGATCGTCGAAATGGTCCGGCAAGCCGGTGCGAAGGAAGTCCATATGCGGATCTCAAGTCCGCCGACGACGAATTCGTGCTTCTATGGCGTCGATACACCGGAACGAAGTGCGCTCCTCGCGGCGAAACACGATGTTGAAGCCATGCGTCAGTTGATCGGCGCGGACTCGCTTCGGTTTATCTCAATCGACGGGCTGTATCGAGCGATGGGCCAATCGGAACGAAACCAAGACTCACCGCACTACTGCGATGCCTGTTTCACGGGCGATTATCCGATACCACTAACCGATTTGGACGGCGAACGGGATTCCCGGCAGCTTTCGTTATTGGCGGAAATAGGCTGATATGGGTGGGCGTCTCGAGGGCCGCATTGCCCTCATTACTGGTGCCAGCCGTGGCATAGGCGCCGCCGTAGCGCGCCGCTTTGCAACGGAGGGTGCACGACTGATTCTCACGGCTCGTACTGTAGGCGGTCTGGAAGAAGTCGACGACGCCATACAGGCAATAGGCGCCAAGGCCACGCTGGTCCCGGCCGACCTCATGGAAATGGACCAAATCGACCAGATGGGCGGTGCTATCCATCAGCGGTTCGGCCGTCTCGATATCCTTGTCGGCAACGCTGGTTCACTGGGCATTCTTTCCCCTGTGGCTCATGTCAGTCCAGCGGTTTGGGAAGAAACGATGGCACTCAATGCCACCGTGAATTTCCGCCTTATCCGAAGTTTTGACCCCTTGCTCCGGCTCTCCGATGCGGGCAGGGCCATTTTCGTTTCGTCAGATGCCGCACGAAGTGCCACCCCCTATTGGGGCCCATATGCGGCCAGTAAGGCAGCGCTGGAAGCGCTCATCCAAACTTATGCCGGGGAAGTCGCGAAGACGAAAGTCCGGGCCAATATAGTAAACCCTGGCCCCGTGCGAACAGCGATGCGAGCGCAAGCATTCCCCGGGGAAGATCCGAACAACCTGATATCGCCTGATGACGTAACGGATGTATTCGTGGCGCTCGCGGAAACGGCATGCCAAGAGAACGGATCAATTATCGACGCGACTTAGCCGTTACCCGGAGATCCATCGTAAAGACCAAATGCCTTCGCAGGAAGCACCCTGCCATCGCCCTGCGGCATCGTTTTTCAAGAATGTCCCCGTAACGATAGCCGCAGCTTTGTTATCCCGTCTGAATATACCATCTTGTATCGAACCGTCGTCACCCAAGGTTCCAATCACCGACATCACGAAACCATTTCCTTGCGCTTCACCAACGATCAATCGATTCTCAACGTTGATTTCCATGACGCCGCGTCCCGGACAACCAAAGGGACCCAGAGACGTTTCAAAGAAACCGACCCAACGGCCATCTAAAGTAATATTGGATTGCTCCGCCGAAGGATCGCCCGCACACCCGCCAAGAACCGCAGCAACCAAAACGACAACGGCCATACGATTAGAAGGCAAGGCTATTTTCCTTTGGCATAGGGATTGCGGCCTTTTCGGAGCAGCAACCGCAACGGTATCCCGCTGAGTCCAAAATCGTCCCGCAAGCCATTCGTCAGATAGCGCAAATATGACTCGGGCAACGCGTCCGGGCGCGACGTCCAAATGGCGAATGTCGGCGGTCGCGATTTTATTTGCGTCATGTAACGCAGCCTAATCCGGCGGCCCGAAGCCAAAGGCGGCGGATGCGCTTCCAGCATATAGCCTAGCCATTCATTCAATTTCGACGTTTCGATGCGCGTGTCCCAAATGTCATAAACCGCGAAAACCGCATCCAGCAATTTATCGAGATTGCTCCCATTCAGGGCCGACAACGTTACGACGGGCACGCCGCGAACCTGCGGCAGCGAAGTTTCCAATCGGTCATGCAAAACGCGAAGCGCCGCTTCCCTATCCGAGACCAAATCCCATTTGTTTGCCGCGACAACGAGTGCCCGCCCTTCTTCGATAGTCTGGCGCGCAATCGTAAGGTCCTGTTTCTCCATCATATCGGCGGAATCCAAGAGCAGAACGACCACCTGTGCGAACCGCACGGCTCGTAGCGCATCAGCCGTCGAGAGCCTCTCAATCTTTTCCGAGACTCGGGAACGGCGGCGCATGCCTGCCGTATCAAAAAGCTTGAGTGCCCGCCCTTTGTATTCCCAATCAAGGCCAATGGCGTCACGTGTAATGCCGGCTTCCGGGCCGGTCAGGAGCCGGTCTTCGCCAACTAACTGATTTACCAGTGTCGACTTTCCGACATTCGGGCGACCGACGATAGCAAGCTGCAACGGTCTGTTGTCCGCTGACTCATCGTCCTCTTCACTTTCGATTTGAAAGGGCAGCAGCGCGTCAAAGAGCTCCCCCATCCCTTCGCCGTGTTCCGCTGATACGGGTATCGGATCTCCAAGGCCCAATGCGTAGGCGTCATAGGCGCCTTGTTGCCCGACCCGGCCTTCACACTTGTTGGCGAGGAGTATGACAGGCGTTTGGCCGCGCCTGGCCCAATTCGCGAAATGCTCATCCAGCGGCGTAATTCCGGCACGCGCATCGATTAGGAGAAGCGCGACATCCGCCTCCTCGATCGCGCGGTCCGTCTGACGGCGCATGCGCGCTTCCAAACTGTCGTCGAACGCATCTTCAAGTCCCGCGGTATCAATCACACGAAACTCCAAATCACCGATCCGGCCTTCGCCTTCGCGCCGGTCCCTCGTAACGCCTGGTGTGTCATCAACCAAGGCAAGTCGCTTGCCAACCAATCGATTGAAAAGCGTCGATTTGCC
>JAJFJB010000166.1 GCA_021774435.1 Alphaproteobacteria bacterium
TTAGGCGTCTCCATATCTTGCGGGGCAGACTTTAGTGCGCCTTCCGGGATGTCGTCATCGGTCACGACGTCGAAATCGTCTTCTGCGCTTGGGACCGGAATGACATCTTCGCGCCCGGCTTTGTGCAGGAGCCTGATCAGCGTGCGCACCGTAACCGCGGCTTCATTGCCCGCTGCACCCAAGCTGTCCCACCTGGCGGATATTAGTTCCGCGTGGTCGGCGTAATTTGGGTCGCCGGTTGACCACCCTACAAATTCGGCCTTGGCATCACCGCCGCTCGCGTGGTGGCAGGCCATCATGACTTCCAGCCATGTTTCGTGCTCGGCAAAGTCGCATGGGTCCAGCGCCGCCAGCATCTGGGCGATTTCCTCGGATGAGTGCGTGCCGGTTTCGTTGCTGGACGGTGCTGCCTTCGTGCGCGCGATGGCGTCGATTAACGCATCTGGCGCGGCGGGCGCGCCTAGGAACAGGTCGTCTGCATTTGCCGCCCACTTGTACCTTCGGCCGGTGTCGGGGTGCACCGATCCTGGCGCGACGACTTGCCGCCCCAGGGTCTTGAACTCGACGCCGGGGTAGCCTCCCAATGTATCCCTTACGGGGACGCTAACCGGCTTGGTCAGGTAGAAGTGGAAACCTCCGCCGCCTGTTTCGACGCAGGGCCAGGTGGCCGGGTCGAAACCGAGATCGTCGCAGAGGCGCTTGAAGGGGTCATCACCATCCCTGAAGTTTCGGGGGTCGACATCTATGACCAGGTCGCTGGCGCGTAGCCTTACGCCGACGTTGCCGCCGCGCTTCATGTGGGCGATCTGATCAGGGTTCTTGTACGGCCGTCGGGTCCAGTTCTTGTCGGTCGGCACCTTGCCGTTTCGCTTCAGCGGGATCAGCTCATAACCCACCTCGGCCAGGGGTTCCAACAAAGAAGCATCAGTTTTTGTCGGCGGTGCAGGGTGGATGTCATTCGAGGGCTCGGTCGGCCCTCCAGTTACGTTATCGTTGTTCATAATTCTTCCTCGTGCGTTTGTTCATCTAATGGAGCCCCGCCGGTTGCAGCCTGGCGGGGCTTTTCCTTATGAGTTGGAAAGAGCATCGGATGCGCCTCCGTCTCCCCTGACGACGAAGGCGTCCAGGTCGTCGACGTGGTACCGGACCAAGCGCTTGTTCAGGATGTGGTATCGGGGACCCTGGCCCTGGCAGCGCCAGATGGCGAGGGATTTGGGCGAGTTGCCCAGGTAGGAAGCAGCCTCTTCCGTGTTCAGCCACGGTGAGGTGAAAGTCGGCCTTTCGGCATTGGCGTGCATGCGCACCTCCTCTGACAGCCGCCGCGAAGATCGCGACGGACAGTGGGTTTCGGTTTCACTGTCATTTCACTGTCTGAAGGTGCCCATGCAGCAGTTGCTGCTGGACCCTGTAGGCGCTAATCAGCACCTATTCGAATACTATCAAGCCCTATATGCCCACGCATACCAACGAATCGCGGTTCAGGCGAAGTTTTTTCTACAGCCTTGAAAGAATGAGGTTTTCCAGCGCCTCGGCATGCGGCCGCAGGTGCTCAACCAGGTGTTCGGGGTGGACGTAACCGCCCGTCGCCCCTGGCAGCTTGTGGCCCAGCAGCAGGGCCGACTCGGCGTATGGAACGCCAGCGGCGATGAGGAATGTGCGGGCGTGGTGGCGGTAGTGGTGCGGGCTCGGCAGGCCCTTCTGCATGGCGT
The DNA here is from genome assembly GCA_021774435.1 of Alphaproteobacteria bacterium. Lineage (GTDB taxonomy): Bacteria > Pseudomonadota > Alphaproteobacteria > UBA8366. The sequence continues at coordinate 1,710 of JAJFJB010000166.1, forward strand.
TCACTGTGCGGCCCGATTTGCTCGTCATCGACGGCCACAGCCAGCGGCTCCTGAACAGCTCATCCTCGTCCATCCTCTTCTTCAGCATCTCTGTCAGGAACGGACCCATCGGAAAGAGCATCTCGCCGTGCGTCTTCATGTGACGGAAGTTGATGACCCTTGAGTCCAGGTCGATGTCGGTCCGCTCCAGCGTCAGGATCGACGTCCTTCGGGCGCCGGTCAGCAGCATCGTGCGGTAGAGGTCGCGCCGAACAGGGTTTATGGCATCCGTCTTTTCCCACCACTCGGCGATGTCCAGAGGTGCCACCTTCCTCGGCTTTGGAGCGGGAAACCTCAACGCGTCCACCGGGTTCGGACCCAAAGTCTCGTCGATCCGCCTTGCCGTGTTGATCACAGCGCGCATCGATCGCATCACGCCTGATGCCGTGGTCTGGCCGCTGTTCTTCCTAAGGCGCTCATACATCTCTCGAACATCGCTTCGGCTTATGTCGGCAACAGCGCGCTTCCGAAACGATCTTAGGTAGCTGTCTATGTGATATCGGTAGTCCTTGACCGTTGCAGGCCTCAGATCGCGCTCCGCGATGTGCGTGTCATAGGCCTCTGCCAAAGTGATGCCCGACTCCTCTGGCCTGGCAGTCGGATCCACTCCTGACTGGATGGTGGACATCAACTGGCGGGCGCGGTTCCGCGCCTCGCGCAATCCGATCCTGTCCACACGGTCGATCTTGACCCGGACGGTCCTGACGTGGCGGCCGTTGCGGCGAACGTCGCCCTGGACCGCATACGTCTTTGTCGTCCTGTGGCATATTACCATCAGGCCCTTGACCTGCCGGTCGCGGTGGATGCCGCTGCCCAGGGCGAGGCCCCTTATCCTGGCCTCGGTGAGGTTGATGACTGCCATGCTGGCAAGCTCCTGAAAACACCGTTACGAACACCGAAAGCGCGCAGTTTCTGACAGGCAGCAACAGGCGCTGTTAGGTCGATTGTGTCGTGTATTCAGGGGGTCGCGAACCACGATTAGGCTGAATATGGCCTAATAAGAGCAGCGCAGCCGGGTTAGGAATCAAGTGCTCTATCCGGCTGAGCTACGGGCGCGAGATATCGCCTTATAGCATAGCGGTGCGCGGCGGCTATAGGGTGTCCGTGCGAGAAATTGACGTTGCGTGGCGCGTGTCGCACCGGTTCTTTCGCCGCGGATATGCGGGGCCGATAGCGGGCGACCGAGAACCCTGAATGCGGTCGTTATGTCGCGGATAGATTAACTATTCCCGCAACATAAGGGCTGGATTTCCCGACTTGGATGGATTAGATGGTGGCCACAGTGGCTTAGCCGCTCCCCCTAACATGCGCGCAAGGTATCCGTCGTGGACATTCGTAATATCGCCATCATCGCCCATGTCGACCATGGCAAAACGACACTCGTCGACGCACTCCTGCAGCAAAGTGGGCTATTCCGCGCCAACCAGCAGGTTGTCGAGCGCGTCATGGACAGCAACGATCAGGAACGCGAGCGGGGTATTACGATCCTGTCTAAATGCGCATCCGTCACCTGGAACGAAACGCGCATCAACATCGTCGACACCCCTGGCCATGCCGATTTCGGCGGTGAGGTGGAGCGTATTCTGGGCATGGTCGACGGTGTATTGCTGCTGGTCGATGCGTCGGAAGGCCCCATGCCGCAGACCAAATTCGTGACGGCGAAGGCGCTCAAGCTCGGGCTCAAGCCCATCGTCGTGGTGAATAAGGTCGACAAACCCGACGCCCGCCCCGACGAGGTTCACGACGAGGTCTTCGATCTCTTCGTAACGCTAGACGCCAGCGACGAACAACTCGACTTTCCGATCCTGTTCGCTTCCGCGAAACAAGGCCGCGCCTCTGCCGATTCGGGCGAATTGACCGATAATATGTCGGTTCTGTTCGAGACGGTGATCGAACATGTCCCGGCCCCCACGGTCGTCGAAGGCGGCCCCTTCCGCATGCTGGCAACGACGTTGGAAAGCGATCCCTATCTCGGCCGAGTCCTGACCGGGCGCATCGAATCCGGCACGATCATCCCGAATATGACCGCCAAGGCACTGGATATCGACGGCAACAAAGTGGATCAGACCCGCATTACCAAGGTTCTGGCTTTTGATGGTGTCTCCCGGACACCAGTGGAAGAGGCGCACGCCGGCGACATCGTCGCCGTCGCGGGCTTCAGCGACGCCACGGTGTCCAATACGCTTGGCGACCTCACGATTACCGAAAGCCTGCCGGCCGAGCCGGTCGACCCACCGACCCTGGCGATGATTTTCTCGGTCAATGACTCACCGCTTGCCGGTCAAGCCGGCAAGAAAGTGACATCGCGCCTGATCCGCGCCCGGTTGCTCGCCGAGGCCGAAGGCAATGTCGCGATCCGGGTCACGGAGACGGAAGATGGCGATGCCTTCGAAGTTGCCGGTCGGGGCGAACTTCAGCTCGGCGTGCTGATCGAAACCATGCGCCGCGAAGGCTTCGAGCTTTCAATCAGCCGGCCACAGGTGCTGCACCGCAAGGATCCGGTTTCGGGTGCTCTGCTGGAACCGTATGAAGATGTGGTCATCGATGTCGACGAAGAATTTTCCGGCACGGTGATGGAATCCATCGCCACCCGGCGCGGCAAAGTCGTGGAGATGCGCCCTTCCGGCGGGGGCAAGCTGCGGCTTCATATCGTCGCGCCGTCGCGCGGTCTCATCGGCTATCACGGTGACTTTTTAACGGAAACACGCGGCACGGGCGTCATGAACCGGGTCTACCGGGAATACGGCCCCTATGCGGGCGCCGTCGCGGGACGGCGCAGCGGCGTCTTGATCTCGACCAATGCCGGTAAAAGCGTGGCCTACGGTCTCATGGGGCTGGAGGCCCGCGCGACTCTGTTCATAGGGTCCGGCGTGCCGGTCTATACGGGCATGATCATCGGCGAGAACAGCCGGACCAACGACCTCGAGGTCAACCCGCTCAAATCGAAGCAGCTCACCAATATCCGCGCATCCGGTACCGACGACGCGGTAAAACTGACCCCACCACGGCGCATGTCGCTGGAACAGGCCATCGCCTATGTGCAGGATGACGAGTTGGTCGAGGTGACGCCGGACAGCATCCGCTTGCGCAAACGATTCCTCGACCCGCACGAACGCAAGCGAGCCTCGCGCCTGGCGGAAAGCGCCTAAACGGACAGCTTGCAGCGCTCGCGGTTCGAAACGATGCGCCCCACGACCGGCATCGGAAAATGCGCGGCGAGTATTTGCGTGGCGGTGTCCGCGTAGCGTTCCACGGTCGCCTGTCGCGTTGCGCGGGAAAGATCCGGGTCAAAACAATAACGGCTGTTCCACTCCGGATAGGCGATTTGCACCGGGTGGTGCATCATGTCCCCCGTGAACAGCGCATGGTGCCTGCCGCCTTCCAGATGCAGACAGACATGCCCCGGCGTATGGCCCGGCGACGCTTCCAGAAAAAGCCCGTCTTCGATCCCATGGTCGCCATCCACAAAGTCGGCTAGATCCGCAGCCACCACTGGCAACACACTATCCTCGAAGCTGCCTTCCGTCGTGCCGGAACCGACATACGGCATGTCGTGCTTTTCCCAATGCGCATATTCATCCTTGTGGAACAAATAGCGCGCATTGGGGAAGGTCGGCACCCAGCGGCCATCGTGCAAACGCGTGTTCCAACCAACATGATCGACATGCAAATGCGTGCAGAGCACGAAATCCACCGACTCCGGCGGCACACCGATCGCACGGAGATCGTCCAACCAAGTGCTGTTTCGCCGATGCCAGGGCGGCGTGGAGGGACGCTCCTTGTGATTGCCTACGCAGGTATCGACCAGGATCGTGTGATACCGCGTTCTGATGACGTAGCTATGCAGGCTCATCAATAGCCGTCCGCTCGCCGCATCCAGAAAGCGCGGCCGGAGCCATTCCATTTCCCCGGCAAGCGCGTCTTGCGTCGCATCGGGAAAGATGAAGCCCGGGTGAAAACTCGGCCCCTCGGATTCGACGACCCTGTCGACCGTGACGCCGCCAAAATCAAGCGTTCGCATCTTCCCCTTCTAGGGCGCCGCCGACGGCTTGTCCAGTGACACGCAGTTCAACCAACACGTTACAAAATCTTTACAATTTACCACCTTGTTCGCGGCGACAGGCACGCCAGATAATCCTATGAATTCAGGTTCGGAAATTTCTGCCAACAGTTTGTTAAAGGGAGGCAAAAATGCGTAATTTTCTCAAATGGACGAGCTTGGGTTTCATGTTCACCGTACCGCTCGGTGCGGGTTCAGTGGCGGCGGAACCGACGGTAATCGAGCTGACACAGGTCGCGTGCCAGTTCGTCGAATCGGAAAACAACGTCGATCACAAATACACGTCGCAGAAAAAAGCCGACTGCGAAGCGATTAACGCCAAGAATGGCACCGAGCGGCTTGCCAAAGCGGCACCGCTGAAATTGAAACCTGGCAAGTACATCTTCCGGGTTACGAACAAGAACGTGCCTTATTCCCTCGGTTTCTGGGTCCGCGACAAGGATTATGATTGGCGCAACCCGCTCCATAAGTTGAGCAAGACAAGCGTTTCCGGCGGCGGCATGACCACGGGCAAAACCCTGGATTACGAAGTCGAACTCAAGCCCGGTGAATACGTCTACTCCTGCCCGCTTAACACCACACCGGATTATCGCTTGATCGTAGGCAGTTGAACGTTCCCCTGATTGCCCGATGCGCTATGATCCCGGTCTGAGATCAAAGCATCGGGAGGCAGGTACAATGGAAAACCTTAAAATCGACGGCGACCGGCTCTGGGACAGTCTCATGGAGATGGCCCGGATCGGCGCGACCGCAAAGGGCGGCGTCAACCGCCTTGCGCTGACGGACCTCGACCGCGACAGCCGGGATCTCTTCACACGATGG